>NZ_HG322950.1:4267500-4583400 GCF_000689415.1 Pseudomonas knackmussii B13 | reverse complement strand
TGCTCTGCGGTTCGCCGCCCAGGCTGCCGAACACCGAGGTGGTGATCGCCAGCGGCACGAGGAACTGCATGACGCTGACGCCGAGGTTGCCCAGCCCGGCATTCAGGCCCATGGCGCCGCCCTTGGCCTGCTTGGGATAGAAGAACGAGATATTGGCCATGCTCGACGAGAAGTTGCCGCCACCCAGGCCGCACAGCAGGGCCAGGATCAGCATCACCAGGTAGGGCGTCTGCGGGTTCTGCACGGCGAAGCCGATCCATAGCGCAGGCAGCAGCAGCGAGGCGGTGGAAAGCGCCGTCCAGCGCCGGCCGCCGAAGATCGGCACCATGAAGCTGTAGAAGATGCGAAGGGTCGCGCCAGACAGACCGGGCAGGGCGGCCAGCCAGAACAGCTGGTTGGCCGTATAGCTGAAGCCGGCCAGCGGCAACTTGGCCACCACCACCGACCAGACCATCCAGATGGAGAACGCCAGCAGCAGGTTGGGAATAGAGATCCACAGGTTGCGGGTGGCGATGCGCTTGCCCTTGTCCGCCCAGAACGCCGGGTCTTCCGGATACCAGTCCTGCAGCACCAAGCCGCTGGGCGTGGCCAGTTCCGGCAGGTCGCGGGCTTCATGCCGCGCGGCCCATTCCACGCGTTCGGCCATGCGGATCGAGTAGTGCATCCACACCAGCGCACCGGCGGCGATCAGGAACAGCAGCATGAAGCAGCTCTGCCAGATGCCGATCACGTCGTTGAGCATGCCGAAGGTCAGCGGCAGGAGGAAACCGCCGAGGCCGCCGATCATGCCCACCAGGCCGCCCACCACGCCTACGTGCTGCGGGTAGTAGGTGGGGATGTGCTTGAACACCGCGCCCTTGCCCAGGGACATGAAGAAGCCCAGGACCATGATCACCAGGGTGAAGGCCGGCAGACCGAACTTCATGGTGAATTCCAGCTCGCCGCGCACTCCGGTGACGATGTAGCGAGTAGGTGGATAGCTCAGCAGGAAGGTACACAGCACCGACATCGACAGCGTCCAGTACATCACCTTGCGCGCGCCGTAGCGGTCGGACAGCCAGCCGCCGAGGATGCGGAACAGCGACGCCGGCACCGTGTACAGCGCCGCGACCATGCCGGCGCCGGCCAGGCTCAGGCCGAACACCTGCATCAGGTAGTGCGGCAGCCACAGTGCCAGGGCCACGAAGGCGCCGAAGACGAAGAAGTAGTACAGCGAGAAGCGCCATACACGCAGCTCCGCCAGCGGCGCCAACTGCTCCTTCATCGGCACCGGGCGGGCCTGGCGCGTGGCGCTCTGCGGGTCGCTCTTCGCCAGCAGGATGAACAGCACGCCCATGGCGCCGAGCACCGAGGCGTACACCAGCGCCGCACCACGCCAGCCAAGCGCCAGCAGCAGGAAGGGTGCGGCGAAGTTGGTCAGGCCGGCACCGACGTTGCCGGCGCCGAAGATGCCCAGCGCCGTGCCCTGGCGGCCGGGCTCGAACCAGGTGGCGGTGTAGGCGGTGCCGACGATGAATCCCCCTCCCGCCAGCCCCACGCCGAGCGCTGCGAGCAGCAGCAGGGCGAAGCTGTTGGCGAAGGTCAGCAAGTAGACGCACAGGGCCGAGGCGAGCATCAGGATGCCGAACACCCAGCGCCCGCCATAGCGGTCGGTCCACAAGCCGAGGAACAGCCGCGAGATGGAGCCGGTGAGCACCGGCGTCGCCATCAGCAGGCCGAGTTGGGTGTCGGACAGGCTGAACTCGTCCTTGATCTGCAGACCCAGGATCGAGAACAGCGTCCAGACGGCGAAGCAGAGGGTAAATGCCAGTGTCGAGAGGCCGAGGGCCCGATACTGATCCCGAGCAGCGATGGTTGCAGCCATGGACACGAATCCCTCAGTGTCTCAGTTGCTTTACCAGCCTGGGCAGGCTCTACCTGATCCGAGTCTTAATACGCTTGAGAGGTTTGCCCGAAGCCGAGTCACGGATAAACGCTGTTCTCATTGTCGTGTAGCTGGATGGCGTAGGTTCTTAGCGTAGACAGCCTGATTGGAACATGCCAAACGGGAGACTCGCTCGGGGCGGGGTGACAGCGTTGGAGCATCGGATTGGATGCAGCGTCAAGTGATAAGTAGACAGTAGGAATCCGCGTTGATGCGCATGACTGCGATGGAGCAAATAGCTCAAGGAAATGGCCAGGGAGCATGGCCCGCCTCGGCGGCCAGCTCCCGATCGAAGCCCAGATAGTCTGCCCACGGCTCCTCTGAAGCCGATTGGCGATGCTTCGTGCTTACATAAAAAAGGGCCCTCCCCACGGAACATGAAGGAGGGCCCTGGAAAGTGCCATCGAAGGGCACGCGGGAGTATCCATCCCTGGATACGGAAAACTCAGGCGAGCAGGCTTGGTTCGGAGATGCTGTCGTCCAGTGGGTTGACCAGGCGTTCGCATTGCAGGCCGGTGGCGGCGCTCATGCGCCCGGCGGCTTCGGGATCATCGGCGAAGGGCAGCAGTGAGGCCTGTTCGAGGTCGCGCTCGCTGCTCCGGCCTATGTGCAGGTACAGTCCCAGCGCGAGGGCGGTCAGGACAAGGAGAGCGAGTGGCATGTCGATCACCTCAGGCCCGGCCCGGAATGGGCAGTTGGTCTATACGCCGGCCGGCGCGGACGGTGAGCCAGGTATTAGCGGCCATCAGGAACATGCCGCTGGCGAACAAACTGCCGCCAATCAGGCGCACAACGTAGCCTGGATGACTGGACTGTAGCGCCTCGACGAAGGAATAGGTGAGCGTGCCGTCGGCGTTCACCGCGCGCCACATCAGGCCCTGGGTGATGCCATTGACCCACATCGAGGCGATGTACAGCACGGTGCCGATGGTGGCGAGCCAGAAGTGCGCGTTGATCAGGCCCACGCTGTGCATCTGCTCGCGTCCGTAAAGCTTGGGAATCATGTGGTACAGCGCGCCGATGGAAATCATCGCGACCCAGCCCAGGGCGCCGGCGTGCACGTGGCCAATGGTCCAGTCCGTGTAGTGCGACAGCGAGTTGACGGTCTTGATCGCCATCATCGGGCCTTCGAAGGTGGACATGCCATAGAAGGCCAGGGACACCACCAGGAAGCGCAGGATCGGATCGGTGCGCAGCTTATGCCAGGCGCCGGAGAGGGTCATCATGCCGTTGATCATGCCGCCCCAAGAGGGCGCCAGCAGCACCAGCGACATCACCATGCCCAGGGACTGCGCCCAGTCGGGCAGGGCAGTGTAGTGCAGGTGGTGCGGGCCGGCCCAGATGTACAGAGTGATGATCGCCCAGAAGTGCACGATGGACAGGCGATAGGAATAGATCGGCCGTTCGGCCTGCTTGGGCACGTAGTAGTACATCATCCCGAGGAAGCCCACCGAGAGGATGAAACCGACCACGCTGTGGCCGTACCACCACTGCACCATGGCGTCGGTGGCGCCGGAGTAGATCGGGTACGACTTCAGCAGGCTGACCGGGCGCGCCAGGTGGTTGACCACGTGGACCATGCCGGTGACCACGATGAAGGCGCCGTAGAACCAGTTGCCGACGTAGATATGCTTCACCGTGCGGCGCGCGATGGTGCCGAAGAACAGGTAGGCATAGACGATCCATACGAGGGTGACCCAGAGGGCGATCGGCCACTCCATCTCGGCATATTCCTTCGAGGTGGTGATACCCAGCGGATAGCTCGCCAGCATGGCGATGATGGTCGCCTGCCAGCCCCAGAACACGAAGTTGGCCAGGCCGTCGGAGATCACCCGTACCCGGCAGGTGCGCTGGACCACGTAGAAGGAGGTGGCGAACAGCGCGCTGCCGCCGAAGGCGAAGATCACCAGGTTGGTATGCACTGGGCGGATCCGCCCGAAGCTGGTCCAGGGTAGGCCCAGGTTGAGTTCGGGCCAGACCAGCTGGGCGGCGATGACCACGCCCATGCTCATGCCGAGGATGCCCCAGAACAGGGTGGTCAGGGTGAAACGGCGGACGATCTCGTAGTTGTAGCTGCCCTGTCGGTCGAGGGAATGCACGCTGTCCATCTGGGCTCCGTGTACGGCGAAAGGCTGCCGCCCCCCTGCCGCTACCGAAGGGGGCGGCAGCGGTGGCGGAAGACCGGCCATGGCCGCCGCCCGGGGAGCTCGAGCAGTCTGCAGGGCCCCGAAAGATGCAACAAACTAATAATAATGAATGATGACTAAACTTTTTTTGATATTAAGACCTTTCATCCCGCCCGAGCGCCGGTGGCGGCCCAGCGGCAGCGGCGGGCGCCGGGTATACCGCAGCAGGGGCGAGTCAGGGGGGATGTATTTATTTTATTGCACTAATGTGCCATTAAATTTCATTTAATTTCAGTTATCCGCCACGGCTAGTATTGCCCTGACGCCGCTCTACCCAGCGGCTTGCGGAGTACCGCCATGCCTCATCCTGCCCTGCATACGCCCCTCGTTGACCTGCTTGGTTGCGATTTGCCGATCATCTGCGCCGGCATGGGAGGGGTGGCACGCCACGAGCTGGCCGCTGCGGTTGGCAATGCCGGCGGCTTCGGTTGCCTGGGCATGGTGCGCGAACCGGTCGAGCTGATACGCCGGGAAGTGGAAGCGTACCGTGCCCTCAGCGAAAGGCCGTTCGCCGTGAACCTGATCCCCGCGGCCACGCCGCCGGAGCTTCTTGCCGCGCAGGTCGAGGCCTGCCTCGCACTGCAAGTTCCAGCCATGGCTCTGTTCTGGGATGTCCAGCCGGCGCTCGTCCGGCGGCTGAAGGAGGCTGGCGTGCTGGTCTTGCACCAGGTCGGCCGGCGCAGCCAGGCCGAGGCTGCCCTGCGCGCCGGCGTCGACGTGCTGATCGCCCAGGGCGTCGAGGCCGGCGGTCACGTATGGGGCGAGGTTTCCACCTTGGCCCTGGTGCCGGAGCTGGTAGCGCTCGGCGAAGTCCCGGTGGTGGCCTGCGGCGGCATCGCCAGCGGCGCCGCGATGGTGGCGGCGCTGGCCCTCGGCGCCCAGGGCGTGGCCTGCGGTTCGGCCTTTCTCGCCACCCGCGAGTCCTATGCCCACGACTACCACAAGCAGCGCCTGGTGGAGGCAACCGCCGACGAGACCCTGCTTACCGAGGCCTTCTTCCGCAACTGGCCGATGCCGGCGCCGGTGCGTGTGCTGCCCAACGCCGTCACCCACGGCGAGTACGCCGAATTGCACGCACGTCGCGAAACGCCGGTCATCGGCAAGCAGGACGGCGGGCCCATCTACCTGTTCTCTACCGACTCGCCGCTGCGTGACGCCGAGGGCCGCCTGGAAGACATGCCGATCTACGCCGGGCAGTCCTGCGCGCAGCTGCGCGACATCCCCGCGGCCGCGCAACGCGTTGCGCAGCTGGTGGAGGAGGTCGAAGCCTGCCTGGTCCGCCTGCAGGGTGCTCCCGAGGACGAGACCGGTCTGATTGACTGGCTTCAACAACTGATGTGCGCCGAACGCGCCGGAGCCCGGTTGATGCTCGACAGCGCGCGGCAGACCGACGATCCGCAATTGCTGCGCCACCTGGACGAGCTGCACCGCGGTGAGGCGCAAAGCTGCCGGCTCCTGCGCGCCAGCCTGCAGCGACTGGGCGCCGAGCCCAGCCGCGAGATCGGCGACTTCCATGCGAGGGCCATGGCCATCGACGATCTGCATGAACGCCTGCGCTTCATCGCCCGAGGCCAGCGATGGGTCGCCCGGCGGATCGTCGAACGCCTGCCGCACATCCGCCAGGCCTGGCTACGCAAGGAGCTGCGGGCGGTCCTGCGCCTGCACCGCGACGAAGACGCCGTCTGAGCACGCTGAACTCGAAAACGACAAGGGAAACACCATGCCTTCCGAGCTTTCCAACGCCAGCCCGTCGACCGAGGCTGCTCCCGATCGCGCCCAGCGTTTCGCCCGGGCGCTGCTCGAAGAGGCCGGTCTGGGCCTCGACGCACAACATCCCTGGGACATGCGTCTGCATAGTCCGGACGCCATCCGACGCGCACTGGCCCAGGGCAACCTCGGTCTGGGCGAGTCCTACATGGACGGCGAATGGGACTGCGAGCAACTCGACGAATTCTTCGCCCGCCTGCTGCGCTCCGGGGTGGTCGACCGGGTCAGCCCGGTGGCGCTGCTCTTCCATGCGCTGCAGGCGCACCTGCTCAACCGGCAGACGGCGCGGCGCGCCTGGGCCGTGGGCGAGCGCCACTACGACCTGGGCAACGACTTCTACGCAGACATGCTCGACCCACGCATGACCTACACCTGCGGCTACTGGAAGGACGCGAGCAACCTGGCCGAGGCCCAGGAGGCCAAGCTCGACCTGGTCTGCCGCAAGCTCGACCTGCGCCCAGGCATGCGCGTGCTGGACATCGGCTGCGGCTGGGGCAGCTTCATGGCGTTCGCCGCCAAGCGCTACGGCGTGCAATGCGTCGGCGTGACCATTTCCCGCGAGCAATGCGAATGGGCACGCCAGCGCTACGCCGGGTTGCCGCTGGAGTTCCGCCTGCAGGACTACCGCGAGCTCGACGAACGATTCGAGCGCATCGTCAGTATCGGCATGTTCGAACACGTCGGGCGCAAGAACCACCGCACCTTCATGCAGACGCTGGCCCGTTGCCTGGACGACGACGGGCTTTGCTTGCTGCACACCATTGGCAAGAACCGTCGGCGCAGTGTGCCGGACCCCTGGATTGACAAATACATCTTCCCCAACGGCGATCTGCCTTCCATCGGTCAGATCGGCGATGCGCTCGATGGCTTGCTGGTGGTCGAGGACCTGCACAACTTCGGCGCCGACTACGACCGCACTCTGATGGCTTGGTACGCCAACTTCGAGGCGCACTGGCCGCGTTTTGCAGAGGAGTTGGGCGAGCGTTTCCGGAGGATGTGGCGCTACTACCTGCTGTCCTGCGCCGGAGCCTTCCGGGCGCGGGACATCCAGCTCTGGCAGTGGGTGATGTCGCGGCGCGGCGTGCCGGGCGGCTACCGGCGGGTGAGCTAACCGGCGTAGCCGGACGCTCGTCCAGAGTTCGCTCCGGGCGGGCGATCCGCAACGCTGGTATAGAATTGCGCCTCCGCTTTCCGGCCCGTACCGACCTATGGACATCGACCTTACCCGCACCTTCCTGGAGATCGCCCGTCATGGCAGCTTCGTCGCCGCGGCCGAGCGCATGCACGTCACCCAGACCGCTATTACCGCGCGCATCCAGAAGCTGGAGGGCCACCTCAACTGCAAGCTGTTTGTGCGCAATCGCGCCGGCGCGCGCCTCACCGCCGATGGCGAGGCGTTCATCCTCTATGCCAACCAGATGCTGCAGACCTGGGAAGCGGCGCAGCGCGACCTGCCGCTGCCCGACGGCTTGCACAACGTGCTGCATATCGGCGGCGAGGTCAGCCTGTGCAACCCGCTGATGCTGCGCTGGGTCAGTCGCATCCGCACGACCATCGTCGACTACGCGGTGCAGGCCGAGATCGGCAGCGGCGAGACCCTGCTGCGGCAGCTGGAACTCGGCGTGCTCGACGCCGCGCTGGTCTACCAGCCGAACTACTGGCCCGGCATGCAGGTGGAGCAGCTGCTGGAGGAGAAACTGATCCTAGTGCGCGCCAGGACCGCCGAGCCCTACGTCTACATCGACTGGGGCGAGGGCTTCCGCCAGCGGCACGACAGCGCCTTGCCCGACAAGGCCAAGGCCGCTGTCTCCTTCAATCTCGGGCCACTGGCCCTGCAGTACATCCTGGAGAACGGCGGCTCGGGATACTTCCGCACGCGCGTGGTGCAGAGCTACCTGGCCAAGGGCGTCCTGCGGCGGGTGCAGCGTGCCCCTGAGTTCAGCTACCCAACCTACCTCGTCTACTCCCGCGAACGCGATTCTGTGGCATTGCAGCAGGCGTTCGCGTTGCTGCGAGAGTTGGTTCGTGAGGATCCGGACTGGTCGCAGCGCTGGGACCCGATGATATAGAGCCCATTGGGCCAATGCGTGCTGCACCTCGTTGGGTGGGTGTTGAGCCGCCGACGCCCATGGCCCCATGCTTCGCAATAGCCTGAGTAACCTTTTCGGATGACTGTCCCAGGTTGATTGGGATTCGGTTGCTAAGGACGAATCTTGGTCATGGTGACTGGCTGGGTCCACAGCCAGCAGCGGCCGCTCCGTGGCGTCTATGAAAGCGACGGACGATTCATCACTCACGTTAGCCTCTACCCTCGGCAAAATCGGCCTGGGTAGCGGAACCTTTGGTATTTCGGACTCTGCAATCAGAACGGGCAAGGGTATTATGGCGACACAATATCAAGGGAGTTGAGAATGCGCGCTATAGGATTTGCCACGGTGGCATTAAGCATTGTGATGACTGCTGGGTGCTTTAAGAAAGAGCTGAGTCCCGAGGAAAAAGCAGTAGTTAGTGAGCTGAGGGGGCAGCTCAGCGAGACCGAGGGAGCGATAGCTCAAGCCAAGCTACAAGATCAAAAATTGTCTGGGGGCCTCGTAAAAGCCCTAATTGAAGCTCGTCTCGAGATTCTTCAGACAAACAAAGCTCTAGTCCAACAGCGGATCAATGCCATTGAGGCGGGTGCACCGGTGAAAGAGGTCACCGTAGTCTCAAAGTCGAACCCTGATCTTGCAAATACTTTGTCTGCCGAGCTTGAGACAGCGAAAGCCGAAGCTGCCGCAGCGAATGCTGAAGCCCAGGTTTACGGAGGGCTGGTTGGCGCCCTGAAAGCGTCTACTGCAGCAACTGCAGATCAAACAGTTGCCATGCTGAAGCAGCAGTACCTCATTGCAAAATATGGGCTCGCATCCCCCTCTTTGCCTGCAGCGAATAACACCGCTGCTCTAGCCTCATCTGGCTCTGCACAAATCTCCCGTCCGGAAGTCGAAGCTTGCGCAAGCACCAGTAGTAATGTTGAAAGGTCAACTTGCTACGACGCTCTTGCCGCTCGGCATGGAATGTCACCTCCTGCTGACTCTGCTGTCGGCGCGGGCAAATGGATAACGACATCCAAGAAAGACCCGCTGACTGACGAAACGATCGCTACAGCTATGGTTCCTTCCGACTCCCCTTCGCGACGAGACGCACCAATGCTCGTCATTCGCTGCAAGTCCAAGGCAACGGAAATGTACATTAGCTGGGATAACTACCTGGGGAGGTCAGCCTTTGTTACGTCGCGAGTAGGGCAGGAAAAGGCCACGACTTCGGAGTGGACCCTTTCCACTGACAGCAAGGCTACCTTCTATCCAGGATCTGCTATCGGAGTGGCTAAGCGGTTGATCGAAAGCGAGAGCTTTGTTGCAAGCGTTACGCCCTACAACGAAAGCCCTGTGACTGCGGTTTTTGATGGAAAGGGAGCATCTGAAGCACTTGCTGAGGTTCGCAAAAATTGTGGTTGGTAGCAGCGTCGGATCGCGTCGCGTCTAGGCCTTTTGCCCTCAGCCTCTTATACCGGGTTGAATACAGATATACCGGCTATACACTAGGCAGCAATAGCGCATAGGCCTGCCGAATTGGCGGCTAAAAGGTGACCATGGTTCGACTTGCTAAGACGAACCAGGGTCATGAGGATTCAATTAGTAATGCTAGCGTCGTGCCGCGACTTGCTCTGCCTGCTGGATTGTGGCCTTGGGCAACTCCATGCGTAGGCTTTCTCGATACTGTTCGGCCGGTGCCTCGTGGGTGACCTCGACGGCAGCGTCGTAGTTCTCTCGAATTACCGACTCGATCTCCATGATATTTGCACGGAAGAACTCCTTGCGTCCGTTGACCTTGTTCAGACGGCCTGCAGCAAAGCGTTCGTGCAACTTCGCTTCCAGCGCGGGGGCGTTATCAGAGAAGACCATCGCATGTACGTCAAACCAGAACGGTACCGAGGCGTCACCTAGTTCATCGACGCGGTCCATCGGTTCTAGGCGGCGGGTCATACCGATTTTATAAACTCCCTCCCCGAATGCCCCTACGTTAGAAATTACATATACGTAGCCGGCCTTGGCATTCTGCTCGCGATAGTCGATAAGCTTCTCTTCGGTCTCCAATTTGGCCCGGACTGCTTGAACCTCAGCCAGCTTTGCTAAAAGAGGGGCGCGCTCTTCGTCGGACTCGGCCTTTTCTAGACGAGCCTGGAGGTCACGCATAGCGGCTGCGAAGTGTTTTCGCTCTTTGGCAATTTTTTCCCGAGCTGCACGAATTTCCTGCTCAAGTTTCTGCTGTTCCCGAAGTTCTTCTCGAGCACGCTTTGCCTCTTCCTTTTCTTCTTGCTTCTTTATCTGAAACTCGTGGGCGAGGTGCAGTTCATCAATTTTGAGGCTTAGATATTTACGTGATATCTCCACGTCCATAATCTTTCCTAGACGGTTGCAAGCTTCGAACGACTTGAGAATTCTCTTCTCGCCTAGTTCGACGTTGTCGAATTTGACGTTGTCTGCACAGTAATCTGCTTCGTTATTGAACGACCGGATTACTAGCTTGATCATGTCAGTCACGAGTTTTCGCCCTTGAGCCTGACTACCATTTACTGTCCAGGCCATGTTTCCAGTGGCAGCCGTGCCAGTCTTTATCATCACCTTCTGGTACTCGCGGACACTGTCTAGGCGAGACTTGTATTCATGGCTGGCATTCAATTTAAACTTGGGTTTATAGAGCGCAAAGATTTCTAGAAGGAGCGTCTCCTCCCACACGAGGATCTCCCCTTTTAAATCACTGGAGCGCTGCGCGAGCTCTGCCACTGAGTGTTCAGCGCTCTGAACCTCCTGGCGAACAGCAGCGAGTTTCTCTTTCTCCTGTTCAATCTGCGTCTGGACCTCCAGGATATCCATGGCCCCAATTTTCCTGTTGAGCGCTTGCAGCTGCGCATAGCGCTTCTGAAGGTCCGTAAGTTGGATATCCAGATCGTCCGCACGCTGCCGGTTTGCTGGACCATTCCAGTAGTCGCTAAGGGGCATAGGTTCCGTCCTCGTTGCTGAATCGAATAGTTGCTCAGTTCTGCAAGCTAACCTGAAAGCTTTTATAACGAAACTTAGCCGTAGTGGCTGTCTTGTAATCGTCTGTAGGCAGACACAAGCTAACACCCTACCCGGGCGATCCAAGGAAAGGTAGAGTCAATGCAACATCGCATGGACAATACTCCGGACGCGGTAATGCCTGCGATCTGGTCTAGTGAGCACTGGCGAAGGGCAGGACTATCAATATGTTGAGGGCAAGGAGGCGAGGGTGAGCGAGTACCAAGGCATGCGCTGGTTCAAAATGGATTTTCAGGTCCAGACCCCGGAGGACAACCGACACTGGGCTGACGAGGACATGCGCCTGCTGACCCCTCGCCGCCCGATGGAAGACGGCGAGCCTAGCGAGCTCGATATCCAAAGCAAGGCACAGCGCTTTTTGCGTCGATGCCACGAGTTGGAGCTTGAGGCCATCGGCATCACCGATCACAACTTTTCAGAGAAGATAGAACCGCGCGATTGGTTCCTTACCCACCTTATCGAGCAGAATAGGACTGTTGCCAGGGAGCTTGGTCGTCCGCCTCTCTACATTCTGCCGGGCTTTGAAGTAGATATTGGCTACCACGTGCTGTGCTTGTTTGAGCCTGCGACCAAGGTGAGTCACCTACGGCGCGTCAACATGATCCTGATCAAGTTGGGGCTGGCGGAGACTCAACGCTTCCGAGCTGGTATGCCCACTGCATTGCGGCGTGGGGACGAGGCGGTGAGCTTGAAGACCTTGCTGGATGTAGTGCAGAAGGAACATGGCGGTATTGTGATTGCCGCACACGCTGACCAGCACGATGGCCTGCTTTCAGCCGCTCGTAATATCGATGACTACAAGTTGCCAGGGCTTTTGGCTCTTGAGGTGACGAGTTATCCAATGCCCGAGAAGTATCGCTCGATCTTGGAGGGGAGGAATAAGGACTGGTCGCGTGTCGGAAGGCAGCCCGCCTACGTGCAGTCCTCTGATGCAAAGTCGCTGAAAGCAGACGCTGAAGGTCATCCTCTCGAGAATGCTTTGGGCTATCGGCACACGTGGGTCAAGTCATCCAAGCCTTCGATTAGCTCGCTTCGCCAGGCTTTTCTCGACGGTAAGTCGCGGCTTCGTCTGCAAGAGGCACGCCCCTCGGACGAGCAAACACATCCGAGAATCGTTTTCCTGAAATGCCGTGGTTTCAAGTTTCTCGCTGACCAAGAGATTTATTTTTCTCCTAATCTCAATACGTTGATTGGCGGGCGGGGGACGGGAAAGTCTACTGCGCTGGAACTATTGAGATTCGCATTCGGCCGCGACCAAGGGGACTCTTTCTCTGCTACTACCCGGGCGAAATTCGAACGGGTTAGAGCGACCTTTACCGAAGACGCAGAGGTTCAAGTGGGCTGGGAGAGCATTCCGGGCCAGGTGGACGTTGTCTCGCTGAAGCCACAAGAAGGACATGTGCTACTCCAAGGGGAGGCGCATGACCTTGAGATCTTTCTCCGACAGCTTCCGGTGCAGTTCTATAGCCAGCAGCAACTCAGCGAGCTCACGGATATAGGTGGCGGTGGCAGTCTATTGGCGATGATCGATGAAGCTTGTTCCGTTGAGCTCCAAGGGCTGAAGGGCCAGGAAGATACCCTGCGGGCAGAAATCCAACAGCTCTTTGCGGGCATGGATCAGATTGGTGCCCTGACGGAGGAGATCAAGATTCTCAAGCAGGAGATCCAAGAGCTGAATCGGCAATGGCAAGCCAGGCGTGAGGTTCAAGACGAAGCGCAGCAGTATCAGTATGCAGAAGCAGCTCGGCGTTACTTCGAGCAGGTCCGCACCCAGATCAATGACGACATCCAGCGCTTTACCCATCTAACCGAAGACCTGTCCTCTCGGGGAGTGCTCAATGATGCTCAAGTGCAAGTCTGGCCGAGGTCGGAGTGGTTCAATGAGTTTACTCTGGAAGCGGCCAAGATACGGGAGGGGTACCAAGCACAAGTAGCCGGCTTGGCCGCTCAGCTTCGGCAGGATGCGTCCAATCTATTTAATTACGGGGAAGGTTGGGAACGAATCTCGAAGGAGTTGGAGGGCACCAAAAGTTCGTTTCTTCTGGCTTGTCGCGAGCGCGGGCTGCAACCGCAGGACGTGGCGCGATTGCAGGAGATCGATAAAGCGCGTCAGTCCAAGCAGCAGTCGCTACAGGAGAAGGAAGGTCGTCTTGGAGTGCTTGCTCCGCAACGCGAGCAACTGAATAACTCCCTGGAGGCAATGAACGTCCTGTGGGGTCGGCAGTTTGCCATTCGGCAGCGCACTGCCCTTGAGATTACCGAAAGGGCTCAAGGCTCTATTCGTGTGGTCATTCAGCAAATGGCAGACGCCGAGGGATTTCTCCGGGCTTGGGGGCTCATGGCTCCCGATGGCCGCAGTCGCTTGGGGCGAGCTTGGGAATACATTGGCAAGATTTTGTTTGAAAGCTTCTCAGAGCACCAGAAGGCGGCACAGCCGGAAGCCGACTCGCCTTGGCTGCATATTCGTGAGGTTATGGCTGAACGACGCGAGTTGCCACTGGCCTTGCTGGAGTACAAAGAGGAGCTAAAGAGCTACGTCAAAAGCCAGACAGTGCCTTGGCGAATTGCTCGCTTGACGCGGGTCGATGATCGCGTCGATATCGAATTGTACCGAGCGGATAAGACGCTGGTCGGTAGTGTACAGAGTCAGGCTTTGTCGGAAGGGCAGCGGAACACGGCGGTATTGCATTTGCTGCTAGCAAAGGGGGAGGGGCCGATTGTTATTGACCAGCCAGAAGATGAACTGGACTCCAATTTCATTTATCGCGAATTGGTGCCGTTGCTGCGGAAAGTGAAGAATCAGCGTCAGCTAATCCTGGCCACACACAACGCCAACCTGCCCGTGAATGCTGACACCGACTTGGTGTATGCCCTAGAGGTAACCAAGGGAATGGGCGTGAAGCTGGCAGCAGGTGGATTGGATCGGGGTGATACGGCCACAGCCGTGTTGGACATCATGGAAGGCTCTGCAGAGGCCTTTAAACGCCGATTCGATAAGTACCATTTCTAGTATGGCTAGTGGCCCGCTCTACGAGCGTCACTGACAAGCTCGTTAGGGGGCGATTCAAACTATGACTCGTGTGGGTATCCCAGAGGCCGACCCTGTGCTGGAGCAATTCTTGGATTTTCTGGAGGTAGATATCACTACCCATCCCGAGCGACTACAAGCGGTAGACACCGAGCTAAGAACTCGCGCTCAGTCCTTGGTGGGAGGTATCAACGTCGATCTTGACTTACCTTTGGCCGAGGGCGATGAGTGAGCCGACTGCAGTCGTTTCTGCATAACTACAGCAGACTTCGCAAATTGCTCCGTTGGCTCATTTGCGCTAAACCAATGGCCGGGTGGTTGCTTACGGAGGCTGGGAGTCCGATTTCGCTCAGCAGATGAGGTAGTGCGATCAAACGCTGTGCCTCGCGTCTTAACTTCTCAAATAGCTGATCCGGATATGCCCAGCGCGACACCGCCGCGCATACCTGTCGCCAGTCGACAACTCCGCCTCGCTCTATCGTCTGGGGCCAGCGCGTCGCTCGACTAATTCCTTCCTCGTCCATGACCATGGGCGCTAGGTCGTAAATTGGGGCTAGACGCAGCGTTGGGGCACGAATCACCGACGTGTTGCGACCGTGGTTATCGCTGTTCCCCAAAACCAGGTTAATTAGGTCGCGTCGCACGTACTCGGCGACGAGCCCCGGAATTTGCGCCGATTGCCCTGCAGCAAGCCAGAGCTCCGCTAGCGAATCGAGCACTGCGACATGATCCAGACGGGTGCCTGGGGTCGTCACGCCCATGACGGAATAGATTGACTCGACTGGGTGCCTGAGAACTTGCCCCGTTGTCGCATTTCGATCGAAGCGCCTCATCCACAGGCTGGGCTCAGGGCCTTCCTCTAGCCGCATGTCGTCTGTGTAAACCGTTTCTATTCCGAGCTGATGCAGGGCTTTGTAATAGCAGTACTCCGCTCGAAGAATGTCCCGATCCGTGGCCGTTTTGCGGTTGCGAGCAAATTTGATGAGCCAGTGGTTTTTCGCCTCTGCATCGTTAACCAGCCCATCTGTACTGAATTGATCGTCGGAGACCTCCGTCAGTAGCAGCTTAGGCGCTTCACCATTTGCTCCTAGACCGTATGCGAGGACGCTCTCTGGTAACGGCCACGGGGTACCCCATTGGATGATCTCTTCACGCCGATACGTCGGCTGTGGCAGCCCTGGGTTTGGCTCAGAAGGTTTCACCCGGAGGTGGCCTATCGAGTGGGCTGCAAAATGCTGCAGTAGGAATGCGTCTGTTGATTGTGTCTGCTGCGCTACCTGGTGCGACAGGTTGAGCAACGCTCTGCGCGACGCTCCAGATGGAACCAGATCGTGAAGGAATGCTGGAGCGCTTCTTTCAACATGGACGTCCCAGTCCAAGGGGAGGTTAGTGCTGACAGCTGCGGCAGGGTGACTGGCATCGCTCGCGAACGCTATGAGGTACTCGGGCAGGTAGTGAAAGCTGCACGGGCCCATCAATCCGCGCTGTGAGTCCAGCGTGATTTTCATGGCGTCATGCCAATCGCCGTTCAGAAATGTCTGCAATGTCAGATGGCTCACCAGCCCTCCTTAGCGATCTGCTGAGTGATGGGGTGGCAAATCTTCGTTCGGATATGGCGCCAACGCAGGCGCGTTGGAAATTGCTGCATTTGCTCCTTGGCCCCGGCTGCAAATTTTCCCTGTCGTGGGGCTAGACTATATCTGAATATCAGATATCCTGGCGCAGTGGCTGAGCTAGTCAGCTCCTGATAACCTCCGCATCCATATGTCGTGGGATAGGCGGTTGTTACGGGGGAAGCGAGAAATGGCTCCATTTCCCTTCGCCCGCTCCAGAACACCCTGCCAAGCCCCTGAAATGCCTAGCGTTTCGGGGGCTTTGCTTTTCTGGGGGCGGAAAGGTGTTGGTGCAGGCTGGCCTTCCAAACGCTGGCCAAGATTCTCGCTCGCTGTGGTTTCCGAGGGGCTCCCGTGCAATGCGCGAGCTTGAGCGACTTCGCGTCTGGCATGTCTGCTTTATTCGGTCGCTGGCAGCAGTTCGCTGCTAGGGAAATGTCCTGATTGACCGTCAGCCAAAGCGCTGGTGAAGCTAGCGCGCAAGCTTCGCGTTGATGATGATTGGCAGGCACGCCCACCCCAGAGAGTTCTTCATGGATCAACTGCTTTCGTTCCTTTCCACGACCGTTCCGCAAGCCAAGAGCCTGGAGCAGCTGACCCGGCCGCTGCTGGCCTTGCTGGGTCAGGTGACCGGGATGGAGTCGACCTACCTGACGACCATCGACCTGGAGCAGGGCGTGCAGCGCGTGGAGTTCGCCCGCAATGACGGCGACATGGAGATCCCCGAAGGGCTGCAGGTGCCGTGGGAAGACACTCTATGCAAGCGTGCGCTCGACGAGGGGCGTGCCTACACCGACGATGTTTCCGGGTGTTGGGGCGATTCGGATGCGGCCCGCGCGCTGGGCATCCGCACCTATGTCAGCGCGCCGATTCGGGCGCAGGACGGTCGCGTCCTGGGCACCGTGTGCGCTGCGAGCGCGATGAAGGTGGCGCGCAATGAGCAGATAGAGCCGATGCTCTCGCTGCTGTCCGGGCTGCTGGGTTATTCGCTGGAGCGCGAGGTCCTGGTCGATCGCCTGCAGGTGCTCAACTCCGAGCTCGCCCAATTGGCCCTGACAGATGCACTGACCGGGCTGTACAACCGCCGCGCGATCCTCGGCGAAATCCCGCGCCTGCTGGCGATGGCCCGGCGAGAGCGGCGCTTCATCCTGGTCGCTGTCATCGACCTCGATGGCTTCAAGCAGATCAACGACAACCATGGCCACCAATCCGGCGACCAGTTCCTCAGCCAGATTGCCGAGCGCCTGAAGGATTGCCTGCGCGGTAGCGACGTCCTTGGGCGCACCGGCGGCGACGAATTCGTCGTCTGTGCGCTAGGCAACCTTGCCGGGCAAGGCACGCTGGCGGAGGACATGGAGCTGGCTGCCAGGCTGTTGCAAGGCCGGCTGGCGAAGGCCACGGTGGGGCGCTATGCACTGGCCAGCGGCACGGACATCCAGTACGGCGGCGCCAGTGTCGGGGTCGTGGCTTTGCTGGCGGATGGCATCGATGCAGACGAGGCGATCAAACTCGCCGACCGCGAGATGTACCGGGTCAAGCAACAGCGCAAGCGCGGGGCTTCGGTGGCCTGATTGCGGCGCGGGCACCTTGTCGGCGCCACCCGCATGATCTTCTACCGCCGCGGCGACTCACGGTTTCGCCTGGGTATTTCCCTGCTGGCCAGCCTGCTGGGCGCAAGCATGGCCATCAGCGGCCTGGAGATCATTCTTTATCAGCAGACGGTCAGCGTTTGGCGGGCTATCGGCGCTTGCGCGTTGTGTGTGCTGATCTTCCGTTCGCGGGGGAATATTGCTGCTTTGCTGAGGCCGTCGCCGTGACTCCTGCATATGTCTTTTGAGTCAGCCGGCCGTTCCTATCGAGCCTGGCACGTCTATATGAGGTTCAGATTTGTTCTTGGCTCCAAAGCTGCCTGAGTTACCAAAATTACGGTGGCTAATTAAATCTGCGCCTCTTTTTTTGATTTCTTTAGGTGCGGCATTAGGACCAATTGATCGCCAGTGGTTTGGAGTAGAAAAATAAGTACGTCCACTCTTTGGGTTGGTTGAATGGCTCTGCACGGAAAGCTGGTTCTAAGTGGTGCTGATTACGCTCCGTTTAATCTGTACGGCGTTGGTGTATTTGCGGCGTTCTCTGGTAATGGGGTTTACCGGAATAAAGGTGCATGCGCGGCCATACCCAACGATGGTCCATTACCGCCCGGTAAGTATTGGATCGTAGAGCGTGGGGCGGGTGGTATTGGCTCCTGGGTTAAAGCTCAATCTCAAGATTTATACAATAAACTCTTCCATGGGGCTGAATTCGGGCGTGACGAGTGGTTTGCCTTGTACAAGGATGATTGGAGTATTGATGATAGTGCCTGGATTAATGGTGTGAAGCGTGGGCTGTTCAGGCTTCACCCTGGCCGAGTCTCCGAAGGGTGCATAACCATTGCGCATAACTCGGATTATGCACTCATCAGAAATGCCTTGATGAGAACGACACCGATGCAAGTCCCTTGCATGAAATCGCTAATGGCTCGTGGATGGGTTGAGGTGATAGCCAGTGGCGATAACAACACTTGTCCGTAGAGTTTCCAAGGTTGCACTCTATCTACTTCTGTCTCTGGTTGTCGGGCGCACATTGGGGAGTCCAGAAGTATGGCTCGACCATGATTTGGCGGTCTGGATAGGTCATGTGATTTATGGCGCTGGCGAGATAGGGGCGGATAATTTCTATGATCTGTATTTTTATATCTCAGTGATCGCCGTTTTTTCTATTACGACTGCAATTTATATTTTGGTTATAAGGTTTATCGAAAAAGCAAGGAGCAAGTGACATGCCAATCCCTCCGTATATGTGGTTAAAGGATGATGGTGGTGCAGACATTAAAGGGTCTGTGGATGTTCATGGCCGAGAAGGTAGCATAGAGGTCATCGGGTTAAGTCACGGTGTTAACCTGCCAGTGGACAGCGCCAACGGTAAGATTACTGGCACGCGCCAGCATTCCTCCATGATGATCGAAAAGGAAGTGGATTGCTCCACTCCCTATTTCTATAAGGCCGCTGCGACAGGTCAGACGCTAAAGAGCGCAGAAATAAAGTTCTACCATATTAACGATGCAGGGCAGGAAGTTTGCTATTACACCGTCTTGATGGAAAATGTGAAAATTACCGGCGTAAACTGCGGTGTGCCTAATGTTAAGCTGGCTGGTAATGACAAGATGAATCACGTTGAAAGCGTCAGTTTGCAGTATGAAAAAATCACCTGGCTAATTGTCGATGGAAACATCCAATATACAGATGCCTGGAACGAGCGCCTGACTGCATAAGTTGTGATCTTTCGGGGGCATTGATGCTCGCCAATCATTTCTTTTGTCTCCGAAGCTATTTCAAGGAAGATTTCTTAAATTACCCGCAACCCCCGAATCTGCGACCAGAACAATTCCTCCGGGTAGCGCGACGGCTCGTCGATATCCACGGTGAGGAAGTGCGGGTTTTCGTAGATACCTTCCACTTTTATGGCCAGACCGACGATGCGGGTTTGGCAGACCAGAGGTTGCGGGTCTTCTTCCCAGGTGAGTTCGACTTCTACGGTTTTGCCCAGCAGGGCGATGGCGCTGGGGAGTTCGAAGTGGGCCATGGGTTTCCTCCTTGAGTGGTTTTCCGGGTCCTGTTTACCCGTGCGGCGGGCGTGACTGGGTTGCGGACGCAGGGCTCTTTGCCCTTCCCGTTGCAGGTTCGTTCCTTCACTATTCGACGCTTAGCCATGGGCGGCTAGGGAAATAATGTCCCCGGAGAAATTATTTCCCTATTCGTCGTTTCGGGGCAACAATTTCTCTGGAATTAATTTCTATATGAGCACGGCAGCTGATAGGGCACGGCTATTGATCAAGATGATTGGCCCGAAGAAGGCCAGTCTTCAGGGCGGCGACTACGAGCGTTGGAAGAGCGTCAGCAAGGGCGCCGTTCGGGTCAGCACGGAAGAGATCGATGTGCTCGTGCAGATTTATCCCCAGTACGCGTTGTGGCTCGCGAGCGGCAACACGGCACCGGAAGTCGGCCAGACCAGTCCCGAGCATGACGCTGCGCAGTCGGGGACCGATGGGGAATAGCGGCCGACTGGTGCCTGCTGCAATGATCGAGCACCGTCTAAGAACACTGGTTCGCTACCTTGGCGCTACGAAGCTGGCTGGTGCGACCAACATCGAGCGTCGGCGGTGGCAGACGGTGGCCACCAACCTTGAGGTCAAAGCCCGGATCGAGGACCTGGAGGAGTTGCTCAAGGCCTTCCCCGAATACGAGCTGTGGCTGTGGAAAGGCGAGGTCGATCCGGCCAACGGTCAGATCGCCCCGGACGCTGAATAAGTCGCCGCCACGCCCGCTGTCCCCCCGAAATGAAGAAGGCCGGCACGACGCCCGTCGTGCCGGCCTTGCTTCTTGAGCGCAGAGGGCGCGCGAATCCCGCGCCCCAAATGCCGCCCCTCAATAAGCCGCCGCCACCATCGCCTCGCAAGCCTCCCCCGGATCGCCATTGCGCGCATACGCCTCGACCCATTGCGGGTAGTTGTGCACCACCGGGATGTCGTCCGGATGGAAGCCCGGTTTCAGGTACTGGATGATCTTGCCGGTGAAGGTGCTGTACACGCCCTTGCGGCCGTACATCCAGGGCAGGTGGGCGATGTACATGCGCTTTCTTTGCAGCCAGCTGAAGCCGTCGGCTTTCAGCAGGGCGTCGGTGCTGCGGTAGGTTTCGTGGGTCATGTCCCAGGTGGCGTGGAGCATCGCCGCGCAGCGTTTGAAGTAGCCGACTTTCGCCACCGTGGTCATCACGTTGAAGACCACCGCCTTGTGTTCCATCTCTTCGATTGCGTGCCAGGCGAACAGGGCTTTCACGCGCTTGTCCGCCCCGGCCATCACTTCCTTGCGGGTGAAGAAGCCTTCGGCGAGCAGGGCGGTGAAGTGTTCGAAGGCGGCGGTCAGCGCCAGGTTGTAGTCCTTGGAGAAGCGCTTGAGGCGGTGCTGGTTGCGCGCCTCCTGGTATTCCAGCATGCGGTCCACCGGCAGGCCCTGCTTGCGCAGCAGTTCGTTGAACTGGGTGTGGGCGATGCCGTGCTGGCCTTCCTGGCGGGTGAAGTCCTTCACGTGCCTGGCCAGTACCGGGTCGGTGATCATGCCGCGGTAGGGGCGCACGCAGGTGATGAAGTAGCGTTCGCCGTCGGGGAAGTACATCTGCATGCCGTCCATGAGCCGGGTCTTGTACGGGTCGTTCTCGTACCAGTAGCGGGGGATGCTGGCGTCCAGGCGGAAGTCGATGTGCTCGCGTGGGGTGATGCGGTCCGGGTCGCTGATCTTGGCGTTCATCTGGGCTTCTCGTTCTTGTGGTCTGGACGTGGCGTGTTCTGTTTCAGGAGGCGCGGCGGCGCACGCGGTCGTACTGGCCGGGGTCGAGCATGCCCTTGAGCATCCGGTAGAGCAGGCGGTTGCGCCTTTCCAGCGACAGCGCCCAGGACAGCAGCCATACCTGGCCTGATTGGTGGCCCAGGACGATGCGCTGCTTGCCGCTGCGGATGCAGCGGATCACTTCGGTGGCGACGTAGGCCGGGTCGGTCTTGAGGAACTTGCGGGTGAACTCCTCGCCGTTGGGCGCGCCCTTGGCGATGTTGGTGCGGATGCCGCCGGGGTGGACCAGGTGCACGCTGATCGGGCTTTCCTCCAGCTCGACCATCAGCGATTCGGTAAAGCCGCGCACGGCGAACTTGGAGGCGCAGTAGTCCGAGGCGCCGGGCGTGCCGACCAGGCCGAAGACGCTGGAGATGTTGACGATCGCTCCTTCGCCGTTGGCCAGCAGCTGCGGCAGGAAGGCGCGGGTGCCGTGGACCACGCCGAAGAAGTTGATGCGCAGGGTGCGTTCGTAGTCGGCGTCGGTCATCGCCCAGACCGGCTGGCCGCCACCGCCGACGCCGGCGTTGTTGATGATGACGTGGGCGTTGCCCAGCGCCTGCTTCACGTCGGCGGCGAAGGCGTACATCGCATCGCGGTCGCCCACGTCGCAGGCCTGGCTGAACACCGTCCCCGCGTCGGAACCTTGCAGCAGTTGCACGGTTTCCGCGAGGCCGGCGGGGTCGTAGTCGTTGAGGGCGAGGCGCGCGCCGTGGCGGGCGAATTCCAGCGCGTAGGCGCGACCCATGCCCGACCCCGCGCCGGTGATGACGATGACCTTGTTGGCGAAGCTTTTCATTGTTGTTGTCCTGGCCGTTAAGGAGGTGCGTTGCGCCGGGGTCAGGCCGGGGCGGGCTGGAAGCTGGCGTTGTCGGCCGGGAAAACCGGAGTGCCGGCCACCGCGAAGCGCAGGTTGGGGTCGAGCACCGGGCCGCGGCGCAGCACCTTGGCGTCTTCCAGGTAGTTCATCGACATCAGCCAGGGCGCGCCCATGCCTTGCCGCGGCAGCATCGGCAGGGCGCGCTGGACGTAGCCGGCGCCGAAGTCGAGCAGCGGGCGGGTGGGCATGTCGGGGCTGGGCAGTTGCGGGTAGCAGAAGGCGTAGCCGTGCTCGTCGAGGTAGCCCACCAGGCGGCAGAAGTGCTCGCACAGCAGGCCGACCTTGAGCGTCCAGGATGCGTTGGTGTAGCCGACCGCGAAGGCGAAGTTGGGCAGGCCGTCGAGCATCATGCCCTTGAAGGCGACCTTGCTCGCGAAGTCCACCGGCTCGCCGTCGACCGCTATCTGCATGCCGCCGAACAGCTGCAGGTTGAGCCCGGTGGCGGTGATGACGATGTCCGCTTCGAGCTCCTTGCCGGACTCCAGCGCCACGCCGCGCGGGGTGAAGGTGCGGATGCGGTCGGTGACGATATCGGCCGAACCCTCGCTGATGCACTTGAACAGGTCGCCGTCCGGCACCGCACACAGGCGCTGGTCCCAGGGGTTGTAGGGCGGGTTGAAGTGTTCGTCCACCGGGTAGCCTTCGGGCAGTTCGCGCTTGTTGAGGAAGCGGATCAGCCGGCGGGCGAAGCGCGGGTATTTCTGGCACAGCAGCCAGATGCCGCGGGTGAGCAGCACGTTCTTGTAGCGGGTGAGCTGGTGCGCCTGTTTGGCCGGCAGCAGGCGGCGCAGGAGGAGGGCGATGGGGTCCTTCTGCGGGATGTTCATCACATAGGTGGGCGTGCGCTGCAGCATGGTCACGTGGGCGGCCTTGGGCGTCATCGCCGGCACCAGGGTCACGGCGGTGGCGCCGCTGCCGATCACCAGTACGCGCTTGCCGCTGTAGTCGAGGTCTTCCGGCCACTGCTGCGGGTGGATGACCTGCCCGGCGAACTGCTCGATGCCCTCGAAGCGCGGGGTGAAGCCTTCGTCGTAGCGGTAGTAGCCGGCCGCCGAGAACAGCCAGGTGCAGGTGAGGCGCTGCTCTTCGCCGGTGTCCGTGCGCTCGACGGTGACCGTCCAGCGTGCGCTCTTGCTGCACCAGTCGGCGCTCTTCACCTTGTGCTGGTAGCGGATATGCCGGTCGATGCCGTTCTCGTGGGCAGTCTCACGCAGGTAGTCTAGGATCTGCGCGGCGTCGGCGATGGCCTCGTCGCTGCGCCAGGGTTTGAATTCGTAGCCGAAGGTGTACAGGTCCGAGTCGGAGCGGATGCCGGGGTAGCGGAACAGGTCCCAGGTGCCGCCGCTGGCGGCGCGCCCTTCGAGGATGGCGTAGCGCTTGCCCGGCAGGTCGCGCTGCAGGTAGTAGGCCGCGCCTATGCCGGAGAGTCCGGCGCCGATGATCAGCACATCGAGGTGTTCGATGGCCGGGGACTGCTGGACCGTCATGGGCTACTCCCGTAGCGGGTTCAGGATCACGAGAGTGTTTTTGACAATCCCCTTGTGCAGCAAGGTATAAAACGAACCAGAATTGAGGCTCTATGGTGCTATTTGCATCAGATTCCGGCGCTTTCCTACAGCGAGGTCTTGCGAATGCAGCTGACTTTTCCCAGCCCACAATCCGGCCAATGGCCGGCGCAGACGCCTCGGGTGCGTGAGTTGCTGCGCCGCGGCGCCGAGCATGTACTCACCGCGCCGGC
This sequence comes from Pseudomonas knackmussii B13, assembly GCF_000689415.1. Lineage (NCBI taxonomy): Bacteria > Pseudomonadati > Pseudomonadota > Gammaproteobacteria > Pseudomonadales > Pseudomonadaceae > Pseudomonas > Pseudomonas knackmussii. The sequence goes on along the minus strand of NZ_HG322950.1, from coordinate 4,559,730 downwards.
CGAGTGGCTGGAGGAGATCGACCTGGCCGGCCTGTCGCCCAGGAGCATGAAATCCCTCACCGACGACCCGGTGCTGATGTCCGCTTCGCGGCGAGCGGCGCGCTTCAGTTTGATCCACTGGGCGCGGGCAAACATCGAGCGGCCCGGCGAGCCGGTGCCGCCGTACATTCCCGCCGACGAGTTCAACGTGGCCCGCGAGCTGTTGCAGCGTGGCCAGACCGAGCTGCTGTTCAACGCCTCGCGCGCGGCCCAGGCCACGGCCTGGCAGCAGTGGATGGGCGTCGCCTTCGAGCTGACTTCGGACCCTGCGGAGCTGCGCGGGTTACTGGAGGTGTCGTCGCGTTCGATCAGCGACTTCATCGGCGCCAGCCTCGAACTGCTCGCGGAGTTCCTGAACAACGAGCGCGAGGCGCTGCTGCGTGACTCCCATGTCGAGCGGCGCGATCTGGTCACGGCGATCATCGAGGGCCGGCCGGTCAACGTCCCGCAGGCCGGCCGCCAGCTGGGCTACGGCCTGGAGCAGGCCCATCACGCGGCGGTGATCTGGAGCGAGGAGGCCGATACGGAGCTGGCGACCCTGGAAAGCGCGGCCGCCGCGCTGGTCCGCTGCGCCGGGGCTCGGCGTTCGCTGACCGTGTTCGCCAGCGCGGCCACGCTCTGGGTGTGGATTCCCGGGGCGCAGCCCATCGACCAGGCGATGCTGCAGGCGGCGATCCGCAAGCTGCCCGCGGTGCACCTGGCCATCGGCAGCGGCGGGGAGGGCATCGAGGGCTTCCGTCGCGCACACCTGGATGCGCTGACTACCCAACGTGTGCTCGGGCGCCTGCAGTCGCGCGCGCGGGTGGTCAGTTTCGACGACATCCGCCTGGTCTCGCTGATGACCCGCGATCCCAAGGCCAACCAGCGCTTCGTCGCGCACACCCTCGGCCAGCTGGCTACCGCTTCGCCGCAACTGCGCCGCAGCCTGCTGACCTTCCTCGCCTGCGGCAGCAACGCGACGCTGGCCGCGCAACGCCTGCACACCCACCGCAACACGCTGCTGCGCCGCCTGGTGCGGGCGCAAGAGCTGCTGCCGCGTCCGCTGGACGACAACCTTGTGCACGTGGCCGCCGCGCTGGAAGCGCTGAACTGGGCACAGGAGGCGGAGGGATAAGGGCGCACAGGGAGCACGGCGTTCATCTGGCATTAATGTGGCGGGTGACAGACTCGGGCTCTTGCGAACACGCTCCCGAGGCACGCCCCCATGCACCAACGTCGGACCGGATTGGTCCTGCTTCTGTTCTGCGCGGCCCTGTTCCTGATCGCCCTCGGCAACCACCAACTGCAGGGCTCCACCGAGCCGCGCGTGGCGGGCATCGCCATGGAGATGCAGCTTGACCACGACTGGGTGACGCCGCGGGTGAACGGCCAGCCGTTCCTGGAGAAGCCGCCGCTGAGCCTGTGGCTGGACGTGACCGCCATGCACCTGTTCGGCCCCACCGAGCTGGCGGTGCGGCTGGCCTCGGCGCTGGCCGGGCTGGGCTGCGTGATGGTCTTCTACGGCATGCTGCGCTACCTCGGCCGTTCGACCGCACTGGCGCTGCTGGCCGCACTGATGCTCGCGACCATGGCGAGCTTCTGGGGCAACGTGCGGCAGGTGGGCGAGGACGCGCTGCTGTGCCTGGGCGTGAGCCTTGCGCTGCTGTCATTCCTGCGGGCGCACTTGGACCAGCGTGACGACTCTTCGGCCTGGCCGCTGTTTTCGCTCGGCATCGCCATCGCCAGCCTGAGCAAGGGCCTGCTGGGCCTGGCGCTGCCCGGCGTGGTGATCTTCGTCTACCTGTTCATCGAGAGCGTGCAGCAAGGCCGCATTCAGCCGCGCGACTGGCTACGGCCGCTGAGCTGGACCTTCCTCGGCATGCTGCCGCTGCTGTTCTGGCTGGGCGCGCTGTATCGCCAACAGGGCCTGGCGGGGCTGCACGAAATTCTCTGGGCCAACAGCGTCGGCCGCTTCAACGGCTCCTTCGTCGATGCCGGGCATTTCGAGCCCTGGTACTACTACCTGGGCAAGCTGCCCGAGGCCTTCCTGCCGTGGAACCTGCTCACCTACCTGGGCCTTTGGCACTTCCGCCGGCGCGTGCGCGGCGACCGTCAGCTGCTGTTCTTCTACGTCTGGCTGGTGGCGCAGTTCCTGTTGCTGACCCTGGCCTCCAGCAAACGCATGGTCTACCTGATGTCGCTGAGCCCGGCCGCGGCGGTGATCGCCGCCGAATACGGCAGCCTGTGGCTCGCCCGCTGGCGCGAGCGGCGCTACCTGAGGGCCGCGCAGGTCGGCGTCTTCGCCCTGGCGCTGCTCGTCTACCTGGGCGTGGCGGTGAAGGTGCAGCCGCGTGAGGATCGCGAGGAAGGCTTCGTGCCGCTGGTGACGCAAATCCAGCAACGCGAGGCGCAAGGGCAGTCCGTGGTGCTTTATCAGCCCAGCGAACGCCTGGCCGGCGCGGCGGTGTTTTATACCCGCAGTCGCTTGCCGGCGCTGGACGATCCGTCGGCGCTGCTGAGCTTCCTGCGCCAGTCGCCCACGCATGTCGCGGTGATGGAGAGCCTGAGCCCGCCGGCGCCGCCGCTGAAGATCCTCGACAAGCAGGTGGTGGGCAAGCGCGCCTATTACATCCTGGGCGCGCAGGCCGCCGAAGCATTGCAGGCTGCCAGCGGCCATTCGTGAGCGGCGAGTTGCACTAGCTCGGGGTCGAGCGCTGCGTGGCGATCGACGGCAGCGCGGCCAGCATCAGCGCGACGCAGGCCAGAATCGCCAGGGTGTAGGAGTGGGTGACGTCGACCAGGTAGCCGACCGCTTCCGGGCCAAACGCCGCGACCAGGCCGGAGACCAGGTTGCCGATGCCCAGCAGGCTGCCGAAGTTGCGTTGCCCCATGGCCTCCACCAGCAGCAGGGGAGCGAGCTGGTTGACCAGGTTGAAGGTGCCGCCCCAGAGCAGGGCGAAGAGGGCGATGGCACCGATGCCCAGCTTCGGCAGGGGGGCGCCCAGCAGGCAGAGGAGGCCCGCCGCGCCGACGAGCGTGCCGAGCAGCAGGATGTTCCGGGCGTCGAAGCGTGCGCTGAGCAGGCCGAAGAAGAAGTTGCCGAGCATGGCCGCGCCGCTGGTGGCGGCGAGGATGGCAGCGGCACTGGTCGCCGAGTAGCCGGCGGACACCAGGTAGGGCACCAGGCCGATGAAGATCCCGATGCTGCTCAGGATCAGCAGGGTCTGCATGGCCACCCACCACCAGTAGCGCGGTGTGCGCAGGGCTTCTGCGATGCCCAGCCCCTGTTCGGCGCTTCTCGCTTGATGATGCCCCGCAGCCGGCGCAGCGGGATTTCGCGCCAGCCAGAGCAGCAGCGGCAGGCAGACGACCAGCAGCAGAACCGCGATGGCCTGCATGGCGCCGCGCCAACCCTGGGCGGCGATGGTTTCGGTGAGCAGCATGGGGAACAGCACCGCCCCCACCGAGGCGCCCGCCAGCAGCACGCCGAAGGCCAGGCCCTGGCGTTGGGGAGCTATCCAGCGGGTGGCCAGGGTGATGGCCGGTACGTAGGTCGAGGCGCCGATGCCGGCGCCGCCCAGGGCCATGGCCAGGGTCAGTTGGCCAATGTCCGCACTGCGTGCGCCGAGCAGGTAGGCCAGCGCGGTTATGCCGGCGCCGCTGGCCATCACCGCGCGGGGCGCCACGTGGTCGAGCAGCCAGCCGGCCACCGGAGTGGCGAGGGTCATGCTGAAGATGAAGGCGGTGGCGAGGAAGCCGGCCTGTGCATTGCTGCTGCCGAATGTCGTGGTGATCGGCAGCATGAAGACGCTGAGCGAATTGAGCGTGGTGCCGAAGGCGACACAGAGCACCAGCGCCAGTCCCAGGACCAGGAGCCAGGCCTGGCGCTGGTCGGGGGCCGTCGCCGAGCTGTCGTGGCGTGGCGGCTGGGCGGAAGACGCCAGGGCCATTTCCGCTTCCGCCGTGGTGTTCTGCGAGCGTTGCATGCGGCAAACCTCTTCGCTAAGGGGGGAGGCGCAGGCTAGCCGGCGGGAGGGAGCGTCGAATCGTCCGATGGGAGTAGCCCGCCCGGTGTCCGGAAGGGCATGTCCGGGCGGCGCGAAGCAGATCGGGGGAGCCTGGCGGCAGACAGCCTGCAAAGGCTATCGCCGCCGCTTGCGGCCTCGTGTCAAGGCAACAGGCGTGGGCCGCCGCCCGGTGCGCAGGGAACGCCGTAGGCCTGGCGCGCGTTGAGCATGGCCAGCTGTTCGGCCTGCTCGTGCAACAGCAGGGTCAGGTGGGCCCCGGCCAGGCTGGCGCCGAGGATGAACAGGATCAGCAACGGAGCGAATTTCGACATGACGGCAGACCTCGCCAGGCAGGCTTCGGTCTTCACGCTAACGCCGGCATTGGCAGAGTAAATCGTCCACATGGACTAGCCCTCAACCCAGGGTGGCGACGCTGCGCAGAATGAGCCGCACCAGCATGGTCTGGCGGGTCACGCCGGTCTTGGAGAAGGTCGAACGCAGGTGCGCACGCGCCGTGTTGCGGCTGATGCCGAGCTCGTCCGAGGCTTCGTCGAGGGTCAGTCCGTTGGCCAGCAGCATGGCCAGCTGCGCCTCGGCCGGGGTCAGGTCGAAGAGCGCCTTGACGATCTCCTGGGGCGCGCGGGACTCCTGTTCCGGGTCGCTGACGAAGATCACCACCGAGGGGCAGGCCTTGCCTTCGTTCCATTCGCTCAGCGGCACCGAGCGCACGATGATGCCCAGGTCGGCGCGGCCGGAGGGGCGCTGTACACGCATCGCCTCGACCACCGAGGGCTGTCCGCCCTTTTGCGACTGCAGCGCCTGCTTCACCAGCCGGCGGAATTCCTGGCAGTCGCGCGGGGTGCCGACCTGCAGGCTGTCGGCGCTGATCTTCAGGCCGTCCTTCTCGCGCAGCAGCTGGTCGGCGACCTGGTTGGTCTGCAGGATCTTGCCGGCCTCGTCGAGGATGATGGTGCCGACGGCGAACTGGTCCACTGCGCCGGCGTAGAGATTGCGTTCGGTCTCGATGCGGTTGATCTGCGTGTGCAGCGCCACCGAGCGTTCCAGGTGCGGCACGAAGTGCGCCAGCAGGGCCTTGTCGGCATCGACGAAGCCGGGCGACTCGACGCCGCGGCTGACGCGGATGCGGCAGAGGGCGCCGTCGCTGGTGCGGATGTCGGCGCCGAGGATGTGGAACACGCCCACCGGTTCCATGAAGTTCTTGTAGAACTCCGAGCTCAGCCAGGCTTCACGGGAGACGAACTCCTCCAGGGTCACCACCTGGCCGTTGGGCAGGTCGACGAAGGGGTCGAGGTTGAAATAGTACTGGTTGTACGAGGCCACGACCTCGGCCGAACTGCCGTTGCTGTTGACCATCAGACCGTTGTCCTCGTCGCTGGGCGGACGAAGGATGAAGGTCACGTACTTGGCTTCGAAGAACTGGTTGAGTTCGTTCAGGAAGGACTGCCACGGCGTGGGCTCGAGGGGGCCCTGGTAGAGGTTGCCGAGCATCACGCTGAACTTGTCGAGGGAAAACGAATGTGCCATCGGTAAAACCATTTCTTATTTTTGTAGTGGAAAGCGCCCGGAGAGTAAGCGGCGCTTTCGGAAAATGGCAATCCTCCCCGCCAAGGCGGGGACGGATGGTCAGGCTGGCTCGGCCTGGGACTCCAGCACGATGAAGTCCTTGCGCTCGGCCAGGCCCGCCGGCAGTTCGGCGACGTCGGTGTAGAACTGCTCGTACCACTTGCGCAGCTGGTAGACCGGACCGTCGCCGTCGCACAGCAGCGGGTTGTCCACGCGGGTCTTGCTGTGCCAGATGGCCACGTCCTCGTAGAAGGCCTCGCGTGCCTGCTGCACGTAGGCCTGGGCGATGGCGCGGTTCTGCTCGTCGGAAAGCCCCGGCACCTTCTTCACCAGCACGCCGTAGCGCAGGGTGAAGCTGTGCTGGTCGATGGGCACGTGGCAGTTGAGCAGGATCGAGTGGATCGGCTGGCCGTTCATGGCGCCGGTCATTTCGGTGATCTGGTAGGCCGGGCCGTAGTAGGTGGCCACGGTTCGCAGCTCGCTGTCGCCGGACAGGCGCGCGCTGCGGCCGCGCATCACCTGGGTCGCCATGTGCGCCTCGAAGTGGTTGCTGAAGAAGTCCAGCGGGGCGCCGTGGACGCTGTCGAAGTGCGCCATGTCGGCAACGTTGTCCACCAGCTCGCGGCAGTTGGTCTCGATCTTCAGCTCGGCCAGTTCCCACTCGGCCCACTCGCCGTCGTAGCAGGCGTCGAGGCGCGGAATGGCCTGCTCGGCGATCGGCGGATTGCCTTCCGGGTCGTTCCAGACGAACAGCAGGTGATTCTGTTCGCTGACCGCCCAGGATTTGATTTTCGCCCTCGGCGGAATGCGCTTGGCGTAGGGAATATCGTCGCAGACGCCGTCGGCGCCCCAGCGCCATTCGTGGAAGGGGCAGCGCAGGCCGTTGCCTTCGACGCAGCCGCCGCTGAGGTCGGCGCCCATGTGCGGGCAGAAGCCGTCGAGAATCCGCAGCTGGCCATCTTCGCCCTGGAAGGCCACCAGGCGGGTGCCGAAGACATCCAGGCGGTGCGCCTTGCCGTCGCGGTACTGGCTGGCCAGGCCCAGGCAGTGCCAGCCGCGCGCGTAGCGATCCTGCAGCGGGCGGACTTCGATTCGGTGCAGCGTGCTCATTGTTGTTCTCCCGTCGGTTCGCCGCAGGCAGAAGGTGGGTGGCGGCAGAGCCTGCGAGCGATTCTCCAAGCCGGGGCGCTGGCGGCATCGTCTGAATGGACGAGGCCGGCGTGCTAGTCCGGGTGGACGATGCCGGCACCTGGCCTGGCTGCCATAAGTGCCCGCAGCCGAACCGACAAGAACGACAAACGGAGTACAGATGAGCGAGCAGCAAGCCGGCCGCGTGGCGGTCATCACCGGCGCCGCCAGCGGCATTGGCCGCGGCCTGGCGGAACACGCGGGGCAGCTGGGCATGCGCCTGGTCCTGGCCGACCGCGACCCGCAGCGCCTCACGACCCTGGCCGGAGAACTGCGTAGCCGGGGCAGCGAGGTGCTGGCGCGTACCACCGACGTGGCCAGCGCGGCCGAAATGGAGGCGTTGCGCGATGCGGCCCTGAAGCGCTTCGGCGGTGTCGACCTGCTGTTCAATAACGCCGGGGTAATGCAGACCGGCGCCAGCTGGGAGCTCAGCGAGTCGCAGTGGCGGCGCATGCTCGACATCAACCTGCTGGGCGTGATCAACGGCCTGCGCGCCTTCGTCCCGACCCTGCTCGAGCAGGGCCGCCCGGCCCATGTGATCAACACCGCGTCCATGGCCGGGCTGGTCGCCAGCCCCTTCCTCGCCGCCTATACGGTGACCAAGCAGGCGCTGGTGGCGCTCTCCGAAGTGCTGCACCACGAGCTGGCCGCGCTTGGTGCGCCGGTCAGCGTGTCGGTGCTCTGCCCGGGGCCGGTGGCCAGCCGCATCATGGCCTCCGACCAGGCCGGCGCGGGCGCTGCCGCGGCGCTTGGCGCACAGCTGGAGCAGAGCATCCGCGAGGGCATGCCGGCCGAAGAGCTGGCCGCCCTGGTGTTCCAGGCGATCGACGAGAAGCGCTTCTGGATCCTGCCGCACCCGCAGTTCAAGCCGGCCCTGCAGGCACGCACGCAAAGCATCCTCGACGGGACCAATCCGGTCTTCCAGCTGGCCGAATTCTAAGGAGCGACCATGGCCCTCGATCCGCACATGCAAGGCCTTCTCGACCAGTTCGCCGGCGCCTTCGCCCTGGACTTCGCCCAGCTCGACGCGCCCACCTATCGCAGCTTCGCCGATCAGGGCCTGGCCCAGGGCGAGCCGTTGGCCCTGGCCGAAGTCCGCGAGCTGTCCGTGGCCGGAGACCTGCCGGCGCGGCTGTATCGCCCGACTGCCGGGGCCGAGCTGCCTCTGCTGGTGTTCTTCCACGGCGGCGGTTTCGTCGCCGGCACCCTCGACACCCATGACGACCTGTGCCGGCGCCTGGCCCTGGGCAGCGGCGCGGCGGTGGTCTCGGTGGCCTACCGGTTGGCCCCGGAAGCGCCCTTCCCGTCGGCGCCCGAGGATTGCCATCGAGCCACCTGCGAACTGGTCGCGCGTGCCGCCGAACTGGGCGTGGACGCCAGCCGCCTGGGCCTGGCCGGCGACAGCGCCGGCGGCAACCTGGCCATCGCCGCCAGCCGGCTGCTCGCCCGCCGCGGTGGCCCGCAGGTTAGCGCGCTCTGCCTGTTCTATCCGGTGACCGACCAGGCGTGCGACAGCGCTTCCTACCGCGACTTCGCCAAAGGCCATTTCCTCGAGGCGCAGATGATGCAGTGGTTCTGGCGCCAGTACCTGGGGCAATGGCCGGCGCCGCTGGATGTGCTGGCGTCGCCGCTGCACGCCGACGATCTTGGCCGCCTGCCGCCGACCCTGTTGCTAAGCGCTGAATGCGACCCGCTGCGCGATGAGGGCGAAGCCTTCGCCGAGCGCGCCCGTGCCGCCGGCGCCGAAGTGCGCCTGGTGCGCGGCGAAGGCATGCTGCATGGTTTCGCCAGCTTCGCGCCCTTCGTCCCGCGTGCCGCCGCCTACCTTGGCCAAGCCACCGCCTGGCTGCGCGCCGCGCTGGCCTGAGGAGAACCGCCCATGACCCTGGATAGTCCGCTGCACCTGATCGAAGCCTTGCGCCGCGGCCAGCCGGTGGTGCTGGTCGACGGCGAGGACGAGGGCGGCGACGGCATGCTCTTGCAGGCCGCCGAGTTCGTCGACGATGCCGCCGTCAACTTCTTCGCCCGCGAAGCCCGCGGGCTGATCTGCCTGGCCCTGACCAGCGAGCGCTGCGCGGAGCTGGGCCTGGAGCCCATGACCGCTGCCACGCGTGGCGAAGGGCAGGGCTTCATGGTCTCCATCGAGGCCACCCACGGCATCACCACCGGCATCTCTGCCGCCGACCGCGCGCGCACCGTGCAGGTGGCGGTGGACCCGGCGAGCCGCGTGGGCGACCTGGTCAGCCCCGGCCACGTGTTCCCCGTGCGCGCCCTGCCGGGCGGGGTGATGAGCCGTGCCGGCCACGCCGAGGCGGCCTGCGACCTGGCGCGCCTGGCCGGGCTGCAACCGGCGGCACTGCTCGCCGGCATCCTCGACGAGGACGGCGACAACGCCCGCGGCGAGACCCTGCGCGCCTTCGCCGCGCGCCACGACCTGCGCATGGGCGGCATCGCCGAGCTGATCCACCACCGCATCCTCCACGAGGGCACCATCAGCCGCAGCGCCGAGTACCGCATCGACACCCGCCACGGCCCGTTCCGCGTGTGCGCCTACCATGACGACTTCAAGGACGTGCTGCACCTGGCGCTGGTCCGTGGCGAGATCGACCCGGCGCGTCCGGCGCTGGTGCGCGTGCAGGCGGTGGAAACCCTGCGCGACCTGCTCGCCGGCGAGCCGCCGCGCGGTCCCCAGCAGTGGAACCTGGACCGCTCCCTGGCGCGCATCGCCAGCGAAGGAGAAGGCGTGCTGGTGCTGCTCGCCCAGCAGGAAAGCGCCGCCGCCATCCTCGACCAACTGGCCCAGGGCGCGAGCCTGCGGCATCCGCACTTCCCGCAGCGCACCCTCGGTGTCGGCGCGCAGATACTGCGCGACCTGGGCGTGCGTAGAATGCGCCTGATGAGCTTCCCTGGCCCCTACAAGGCGGTATCCGGCTTCGAGCTGGAGGTCGTCGAATTCGTCCCTTTCACCGCCCCCCTGGAGACCTGAGATGACCCCGAGTGCTGCCCTGGACAAGGTCTTCGGCCCCGCCCGCCTGGCCGGACTGCAACTGCGCAACCGGGTGATCAAGACCGCCACCTTCGAGGGCATGTGCCCCGGCGGCATGCCCGGCGCCGACCTGGCCGAGCACCACGCGCGCATGGCGCGCGGCGGCGTCGGCCTGACCACCGTGGCCTATTGCGGGGTGTCGCCGGACGGCCTGACCTTCGCCGACCAGATGTGGATGCACGAGGGCGTCTTCGCCCAGTTGCGCCACCTGACCGCGGCGGTGCATCGGGAGGGTGGCGCGGTGTCGGCGCAGCTCGCGCATTGCGGTTTCTTCAGCCGCACCAAGCCGCTGAATATCCCGCGTCCGCGTGGGCCAAGCGCCTGCATCAACCAGTACGGGCTGTTCTCCGGAGTGCCGTTCTCCGGCGCCATGGGCGCCGCCGATATCCGCAAGACCCTCGACGAATACCGTGCCGCCGCTGCCTTCGTGAAACGCGCGGGCTTCGACGCCATCGAGATCCACATGGGCCATGGCTACCTGCTCAGCCAGTTCATCTCGCCGGCCACCAATAGGCGCAGCGATGCCTATGGTGGCTTGCTGGAGAAGCGCATGCGCCTGCCCCTGGAAGTGCTCGCGGCGGTGCGCGAGGCGGTGGGTGACGACTTCCCGATCCTCGCCAAGCTCAATCTCAGCGACGGCTTCAAGGGCGGCCTGGAGATCGAAGAATCCTGCCGTGCCGCGCAACTGCTGGCGGCCGGCGGCCTGAACGCGCTGGTGATGAGCGGCGGCTTCACCAGCCGCGCGCCCATGTACCTGTTCCGTGGCGAAAGCCCGCTGGCGCAGATGATTCCGCTGGAGCGCAACCCGCTGCAGCGCACCGCCATGAAGTGGTTCGGCGGCAGCATGTTCGCCAGCATGCCGTACGAGGAGCTGTACTTCCTCGAGCAGGCCCGGCGCATGCGCCAGGCCACCGACATGCCGCTGGTGTACCTCGGTGGCGTGAGCAGCCGCGACAGCCTGGCGCAGGCCCTGCAGGAAGGCTTTGATTTCGTGGCGATGGGGCGTGCGCTTTTGCGCGATCCGGACCTGGTGCGCAACCTTCAGGCGCAGGGCGAGCACTACGAGAACGGCTGCACCCATTGCAACCAGTGCGTTGCCAGCATCGCCCGGCCGGGCGGTATTCGCTGTGCGTTGAATATCGCGGGGGCGTGACTGCCGGTGGTTGGCGCGGCGGTAGGAGCCCCTGTTTTTTGGGCTATTCCCCTTCGGGACAGCGCAAGCGCTGTTCGCGATGAAGGTGCGTCCCGCGTTCGCGGGGAAGACGGGACTGCGTAGGAGCGAGGGGAACGCCTAGTTCTTGCTCGCGAACCGCACGGCACGAATGCCGGACCTGTAGGGCGAATAACCCCGAAGGGGTTATCCGCCGTTTTTGTGCCGGGTGGCGGCGCATAACCGCGAACGCGGTTATGCGCCCTACCGGAGAATTGGCGCGGGGATTTTACGCGGCGTTACGGCTTCACGCCCTCCACCAACGCTTTCGCCCGTTGCTCTCCGGCGCCTGCGCCATTCAGATCCGTCCCCACCACGCTCAGCACCGCGTAGCCCTGGCTCAGTAGATAGGCGTCGCCGTGGCGCTGGCGCTCGTCCGGTGTTGCCGGCTGGGCCAGCTCGACCCTTGCCGAGCCTTCCTGCTCGCCACGCACGGCGAAGACGATGGGCGACCAGTCGCCCACCGGCGCGTAGACCAGGCCGCGTACTTCGGCGGGCTTGCGGGCCGGGTAGTTGAGGTTCAGGCCCTGGCCTGCCGGCAGGCCGAGCAGGTTGAGTTCGCAGGCGGATTTGTCCTTGCCTTTGGCGCAGCGCTCATGGGCCTGCTTGCCGGCAATCAGGGCGCGGTCCAGAACGCGCACCGCTAGTTTCGCGCTGTCGGCCTGTGCGGCGAGGGTGAGCTGGATGGCGGCCTTCTGATCGCGCTGCATCAGCGGCAGGTCGATGGCGGTGGACACGGCCAGCGCCGGCACGCCCCGGCGCATCGCCCAGAGCGCGGCGTTGAGCGTGCCGGACAGCTGGATCAGCGGGCCGGTGTTGTCGCCGAAGTTGCTGCCGGAGACCACCAGGTCCGGCGGGTTGTCCTTGAGCAGCAGGTCGAGGCCGACGTTCACTGCGTCCACCGGCGTGCCGATCGCCATGTTCTTTCCTGCAGCGAGCTTGTAGCCGGCGGGCGCGCCGACGCAGTACTGGCGGTCGGCCAGGCGGGTGACGGCCAGGGCCTGGCCGGGGGCGACCACGCTGGCCGCGCCTATGCCGCTGTTGTCGGTGTCCGGAGCGATGAGGGTGACCTGGTGGCCCGCGGCCGTGAGCGCCTGGTAGACGGCGGCGATGCCGGGCGCGCGGCAGCCGTCGTCGTTGGTCAGGAGGATGTTCAGGGCGCTGGCCTGGCTCGCCAGGCCCAGGCCGGCGAAAACGATGCCGGCGCGCAGCAGTGCTTGCATGGGGAAATTCCTTTGGCAAATGAAAAAGCCCGCGCGGTGTTCCCGCGGCGGGCTTCGGTAGGGCCTTACTGGCCGAGCTTGCGCATGTTGGCGGCGCTGAAGTAGTCGGCGTCGTACTGGGCGGTGTTCAACTGCGCCGGCTTCTCCTCGTTGCTCATGCGGTCGGCCAGGTAGGAGCCGGCGATGAGGTCATGGAAGAGCGCGATGCGCGCCTGGTTGAGCTGGATGTCGTAGGCGTACAGCGAGGTCTGCATGTTGGTGCGCCAGAGTTGGCCACGGTTGTCGTAGTTGTCGGCGAGGGCGGCGGACCAGCTGTCTTCGTCGATGTACAGGGTGCGCTTGCCATAGATGTGTCGAGCCCCCGGCTTGAGGGTCGCCTCGACGATCCAGACGCGGTGTTTCTCGTAGCGCATGTAGTCGGGGTTGACGTGGTTCGGCGTGAGGATCTGTGCGTACTTCAGGCTGGGATCGTCCAGCTTGTAGTTGTTGTACGGGATGAAGACCTCGCGCTTGCCGATCAGCTTCCAGTCGTAGCGGTCGGGGGCGCCGTTGAACAGGCGGTCCTCGTCGATGGTGCGGAAGCCGCCGGCGCCGATCGGGGTGTCATAGCCGACGGTAGGCGCGCGACGCACCCGGCGCGTGCCGGGCAGGTACTGCCAGCTCTGCCGCGGGCTGGCCACCGGGTCGAAGAACTCGTTGCCGCCGATGATCTCGCCCTTGGCGCGCACGGGCTTCAGGGTGGTGATCATGAAGTGGCTCATGACCCCGCCGTCGTAGCTCTGCAGCGAACCCTTCGGGTCGCACCAGGGCGCGAGGATCTGGTAGTGCACGGTCTGCAGCGCCTGGTTGCCGTTGGAGTAGATCACGGCCTGGTCGTAGATCGCTTCCTCGCTGTTGGGGCGGGCCTGCAGGGCATGGTTCCACATCAGCTCGTAGCCGTTCTTCGGGATCGGGAAGGGCGAGGCGCCGAATGCGTTGCGCACGGCGTTGCCGCCTTCCACCAGTTCGGCGTTGAGCGCGTTGGCCTTGATGTTGGCCTCGGCCTTCTCGCTCATGCGAAAGTCGCGGTGCGAGGGGTAGATCGGCATGCGGAAGGTGGTCGGGTAGCGCTTGAGCAGGGCGCGTTCGCCGTCGGTCAGGAACGAGTCGTACTGACCCATGTTCTGCGCGGTGATGACGAACAGCGGCTTCTCGTCGGCGTAGGGGTCGGGATAGGCGTTGCCTGGACCGGCGTACTTCACCTGCGGCGGCGCGCCGCGCCACTTGCCGCTCCAGGCAGGGATGCTGCCGTCGGCGTTGCCGGCCTTTTCGGCGCCCATGGGGGTGAGCTCCTGTCCAAGGCGCGCGGCTTCTTCCGGGCTGACCTTGGCCTGGGCTGCGCCGGCCAGGCAGGCCAGCCCGGCGCTCAGTAACAGGGGAAACAGATAGGGTTTGCGGTTCATGTGCGGGCTCCTTCGGGCGGGGTCAGAAGCTGTATTTCGCGCTGAGCGAAACGTTGTCGCGGTCCGCCAGCGCGGTTTCGCTCGGGGAGCCGAGGAACACGTTGTAGCGGGCTTCGATGGTGAAGTTGTTCAGGTAGCGCCAGGTGGTGCCGACGGCGAAGCGGTCGTCGCCTTCGCCCAGGCCGAAGCTGCCGGGCATGGACGAGCTGCCGTTGACCGCCTGGCTGTAGATCAGCGGAACCGACAGGTCCCAGCCGTTGAACACGTTGTTGTAGTCCAGCGTGGTCATGAGGGTGTAACCCCAGGCGGAACGGTCGAAGTAGAGCTTGTCGGTGTTCGCCGTCTGGATCTGCGCGAAGCCGCCGGCGCCGGTGGGCACGAAGACGTCGAAGCTCGGCGCCTTGTCGTTGTCCATCACGCGGTTGTAGCCGACCTCGCCGGTCAGGGTGGTGTTGTCGGCGATCGGCAGGTTGCCGAAGGAGTGGATGAAGGACACCAGCGCCTGGGCGGTCTTGGCGCGCACCGGCTGCGGGGTCAGGCCGGTATCGACCAGCACCGGCTGGCCGTCGCGGTAGCTCAGTTCGCCGCTGACGTTGGTGTCGCCGATCATGCTCGAGAAGCTGGCGCCGTACAGGTGGATGTCGTCGAAGTAGCGTGCGCGGTAGCCGCCCCGGTTCCAGTCGGTGAGGAAGTCGATCTGCGGGTTGTGTTCGTTGAAACGCAGGTAGTACAGGCCGAACTCGGTGTTGTTCAGCTGCTCGACGCTGTAGGTCAGCGCCACGCCGTACTGGCCGCTGTTGCCGGGGGTGTCGTCGCCCTCGCGGTGCTGCAGGCCGGTGGAGTCGTTGAAGCCGCCCTTGTCGATGAAGTCGGTGGTGGAGAAGTAGCTGCCCACCGGCGACAGCTCGGTGCGCTTCCACTGGTACTGGTAGTACAGCTGGATGCCCAGGGCATCGGTGAGGCTGTACTGGGTGAAGACCTGGCCGACCGGCAGGAACAGTTCCTTCACCTCGATACCGGGGGTGTTGGCCTTGGTGGCGTCCACCGGGCTCATCGCGCCGGAAATGCCGAAGCCGTTGAACAGGCTCTCGCCCCAGGCCACCACCTGGTTGCCAACCCGCGCGTTGAGCGGCTTGCCGTTCAACTGCCAGGTGCCGTAGACGTAGGTGTCGAGCAGGCGCAGGTCGTCGCCGAGCTGGTCCTTGGTTTCGTCGGAGAAATGGTCGGGCTCGGAGCAGCGGCCACCGACGAAGCAGTTGGAGGTGCCGGTGTCGTTGTCGTTGCTGCGGTGGTAGACGTCGTCGTAGAAGCCGGTGGCGCGGACGAACAGGCCGTAGTCGTCGCGGAACTTGAAGTCGGCCTCGGTGAGGAAACTGGCGCGGTTGTTGATCAGGCTGCCGCGGTCGAAGGCGTTGTCGCCGTCGTCGCCGTTGGCGATCGCCGGGTTGCTACCGCCGTTGGACAGCGCGTGGTCGCGCTTCTCGGTGCGCCAGGCCAGGCCGTAGGTGAGGGTGGTGTCCCAGTTGATCTTGAGATCGTCGCTCGGCTGGAACGACAACGCCTGGGACTGGCCAGCGAAGAGCAGGCCCAAGGCGGACAGCGGCAAGGCGAGGGTGATCCTCGGAACGGGGGTTTTTGTTCTTGTCATCTCATCCTCTGCGCGGGGCGGCAGGTCGCGCCCGCCCCGGAATCTTTGTTGGCGGGGGGTGTGGCGGCCTGACTATGTGGTCGCGGGCAAGCGCCAACATCGTCCAAAGGGACTACGCGCAAACCGGCGGCCCACGGGGCTTGCGCGCTAGTCCCTTCGGACGATGCCGGCCGCTCCGCACGCCGCGAACAATCGGTTCGGATGCGTGGGCGTGGCCTGCGCCGGGTGCTGGAGATGCGCACATGAACACAAGGGTGAGCGGCCCGCAGAGCCGCGAGTGGGACCACGAGTGCGACGTCCTGGTGGTGGGCAGCGGGGCCGGCGGCATGACCGCCGCGCTGCGTGCCCGCGACCTCGGCCTGGACGTATTGGTGGTGGAGAAGAGCGACCGTTACGGCGGCACCTCGGCGGTGTCCGGCGGCGGCATATGGATTCCCTGCAACCATCGCATCGCCGCGCTCGGCGGCAGCGACTCGCCCCAGGAGGCGATCCGCTACATCCGCACCGTGACCCAGGGCGTGGTGGACGACAGCCGCATCGAGGCCTACGTCGAGAACGGCCGACGCATGGTCGAATACCTCGAGCGCAACAGCCGGGTGCGCTTCGAGGCGCAGCCCGAATACGCCGACTACTACCCAGAGACGCCCGGCGGCAAGCCGGGCTATCGCTCCATGGACCCGATGCCGTTCGATGCCCGCCTGCTGGGCGAAGAGTTCGCCCGGATGCGCGCGCCTTCGCCGGGCACCCTGATGATGGGCCGCATCGGCATGACCATGAAGGAAGCCCGCGTGCTGCTCTGCCGTGGTCCCGGTTGGGTCGGCCTAACGATGCGCATCCTCTGGCGCTACTGGCGCGACCTGGGCGGCCGCCTGCGCTCGCCGCGCGACCGCTTCCTGACCCTGGGCAACGCCCTGGTCGGCGCGCTGCGCCTGTCGCTGCTCGACCGCAACGTGCCGCTGTGGCTGGAGGCACCCTTGCAGACGCTGGTCGAGGAGAACGGCCGGGTCGTCGGCGCCGAGCTGATCCACAAGGGCCGCGCCCTGCGCGTTCGCGCACGGCGCGGCGTGGTATTGGCCGCCGGCGGCTTCGAACGCAACCAGGAGATGCGCAGCCAGTACCATCGGCAGCCGTCGCAGGCGAAGTGGAGCGCGACGCCACCCTACAACAGCGGCGACGGCATTCGCGCCGGCCAGGCGCTGGGCGCGGCCACCGCGCTGATGGATCACAGCTGGTGGGCGCCGACCACCCACGTGGAGGGCGAGGAAAAGGCGCGCGCGCTCTTCGTCGAGCGCACCCTGCCGGGGTGCGTCCTGGTGGACTCCGCCGGGCAGCGCTTCGTCAACGAAGCCGCGCCCTACACCGACATCGTCTACGCCATGTACGGCCATGACAGCGAAACCGCGCGCAGCGTGCCCTGCTGGATGATCTTCGACGCCGAGTTCCGTCGCAAATACCCCTGCGGCGCGCTGCTGCCCGGCTACGCGCAACCCGACAGTCGCCTGCCGAAGAACCTGCGCAACTATTTCCAGAAAGCCGACAGCATCCAGGAACTGGCAGCGACCATCGGCGTCGACGGCGCCGGCCTGGCTCGCACGCTGGAGCGCTTCAACCGCTATGCCGCGCTGGGCCAGGACCCGGACTTCCACAAGGGCGAGTCGCTGTTCGACCGCTACTACGGCGACCCTACCGTGCAGCCCAACCCGTGCCTGGCGCCGCTGCTCAAGGCACCCTTCTACGCGGTGCGCATCGATGCCGGCGACATCGGCACCAAGGGCGGCCTGCTCACCAACCCGCACGCCCAGGTGCTGCGCGAGGACGGCAGTGCCATCGCCGGGCTCTACGCCATTGGCAACAGCTCGTCGTCAGTGATGGGCACCACCTACCCGGGCGCCGGTGCCACCATCGGCCCGGCAATGACCTTCGGCTTCCTCGCCGCCGAACATCTCCAGCAACACGCTGGCGTCGCACCCGCCCCGCACGAGGTTACCCAGAATGCCTGAACACGCTCCCCGTATCGCCCTGGTCCCCGGCGCCAGCCGTGGCGTCGGCAAGGGTATCGCCGAGGCCCTCGGCGCGGCCGGCATGACCGTCTACGTCAGTGGCCGCTCGCTGCAATCCGGTGGCGCGCAGCTGCGTGGCCAGGTCATGCACGGCAGCATCCATGAAACCGCCGCGGCGATAGACGCCGCCGGCGGCAAGGGCATCTCGGTGCAGTGCGACCATTCCGACGACGCCCAGGTGCGCGCGCTGTTCGCACGCATCGAGGCCGAGCAGGGGCGCCTCGACCTGCTGGTGAACAACGTCACCTTCATCCATGACCAGCTGATCGATCCCGGTCCCTTCTGGGAGAAGCCGCTGGACCTGGTGAACATCCTCGACGTCGGCCTGCGCTCGGCCTACGTCGCCAGCTACTACGCCGCGCCATTGCTGCTGCGCGCGCCGAATGCGCTGGTGGCGTTCGTGTCCTCGTTCGGCGCCGGCTGCTACATGCACGGCCCGGCCTATGGCGCGCAGAAGGCCGGCGTGGACAAGTTCGCGGCGGACATGGCGATCGACTTCGAGGACACCGCGGTGGCGGCGGTCTCGCTGTGGCTAGGCCCGCAACTGACCGAACGCACGGCCATCGCCGGCCAGGCCCGCGCCGAGCAGTACGAGGCTTTCCTGGCCATGGCCGAGACCCCGCAATTCAACGGCCGCATCCTCAAGGCGCTGCTGGAGGACCCGGAGCTGCCGAAGCTCTCCGGGCAGACCCTGGTCAGCGCGGAGCTGGCGCTGCGCTACGGCATCCAGGAAGCCGGCGGCCGCCAGCCGCCGTCCTGGCGCGAGCAACTGGGCGCGCCGCGGGTGCAGCATCCGGCGCGGGTGGTTTGAGCCTGGGCGGTGGCGCATAACCGCGAACGGTTATACGCCCTGCGGGGGGGGGGGATCGGCGTGGGGCTCTTCGCGGATGAATCCGCTGCTACACCGTCCCGTCTTCCCCGCGAACGCGGGGACCCAGCCAACCGTTCGAGGTTATGTGCCACCGCCTGGCACGAAATCGGCGGATAACCCCTTCGGGGTTATTCGCCCTACCAATGCGCAAGCGCGCTTCGTTCCTGCTCTTGGGATTTCCAGAGAAATATCCGCGCACACCGAGCCGCCCCTTACAGGAGGCCGAGCTAAGCCCACGCAGAGGAGGTTGCGCGACATGGATGTCGCAAAAGCCCCGATCAGTACAGGGACGTACTGTCGGGGCGGGCCTCCGGGTGCGTGGGGATGTGCGAGGGAAGTCCGGCTCCGCCGGACCCGTATGTCGGGGCAAGACCTTTGCCTACTTTGGGCCGGGGTGGCGTCCCACCGTTTGCCAAAGTGGGTCGCCCGAGGGGGCGAAACAAGAAACATCCGAACACGCCGAAGCGGCGCGCTACGCCACACAAGACGTTTCTGGATGACTCGCTCCGCTCGCCCTTCGGGCCGCGCTAAAGCGCGTTCAGCGCAAGCGCTGTCCCGCGTTCGCGGGGAAGACGAGGGAGGAGACCGGAGCGCGGGGCTGTTCGCGAGCAAGCTCGCTCCTGCGTTTTTTCGCATCAGCCCCAATAGGCCTGGCCGCCGTCCAGGGGCAGGGTGGCGCCGGTCAGGTAGCCGGCCTCGTCGCTGGCCAGCCAGGCCACGGCGCGGCCGATGTCGTTTTCGCAGTCGCCGACGCGGCGTAGCGGAATTCCCTGGACGAAGGCCCGCGCTTCCTCCGGGTTGGCCTGCATCCAGCCGGCCAGGCCAGGGGAGAGGGCATGGGGCGCGATGACGTTGACGCGGATGCCGTCGGGCCCCCATTCGCAGGCGGCGGCGCGGCTGAGCGAGCGGATCGCCTCCTTGGTCGCCGCGTAGGCGCCGTAGCCCGAGGCATCCCAGCGCACCGCTGTGGAGGACGCCAGGTTCACCACCACGCCGCCCCCCTTGAGGTGCGGGTGGCAGGCGCGCATCAGCCGCAGGGTCGCCAGCGGTCCGGAGTCCCAGCCTTGCTGGAAGGCGTCTTCGCTGACCTCGAGCAGGCGCCCGAGCGGGACGATGTGAGCGTTGTTGACCAGGATGTCGAGGCCGCCGAAGCCTTCCAGCACCTGGGCGACGCAACGCTCTATGTGCTCTGGGCGGGTCACGTCGCAGCCCACCGCCTGCGCCTCGCCGCCGCGCCGGCGGATCTCGGCGCAGGTGTGTTCCAGGGATTCCAGGGTGCGGCCGGCGACGGCCACGCGGGCGCCTTCGGCGGCGAGGGCGTAGGCGATGCCCTGGCCGACGCCCTGGCCGCCGCCGGTGACCAGGGCGGTCTTGCCTGCAAGTCTGTTCATGCTCGTGCTTCCTCCGGGGGGCGGATCACAGGGGGTACTGGCTGGTGGGCAGCACGTCGATGCGGTCGAAGTCGATGAAGCGCCGGCAGCTGTCCATCATCTCGGCCAGGTTGCGCTGGAACTTCGCCTCGTCGCCCGGAGCGTCGAAGAACGCTTGTGGATCGCTCATGGCGGCGGGCGGGAAGCACTCCTCGACGATCGCCGAGAGCGGCGCGGCGCCGTGGGTGAGGACCTGCACCACGAGGTTCTGCACGTAGAGGAAGTTGTCCTGGGTATCGATGGCCACGCGGGTGTGGTGGTTCTGCCAGACATCCAGCCAGGCCTCGTGGGTCAGGCGCGGCGGGCGGGTGAGGAAGGCCATCTGCGAGAAGCCGTGGGTGCGTTCGCCGGCCCGCGCGGGGAAGCGCGTGTTGGGGATCGGCACCGATTCGCAGACCAGGTACGCAGCCATGCGTGCGCAGAACGCGGCCACGGCCTCGTCGATGGCCTGGCGGAACAGGCGGTTGGCGCTGTGCAGCCAGAACGACAGGGTGGCGTCGGGCAGCGGCCGGTTGTTCTCCTGGCGCAGGCCGGCTGCCGGCGCCACGGCGGCGTCGGCGAGGTTTAGCTGCAGTTGCTGCGCGCCGAGCGGGTTCAGTTGCGCAGCCAGCTCCGTGCGCAACCGGTGGAAGAAGTCCTCGGCGCTGCTGCGGTTGTCGCGCCAAAGTAGATAAATGACCTTCTGCATGGCAAAGCTCCTCGTTCTCGGCATGACCCGTTTGGGTGAAGAGGTGCAACCATGCAGGGGGCGCCGGCGGGTGCCATCGTCTGTGTGGACTAGCCGGGAGCGGGGGCGCCTTCCTCCCCGCGCGGGGAGGAAGGGCGGGGCGTCACTTGGGCTGGGCGACTACGCGCAGGTACGGCTTGAGGGTCTTGAAGCCCTGCGGGTACTTCTTCTGCGCGTCTTCGTTGGACACCGAGGTGGGGATGATCACGTCGTCGCCCGGCTTCCAGTTCACCGGCGTTGCCACCGTGTGCTTGGCGTTGAGCTGGATGGCGTCGAGCAGGCGCAGGATCTCGTCGAAGTTGCGCCCGGCGCTCATCGGGTAGGTCAGCGTGGCCTTGATCTTCTTGTCCGGGCCGATCAGGAACACCGAGCGCACGGTCGCGTTGTCCACCGCCGTGCGCGGGCCGCTGCTGGCGTTGGGGTGGATCATGTCGTAGAGCTTGGCCACCACCAGGTTCTCGTCACCGATCAGCGGGAAGTTCACCGCGTGGCCCTGGGTCTCGGCGATGTCGCCGACCCATTTGTTGTGGTCGCTGACCGGGTCCACGCTCAGGCCCACCACCTTGGTGTTGCGCTTGTCGAATTCCGGTTTCAGGCGGGCCACGTAGCCCAGCTCGGTGGTGCACACCGGGGTGAAGTCCTTCGGGTGGGAGAACAGGATCGCCCAGCTGTCGCCGATCCATTCGTGGAAGTGCAGGGGGCCTTCGGTGCTGTCTACGGTGAAGTCGGGTGCTTCATCGCCAATTCGCAGGGACATATCTGTTC
Source organism: Pseudomonas knackmussii B13 (assembly GCF_000689415.1). NCBI lineage: Bacteria > Pseudomonadati > Pseudomonadota > Gammaproteobacteria > Pseudomonadales > Pseudomonadaceae > Pseudomonas > Pseudomonas knackmussii. The sequence goes on along the minus strand of NZ_HG322950.1, from coordinate 4,538,511 downwards.
TCCGTGAGGTTGCCAGGGGGCGCCCGGGTCGCCGGGCCATTGGAAAGGGGCTGCGTGGGCGTGAAGTATAGGTGCGCGTTGGCGGGCTGCCGGGGCGGCAGCGGATCAGCGGTCGTGCAGGGCTTGCGGGGGCTGCTAAGCCTGTTCTGAGGAGGTCGTCGGATTCGTGATGGTCGACGCGGCTCGCGGTGTTTCGGGGCGCCGCGCGCATGCATGTCGGGAAGGGCGGCGGTCTTCTTCCGGTGCAGTGGCTTCCGCCCCATCGACCGTCGCCTCTCGATACGACAGGAGCTGAATCATGGCTACCTTCATTTCCCTGGTGAGCTTCACCGACCAGGGCATCCGCAACGTCAAGGACTCACCCGACCGCTTCGTCGCCTTCAAGGCAATGGCCGAGCAGCTGGGCATCTCGGTCAAGGCCGCCTATTGGACGACGGGCAGCTACGACATGGTGCTGATCGTGGAAGGCGCGGAGGACGTGGGCACCGCGCTGCTGCTCAAGGTGGCATCGCTCGGCAACATCCGCACGCAAACCCTGCGCGGCTTCTCGGAACAGGAGTTCCGTGGGTTCATCGCCGCCATGCGCTGAGGTCCAGCGCAAAAGGGGCGGCCCGAAACCGGCGCCGCCCCGTGGAAGCCTTGCCCGACCCGTCACGAGCGGGTCGGGACGCCGGCTCAGGCCTTCTGCTTGTTGCGGAAGTACGGAATGACCTTCTCGCCGATGTTCTTCAGCGTTTCCAGCTGCGCCCACTGCGGAACCGTGCCCATCTGGCAGATGAACAGGATCTCGTCGGCGCCGGCGTCGATCAGGCGCTGCACGTAGCCGATGCAGTCGTTCACGGTGCCGTAGGCGTGGTTGGGGTTCATCATCGCCATGGTCGGGTCGGAGAAGTCCACGGTGACTTCCTCGGAGGCGAAGCGCGAGCGGATCACCGCCTGGCCGTTGCCGTCGACGAAGGTGTCGTCCTGCCACTTGGCCGGGTCCGGGCGCTCGCCGCCGGCGTACCAGTAGGCCAGGGATTCCATGAAGTAGCGCTGGCCGCGGATGCCGATGGCGCGGGCCTGCTCGTTGTCATCGAGGACGATGGCCGGGCACAGCGCGGCGATGTGGCGGTTGGGGCGGAAACCGACCTGCTTGCTCTCGTCGCGGTTGTCCCAGGCCTCGTGGTACACGGCGACCTTCTTGGCGATCTCTTCCGGGCCGCCGAAGCCCAGCACCAGCGCACCCATGCCGCGGCCGCCGGCGTTCTTCAGCGATTCGGTGTTGGTGCAGGCCAGGTACATCGGCGGGTGCGGGTCCTGGTAGGGCTTGGGATGGATCGGCCGCTTGGGGATCTTCACGAAGTCGCCGTTATGCTCGATCTCGTCCTGCACGAACATCTTCGGGATCAGGTACATGGCTTCGTCGATCTGCGGCTGCAGGGTCGCCAGGTCGTAGCCGAAGGTGCCGGCTTCCTGCTGGGTGCCGCCCTTGCCGACGCCGAAGTGCACGCGGCCCTTGGACAGCAGGTCGAGGGTGGCGATGCGCTCGGCAACCTTCACCGGGTGGTTCATCGCCGGCGGCAGGCAGACCACGCCGTGGCCGATGCCGATGCGCTCGGTCTTGCCGGCGACGAAGGCCAGCATGGTCTCCGGGGCGGACATGTGCGAGTAGTTGGTCAGCGCGGTGTGCTCGACGCACCAGAAGGTGTCGAAGCCCAGCTTGTCGGCCAGCACGGCCTGTTCGACGGTTTCGTCGAAGACGCGGCGGTCGCCTTCGCGGCTGCTGTCCAGCGTCTGCGCTTCATAGATCAGAGAGAATTTCATGGGGTTCATCCCTTGTCAGGTATGGCGGGCCGACGGGCTCTGCCTCGTGGGCCATGTTCCGTGTTCGCCGGCGTCGCGGAATCGACCGAACGGACTACGCCGAAACGCCGGGGGAAATCGGAGAGCCGTAGGATGGGGGGAGCCTGCGAACCCCATGCGGTGGGCGTCGACCTCCGCGCGGGGGCTTCATGCAGCATGGGGTTCGCTCCGCTCAACCCATCCTACGAATCCGGGTGATTCGTCAGAGGAAGAAGTCGGTCGAGTCCATCCCCATGCTCACGCCACCCAGGTTCCAGGCGTATTTCGCCGGGCTGTTGGCGACGTGCGCGCGGCCGGTGTGGATATCGCGGAAGGCGCGGTTGATCGGGTGCTCGCGGAAGATGGTCGAGGCGCCGCTGTTGAACATCAGCGCGCCAATGGCGCGGGCGCACTTGTCGCCGACCACCGCCGAGTCGTAACGCATCTTCACCCGCTCGGGGATGCTCAGCGGTTGCTCGTCGCGGGCGCGCTGCACCATCAGCTCGAAGTTGCGCAGCAGCAGCGTGCGGCATTCGTCGACGCAGAGCATCGCGTCGGCCAGCGCCTGCTGGGCACCCGGGTCCTGGCCCATCTTGCGGCCGTCGTTGACGCCGACGCGGGCGCGGTTGTGCTCGATGAATGCATCGACGGCGCCCTGCAGCGCGCCAATGGCCGAGGACGACACCGCGCGGACGAAGATCTGCCCGAACGGCAGGCGGAACAGCGGGGCGGTGTTCACCGCGTTGCCCGGGCTGTTCTGCATGAAGCCGTCGATGGAGCGGTGGGTGCGGTACTCGGGGACGAAGGCGTCTTCCACCAGCACATCGTGGGAGCCGGTGGCTTCCAGGCCCATCACGTTCCAGTTGTCGAGGATCTGGTAGTCGCTGCGCGGCACCAGGAAGGTCCGGTAGTCCGGCGCGCCGCCCGGCTCGCTCGGCGGCACCATGGCGCCGAGGAAGGCCCACTCGCAGTGCTTGCTGCCGCTGGAGAAGCCCCAGCGCCCGGACAGGCGGAAGCCGCCCTCGACGCGGGTGACCTTGCCCACCGGCATATAGGAAGAGGAGATCAGCACGCTGGAGTCCTTGCCCCAGACGTCCTGCGCGGCGCGGTCGTCGAACAGCGCCAGCTGCCAGTTGTGGATGGCTACGACGCCGAGCACCCAGGCCGAGGACATGCAGCCTTCGGCGAGGGTCATCTGCACCTCGAAGAAGTCCTTGGGCTCCAGTTCGTAGCCTTCCCAGCGCGCCGGCTGGAGGATGCGGAAGAAGCCGGCGTCGTGGAAATCGCGAATGGTCTCTTCCGGCAGCCGGCCCGCGCGCGCAGCCTCGGCGGCGCGTTCGCGCAGCACCGGCACCAGTTCGCGGGCGCGCTGGCGCAGGCGCTGACGGATCAGGTCTTGGTCGAGCATCTTGTTGTTCTCCTGTGATAGCCCCGCAGGGCTGCGCTCGGGGCCGTGTCGGTCCCTTCGCGAGGCATTGGAGCAATGCCGGCACGGGGCGGCATCCTTCAAACGGACCATATCCCCGCGCGCCGCGGACGCCGGGCCGACTAGTCCCCTCGGACGATGTTGCGCAGGCGGGCCCGCCAGAGAATCCATCGCACAACAACGAACCCCAGCGAGGTCCCGTGCGATGAGCCAAGACAATCTGAAAGCCGACATGCTCCAGGCCATGCGCCGGCTGGCCAAGTCGGTGACCATCATCACCACCAGCGACGGCAAGGAACGCTTCGCCATGTCCGCCACCGCGGTCGATTCGCTGTCCACCGAGCCGCCGTCGCTGCTGATCTGCGTGAACAAGACCGCCTCCCTGCACCGCGTGCTGGAGGCCGGCGCCGACTTCTGCGTGAACATCCTCGGCCAGGAGCAGGAGCACCTGTCGCACCTGTGCAGCGGCCCGGTGAAAGGCGAGGGCCGCTTCGCCAGCGGCGACTGGCGCACCGCCGAAGGCGGCGTGCCCTACCTGGGCGATGCCCAGGCCAGCCTGATCTGCGAGCAGGACGGCCGCTTCGCCTACGGCACCCACACCATCTTCATCGGGCGCATCCGCGAGATCCGCCATACCCCGAGCATCACGCCGCTGATCTACGTGAACGGCACCTACACCACCGCCGTCGCCGCCCAGGCGCCGAGCATGGCGGCGGCGGGCTGACGCCATGGCCGCCACGCAACCGCTGCAGCCTCTGCGCCTGGGCGTCGGGGAAACACCGAACTGGGATGCCGAGACCGACCTGCTGGTGGTCGGCTTCGGCGGCGCCGGCGCCTGCGCCGCCCTCGAGGCGCGCGAGCGCGGGCTGGCAGTCGTGGCCCTGGACCGCTTCGCCGGCGGCGGCGCCACGGCGCGCAGCGGCGGCGTGGTCTATGCCGGCGGCGGCACGCCCTACCAGGCGCAGGCCGGCTATGCCGACGACCCGGAGACGATGTTCACCTATCTGCGCGAAGAGGTCGGCGACGCGGTGAAGCCCGAGACCCTGCGCGATTTCTGCCTGCGCAGCGTCGAGCAGCTGGCCTGGCTGGAACGCCAGGGCGCGCGCTTCGAAGCCAGCGTGCCGCCGCACAAGACCTCCTACCCCAGCGACCGCTACTACCTGTACTACTCCGGCAACGAGTCGGTGCCGGCCTACGCCAGCCTGGCCAAGCCGGCGCCGCGCGGGCATCGCACCAAGGGGCGCGGCATGTCCGGCGCCGCGCTTTTCGCCGCGTTGCGCAGCAGCGCAAAAGCCAAGGGCGTGCTGCTCTACAGCCAGTGCGAGGTCCGCCGCCTGGTGCTCGACAGCGAAGGCGCCGTGGTCGGCGTCGAAGCCTGGCGCCTGCCACCGGGCAGCGCTGCCGCGCGCCGACACGCACGCCTGGCACGCTGGGCCACGGCCATCCATCCCTATGCACCGCCGCTGGCCGAGCGCATGAGCGCGAACCTGCGGCGCATCGAAGAGGAGCATGCGCGGCCGCTGCTGCTGCGCGCTCGCAAGGGCGTGCTGCTCAGCGCCGGCGGCTTCGTCTTCAACCGCGAGATGCTCGGCGAGCACGCGCCGCGCTACCTGCCGGCGCTGCCGCTGGGCACGCCGGGCTGCGATGGCAGCGGCATCCGCCTGGGCGCCGGCGTCGGCGCGGTGCCGGCGCGCATGGACAAGGTCAGCGCCTGGCGCTTCATCAACCCGCCGCTGGCCTGGGCCCGCGGGGTCGTCGTCAACGCCGCCGGCGAGCGCTACTGCAACGAAGAGGTGTACGGCGCCAAGCTCGGCCACGCGATGGTCGAGGAGAACGGCGGCCGCGCCATCCTGATCCTCGACCGCACCCTGTTGCGCGAGTCGCTGCGCCAGGTCGGGCCGGGCAAGGTGTGGTCGTTCCAGCGCCTGCCGGTGCTGCTCAACCTGCTGTTCAACCGCCGCCGCGGCGACAGCGTGGAAGCCCTTGCCGAGGCCATCGGCGTCCCCGCCGGCAACCTGCGCCGCACCCTGGAGGAATACAGCCGGGCGGCGCGCGGCGAGCACACCGACGCCTTCGGCAAGTCGCCTGCGATGCTCGCCGACCTCGACGATGGCCCCTGGTACGCCCTCGACCTGTCGGTGGACAGCCAGCTCTATCCGTGCCCGGCGATCACCCTCGGCGGCCTGCGCGTGTGCGAGCGCAGCGGCCGCGTGCTGGACGACTCCGGTGAGCCGATACCGGGGCTGTACAGCGCCGGACGCAACGCCGTGGGCGTCGCTTCCAACCTCTACGTATCCGGTCTGTCGATCGCCGACTGCGTGTATTCCGGCCGCCGCGCCGCCGCCCATGTGGCGACGCAGGCTCATGCCGCCACTCCCGAAACCGCCTGAAGGAAAACAAGCATGAACCGTATGCAAGGCAAGGTCTGTATCGTCACCGGCGCCGCCAGCGGCATCGGCCGCGAGGACGCCAAACTGCTGGCCGCCGAGGGCGCCCGCGTGGTGCTCACCGACCTCAACGAAGAGGCCGGACGCGCCGCCGCAGCGGAAATCGGCGACAACGCCCTGTTCATCCGCCACGACATCGCCAGCGAAGACGACTGGAAGCAGGTGATCAAGCTCACCCTGGAGCGTTTCGGCCGCCTCGACGTGCTGGTCAACAACGCCGCCATCCTGGCCATGGCCAACATCGAGGACACCAGCCTGGAGCTGTGGCGCAAGGTGCAGACCATCAACGGCGACGGCTACTTCCTCGGCTGCAAGCACGCCATCGCGGCGATGAAGGACAGCGGCGGCGGCTCCATCGTCAACATGTCCTCGGTGGCCGCGCTCGGCGGCATGGCGGAGTTCTGCGCCTACTCGGCGTCCAAGGGCGCGGTGGCCGCGCTGACCCGCTCCATCGCCATCCACTGCAAGAACCACGGCTATCGCATCCGCTGCAACAGCGTGCACCCGGACGGCGTGAACACCCCCATGACCCAGGCCCTGGCCGGCGGCCAGGCGATTCCCCAGGACGTGCTCGATGCCGATCCGAAGAACCGCATGTGCGCCCCGCGCGATATCGCCAACGTGGTGCTGTTCCTGGCCTCGGACGAGTCGCGCTTCATCAACGGCGCCGAGATCCGCGTGGACAACGCGCAGCTGATCGGCGGCGTCTGAGCGAGGAATGGACATGGGCAGTGCGCAGACCCTGATCCCGATGCCGCCGGTCGAGGCGGGCGGCGCCTTCCGCCTGCGGGTCGCCGAGGTGATCGAGGAAACCGCCGACGCCCGCTCGCTGGTGCTGGAGGTCCCGGCGGAACTCGCCGGGCGCTTCCAGTACCGCGCCGGCCAGTTCCTCGGCTTCCGCGTGACGGTCGATGGCAAGCGCCTGACGCGCTGCTACTCGATGTCCAGCACCCCCGGCCTCGACGCGCGCCCACGGGTCACCATCAAGCGGGTGGCCGGCGGGCGGGTGTCGAACTGGATGAATGACCGGGTGCGTCCCGGCGACGAACTGGAGGTCCTGCCACCGGCGGGGCACTTCCACCTCGGTGATGCCAAGCGCGACCTGCTGCTGTTCGGCGGCGGATCGGGGATCACCCCGGTGTTCTCCATCCTCCGCGCGGCGCTGGCCGATGGCGATTGCCACATCCGCCTGGTGTACGCCAACCGCGACGCCGACTCGGTGATCTTCCGCGAAGCCCTGCGCGAGCTGGTGCGCGAACACGGCCAGCGCCTGCAGGTGATCCACGTGCTGGACAGCCTGCAGGGCTTCCTCAGCGCCGCCGAAGTGCGCCACCTGCTGCGTGGCTGGGAAGAGGCCGAATGCTTCATCTGCGGTCCGGGTCCGTTCATGGACACGGTGGAGAACACGCTGCTGGACGTCGGCGTCGAACCCGCGCGCATCCACGTCGAACGCTTCGTCTCGCCGGCCGACCCGGACGAACTCGCGGCCGCCGACGAACAGGCGCGCAGTGCGGCTGCGGAAGTCACGGTGGAAAGCCTGCGGGTCCACCTGGACGGCGCCGAGCACGAAGTGCCCTGCAGCGCCGGAGACACGTTGCTGGAAAGCTTCCGCAAGGCGGGGCTGGCTGCGCCGGCCTCCTGCGAGGAAGGCTTCTGCGGCGCCTGCATGTGCAAGGTGGAGCAGGGTGAAGTGCTGTTGCCACGCAACGACGTGCTCAGCCCCGCCGAACTGGCCGAAGGCTGGACCCTGGCCTGCCAGGGCCGCCCCGGCAGCCGCGAGGTGCGGGTGCGTTTCCCCGACTGAAGAGACGGATTGAAAGAGTTGCTCTCGAGTGTGGGGCTTGTGCCGCCCCCTTTTGGTACCCGGCTTCGGCCGGGTTTTTTTGTCTCAGCGCCCGGCCAGGCGGAAGGCCGGTGCCATGGCTTGCTGTTCGCGCGTCGACACGCCCAGGTGATCGGCCAGGATGCGCCACTGGCCGACTACCTGGCGGAAGGCGTCGATGCGTTCGTCCGCTTCCGCGAGCGACACGCGGAAGTAGCCGGCCACCGAGCGTGCGAGGTCGAGGTCGAGTTGGTTGTCGGCTTCGCTGACGTTCAGTTTGAGGCCCTGGGCGAATGGCACGGGGTTCATGTCGTAGGCCGGCGACAGACGCCAGCCACGGCCCGGCTGCAACAGGAAACCGTGATTGCGCAGGTGATCGTCGCAGTTGCTCACGAGCATGTTGAACAGGATGCGTGACCACAGCTCGCGCAGGTCGGCATTGGGCTCGGCACCCTGTTCGATCAGTACCCGCGCCAACTCCAGGTAGCTGGCACCGCTTTGCGCGTCGTCGCCGTCGATGTGCCCGGTCAGTGTCATGGCCGAGGCGAAATGCAATCGCCCTCCGCCCGCTGTGCGGTCGAAGCGCTTGACCATGAAGCAGTGGCGCGGGCTGGCATAGCGAGCGGCACGCCCCTCGGCCACGCGCAGGTCGCAATTGAGCGCCAGGGTGTTCACCAGCAGCTCCCAGGCACCGACGTCGAAGTCGTCGTACAGGCTGGGGAACTTGGCGATCCACAGGTGGCCTTCGGCATCCACGACGCTCGCCTTGGGCCGCGCACCGCCCAGCGAGCCGCCGGGGGCGATGAGCAGGCGCAGCCAGGCATCCGCGTCCGGGGCGTCGTTCTCGACGTCGCGCTCCAGGGCCAGGCTGGCCGCTTCCAGTTCGCGCAGGCGCACCATGGGCGGCGCGGCCCGGTCGTGTCGGTCGTCGAGGAACGGACCGCGGTCGCCTGCCCGAAACCGCAGCGCGCCGACGCGGTACTGGTCGTGTACGCCGAGCAGGTAATCCGATTCATACAGGCGGGTGTTGGCCGGCACCTTGCCGGCCCGCTTGTCCCGTTCGAGACGGCGTTGCATGAGCATGCGGCCCCAGCGGTCGGGGCTGGCGTCGGCGAACACGCCGAAACCCTGGCCGGCGAGCGGATACTGCGGGCCCGCGAAGAGTCCCAGGCGCGGGTCCAACGACAGGGCGCCGAGCTGCGGGTCGAGCAGTGCCTCGCCGTCGTATTCGAAGGCCAGCAGTTCACCGCCGGCGCTGCGGCGGGCGTGGAGATGACCCAGGCGCCTGGGCGCGCCCAGGCCCTGCCAATCGGCATAGACAGCAATAGGCGCGTTCATCGGGAGGGCTTCGCGGGTTTGCGCAGCAGGGCCGAGAGCTCGCTGGCGCTGATGGTCCGGGGCGCTTCAGCCTCGGCTGGGGCGGTCGGCGCAGTGGGCGGGGCCGGAGCGCGGGCTTTTTTCGCGGCCGGCGTCGCGACTGCATAGCGCGCCCTTGTCTGTCGGACGGCGGGCGTACCCAGCGCAGCATCCTGCAGTTGGCGCCCGACTTCGTCCTGCTGGGCCAGCAGCTCCAGGTCGCGCTCCAGGCCGAGTACCTGCATCACCGCCAGGTAAGCGCCGATGGTCACACCGGAGCTGCCGCGTTCCAGGGCGCGCAGGGTCATCTGTGACATGCCGGCGCGTTCGGCCACCTGCTTGGCCTGCAGCTTGCGGCGCAGGCGCGCCAGGCGCAGGCGTTCGCCCAGGCGCTCCAGCAACTGGCTCGTGGCGGGGAGCAGGGGCGCGGTCTTTCTAGCCATGATGCAAGTATTCCGTTCTTAACGACCTGATGAGGAAAGAATAATTTCATTCACTGGGTTTGCAAGGTAAGTCGTAATGTAATTATTACAGCATTAGTAGATTTATAGTGCAGGAATAATTGCATCGTTCTGTGGGACCTTTCCGCGGACTGCCTGCTCTTCAGCTAGTCCCAACGGACGATCTCCCCCCGCCAGGCCCTCGCTAGACTCCGGCGCAGGGCAAACCGACAACAACAAACAGAGGTGGGCGAATGAATCGACTGCAGGGCAAGGTCGCGGCGATCACGGGCGCGGCATCGGGTATCGGGCTGGCCTGCGCCCGCTTGTTCGCGGCCGAAGGTGCCGAGGTGGTGGGGATGGATGTCGGCGCCGCGCCGGCGGAGTTCCCCGGCCTGTTCATGACGCTGGATGTGCGCGACGAGAACAACGTGCAGCAGGTGATGGGCGAGGTGGTCTCGCGCCATGGCCGGCTCGACGTGCTGGTCAACGCCGCGGGGGTCGCCAGTTACGGCAGCGTCACCGAGACCTCGACCGGCGAGTGGCAGCGCGTGCTGGACATCAACCTCACCGGCAGCATGCTCACCAGCAAGCATGCCGTGCCGCAGATGGTCGCCCAGCGCGGCGGCGCGATCATCAACTTCGGCTCGATCTTCGGCCTGGAAGGGTGCTACGGCAACGTCGCCTACAACGTCGCCAAGGGCGCCATCAACCAGCTGACCCGCTCCATGGCCATCGACTACGGCCACGCCAACGTGCGGGTCAACGGGCTCTGCCCGGGGCTGATCGAGACGCCCATGTCGCAGATGGTCCGCGACAACGAGGAGTTCCATGCCTTCTTCGTCGCGCAGCACATGCTGTGCCGCGCCGGGCAGCCGGAGGAGGTCGCCAAGGTCGCGCTCTTCCTCGCCTCGGACGATGCCTCCTTCGTCAGCGGGCAGATGATCGCCGTGGATGGCGGGTTCTCCGCCGGCCGCCGCTTCGCCCCGCCGACCTGAGTCCGCCGCACCCGGGCCGGCGCCGCGCCGGCCCTGTCGTTCCCGTTCGCGAGTCTTCCTGCCATGACCTGCCCGCTTTCCGCCCCGACCATCCCTCACCTGCTGGCCGCCGCGGCGGCGAGCTTCGCCGACCTGCCGGCCATCGAGGAAGGCGCCCAGCGCCTGAGCTATCGCCAGCTCGACGCCGCACGCCGCCAGGCCGCGCGCGCCCTGCTGGCGCTGGGCCTGGAGCAGGGCGAGCGGGTCGCGCTCTGGGCGCCGAATGCCTGGGAGTGGATAGTCGCGGCCACCGCGCTGCAGAGCGTGGGCGCCGTGCTGGTGCCGCTGAACACCCGCATGAAGGGCGCCGAGGCGGGCCTGGTGCTGCGCGAGAGCGGCGCCAGCCTGCTGTTCGTGATCGGTGAATTCCTCGGCACCGATTACCCGGCGCTGCTCGACCACGAGGACCTGCCGGACCTGCGCCAGCGCATCATCCTGCGCGGCGAGCGCGACGGCTGCCTGGGCTGGGAAACCTTCCTGACCCTGGCCGAGGGCGTGCCCGAGTCGGAGCTGGCCGAGCGCGAGTCGGCGCTGAGCGAAGACGACCTCTGCGACCTGCTGTTCACCTCCGGCACCACCGGCAAGCCCAAGGGCGTGATGACCGCCCACGGGCAGAACCTGCGCCTGGTGCGCGACTGGAGCGAAATGGTCGGCCTGCGCGAGGGCGACCGCTACCTGATCGTCAACCCGTTCTTCCACAGCTTCGGCTACAAGGCCGGCTGGCTGGCGGCGCTGATGCGCGGCTGCTGCATCCTGCCGCAGCAGGTGTTCGACGTGCCGGTGCTGCTCGAACGCATCGCCCGCGAGCGGGTGACCGTGCTGCCCGGTCCGCCCACGCTCTACCAATCGCTGCTCGCCCATCCGCAGCGCGACGCCCATGACCTGAGCTCGCTGCGCGTGGCCGTCACGGGCGCCGCCGCGGTGCCGGTGGAGATGGTCCGGCGGATGCGCAGCGAGCTGGGCTTCCAGACCATAGTCACCGCCTACGGCCTCACCGAGACCTGCGGCTTCGTCACCATCTGCCGTCCCGGCGACGACGCGGAAACCGTCGCCACCACCAGCGGCCGCGCCTTCCCCGGCATCGAGGTGCGTTGCGCGGACGAGCAGGGGAGGGCCGTGCCGGCCGGGCAACCGGGCGAAGTGCAGGTGCGCGGCTACAACCTGATGCGCGGCTACTTCAACAACCCCGAGGCGACTGCCGAGGCCATCGACGCCGAGGGCTGGCTGCACACCGGGGATGTCGGCGTACTCGACGAGCGCGGCTACCTGCGCATCACCGACCGCCTCAAGGACATGTTCATCAACGGCGGCTTCAACGTGTACCCGGCGGAGATCGAGCAGGCCATCCTCGGCTACCCGGGCGTGGCCCAGGCGGCGGTGATCGGCATCCCCGACGAGCGCCTGGGCGAGGTGGCCATGGCCTTCCTGCTGCCGGCGCCGGGGCAGCGCATCGACCTCGACGCCTTCCTCGCCTGGTGCCGCGAGCGCATGGCCAACTACAAGGCGCCGCGTCGGGCCATGCTGCTCGACGCGCTGCCGCTGAACGCCGCCGGCAAGGTGACCAAGGATGCCCTACGCAAAATGGCCCAAAGCCCCGCATAAGGACAGAGCACGAGCGTAGGGCGAATAACCTTCCAGGTTATCCGCCGCCTGACCGTGGCCGCCGGCCCGCTCGGGGTTCGACTCGACACCGCCGGCAGGCTGACTCTGGGGGCGCCTCGCCCCCGACCCGCCCGTCACTCGCCAGGCTTCTCCGCACAAAGGAAGGCCACGCTGCTGTGCAGGACGCAGGCCAGCTCGCTCTGCCGGTTGACCCCGGCCTTGCCGAAGATCGAGCGCAGGTGCGCCTTGGCCGTGTTGCGGCTGATGTTCAGGCGCAGGCTCGCATCCTCCAGTGACAGGCCGTTGGCCAGTTGCGCCGCCAGCGCCGCTTCGGCCGGGGTGAAGCCGAACAGCTGGCGCAGCGACTGCTGCGGCACGCTGGCGGTCTGCTCCGGATCGCGCAGGAAGACCGCTACCTGGGCCTGCTTGCCTTCGGCCGGATTGCGGCCGGGCAGGCTCTGCACCACCACGCCCAGCGCGGCGCGGCCGGAAGGGCGGGCCAGGGTGATTGCCTCGGCGACCTGCGGGCCGCCGCCCTGGCGTTCCCGGCTGGCCTGCGCGATCAGCCGCTGCAGGGCCAGGTCGTCGCGCCGTACGCTGGCCTGCAGGCAACCGTCGAGCAGGAACAGGCCATCCCCGGCGGCCAGCAGTTCGCAGGCCGCCTGGTTGCTTTCGAGGACCTGCTGGCGGCTGTCCAGGATCAGGGTGCCGATGCGCATGCGTTCGACCGCCGAGGCGTACAGGCGGCGTTCCACTTCGCTGCGTTCCAGCCGGCCGTGCAGGCGCAGTGCCCGCTTGAAGTGCGGCAGCAGCCGCGCGCAGAAAGCCTTGTCGGCGGCGTCGAAGGCCGGCGCGCCATGCGGCCGGCAGATGCGCAGGCGGCAATCGCCGCCGGCATCGGCGAGGTCGGCGCCGAGGATATGGAAGATGTCGAGCGGCGCGTTGAACTGCTGGTAGAAGGCCGACTCGCGCCAGCCTGCCTCGCCGAGGATCTCCGCCACCGTGTGCACCTCGTCCACCGGCAGGGCGATGAAGGGATCGAGGGCGTAGTAGGTGCTTTCGTAGGCGTCCAGGGCGCCGCTCGAGATCGCGCCGGCGTTGACCATGAAGCCCGGATCGCCCGGTTTTGCCGGGCGCAGGATCAGGGTCGCGTAGCTGGCCCGCAGCGCGCTGCGCAGGGATTCCAGGCTCTGCTGCCAGGGGACGGCCTCGGCGGCGCCCTCGTAGATCCGGTCGATCAGCCGGCTCAGGTCGTCCGGGGAGATGTCGGTGCCGTGCATGTTGCTCCTCCGCCGCGCGGGCGTCGCCGTGGGCTGTTTTTTCGCCCAAGGCTGGCGCGCCTCGCCAGCGCCGGCATCGTTCGAATGGAGGATGCGTGCATCCTCGCCGGGAACCGAAGCTGTTCTCACCCGTGTGGGCTAGTCCCCGGCGGGGATGTTGGCGGTTGGACCATGGCCAATAGTTCGGCTCGACATCCACCCCCTGGAGAACAGCATGCAATCGCCGATCATCGCCACGAACGCGACCTACCCGCAGCGCTTCGCCCGCGGCTGGCACTGCCTGGGGCTTGCCGCCGACTATGCCGACGGCAAGCCGCACCGCCTGGACATCTTCGGCACCCGCCTGGTCGCCTACCGCGGCGAGGATGGAGCCATTCGCATCCTCGACGGCTACTGCCCGCACATGGGCGCCGACCTCAGCGGCGGCCACGTGCAAGGCAACGACGTGGTCTGCCCGTTCCACCACTGGCAGTGGGGCGCCGACGGCAAGTGCACGTCCATTCCCTATTGCCAGCGCATTCCGCCGCGCGCCCGGGTCAAGGCCTGGCCGACCCTGGAAGAGAACCGCCTGCTGTTCGTCTGGCATGACGCCGAGGGCGGCGCGCCGGATCCGGAAGTGCGGATCCCGCGCATCGAGGCCTGCTTCTCGCCGGAGTGGACCGAGTGGCGCATGCGCAAGATGGTAATCAACACCAACTGCCGCGAGCTGGTGGACAACCTCGCCGACTTCGCGCACTTCGGCCCGGTGCACGGCTCGCCGGCCAGCTACTTCTGCAACACCTTCGACGGCCACATCGGCTACCAGATGTTCCAGGGCGAGGAGAGCGAGCTGCTGGGCAACGGCCTGCGCGCCGACAGCGCCTACTTCGGCCCGGCCTACCACGTCACCCGGATGAGCGCGCAAACCGCCGAGGGCAACATCGACACCCTGCTGCTCAACTGCCACGTACCCATCGACCAGAACAGCTTCGAGCTGCGCTATGCGGTCAAGGTACGCAAGCAGCCCGGGCTGAGCGACGAGCAGAACGAGGCCATCGCCGAGGCCTATGCCAACCAGGCGCACAAGTCGTTCTTCCAGGACGTCGAGATCTGGCACGGCAAGTGCCGCGTCGAGAAGCCGCTGCTGTGCGAAGGCGACGGCCCGGTGTACCAGCTGCGCGAGTGGTACGAGCAGTTCTACACCGACGTCGCCAAGCTGCCGGCGCCGACCCTCAAGGTCTTCGAGCGCCGCGACGGCGGTTGGCGCCAGCTCGACGAAGTACCCGAGCAGGCCCGCAGTCAGCTGCACCTGATCTGAGCCGGGGAGGCAGCCAGATGAAGCTCAAGGGCAAAGTCGCGCTGGTCACCGGCGCAGGCTCGGGCATGGGGCGCGCCACCGCCGCCCTGTTCGCCGAGCAGGGCGCCAGCGTGGTGCTGGCGGACATCGACGGCGCCGCCGCGGAAAGCGCGCGGCAGGCGCTGCCGGGCAGCGAAGGGTGCATGGCGGCGGCTTGCGACATCGCCGAAGCCGACTCCGTGGAGCGTCTATTCGCCGCGGTGCAGGAGCGCTACGGCCGGCTCGATGTGCTGGTCAACAACGCCGGCCTCGGCCAGGTGCCCGGCGACGGCTTCGAGCACTACCAGCAGCGTCTGGGCGAACGCAACGCGCAGCTTGCCGCCGGCCAGCAGCCGGACGTGTTCACCGACATGATCGTCGACCTCACCGACGACGGCTGGCGGCGCATCCTGGCGATCAACCTCGACGGCGCCTTCTACTGCAGCCGCGCGGCGGTGCGCCTGATGATCGCCTGCGGCAGCCGTGGCTCCATCGTCAACGTCGCCAGCCTGTCGGCGCTGACCGGCGAGGGGCCGCTGGCCTACTGCGCCTCCAAGGCGGCGCTGCTCGGGCTGACCAAGTGCCTGGCGCGCGACCTCGGGCCGCGCGGCATCCGCGTCAACAGCGTATGCCCGGGGCCGACCCGCACGCCGATGATGCAATCCATTTCCCGCGAGTGGGCGCAGGCCCTGGAGCGGGCGATTCCCCTGGGACGCATGCTGGAACCCGAGGAGATCGCGCAGACCTGCCTGTTCCTCGCCAGCGACGATTCCAGCGCTTTCACCGGACAAACCCTCGCCGCCAGCGGCGGCATGTTGATGCATTGAAGAGGCAAACGCAGATGACTGGACGACTGCAAGACAAGGTGGCACTGATCAGCGGCGCCGGGACCGGCATCGGCGCGGCGGCGGCGCAGCTGTTCGCCGCCCAGGGCGCACGGGTGATGGTCTGCGGCCGCCGTCGCGAACCGCTGGAGGCGGTGGTGGCGCAAATCCGCGCGCAGGGCGGCGTGGCCGACTGGGTGCAGGCCGATGTCACCGACGAGGCCTCGGTGGACAACGCCGTGGCGGTGACCGTGGAGCGCTTCGGGCAGCTCGACGTGATGATCAACAACGCCGTGAACTACACCTGGGGCATGCTCTCCGCGCTGGAGACCTCCGAGTGGCACAAGTGCCTGCGCGGCAGCCTCGACGTGGCCTTCTTCGGCACCCGCGCGGCGTTCCGCGCCATGCAGGGCCGCGGCGGCTCCATCGTCAACCTCGGCTCGGTGGCCGGCCTGCTCGGCAGCCCGGGCCTCTCCGCCTATGGCGCGGCGAAGGCCGGGGTGCTCAATTTCAGTAGGGCGGTAGCCCTGGAAGGCGCGGCGCAGAAGATCCGCGTCAACGTGGTGATCCCCGGCATCGTCTGGAGCGAAGGCACCCGCGAGGCCATGCGCAGCCCGCAGATCGCCGAGGGCACCGCCCGCGCCGTGCCGCTGGGGCGCATCGGCGAGCCGGAGGAAGTGGCCAACGCCATCCTCTTCCTGGCCTCCGACGAAGCCTCCTACATCACCGGCCAGAGCTTGGTGGTGGACGGCGGCAAGACCTGTGAACTGAACGTGGGCGCCACCGACTACACCTCGGCGACCTCGACCGAAATCCGCGCAGCTGCCCAGGAGGCATGACCTTATGAACATTCAGCTGAACTCTCCCGCCAGCCCCGTCGTGGTCACCGGCGGCGCCTCCGGCATCGGCCTGGCCTGCGCCGAGGCGCTCGCCGCCGTCGGCCGTCCGGTGGCCATCTGGGACCTGCAGGCCGGCAAGGCCGAGGAAGTCGCCGCGCAACTGGCCCAGACCCACGGCGTGGCCTGCCTGGGCGTAGGCGTCGACCTCTGCGACGCCGCCGCCATCACGCCGGCCCTGGCCGCCACCCGCGCGGCCCTCGGTGCCCCCGGCGGCCTGGTGCACGCCGCCGGGATGGTCGACCAGAGCGGCATCGACCAGCTCACCGCCGAGCGCTGGGACCGCGTGCTCAACGTCAACCTGCGCGCCATGGCGCTGCTGGTGCAGGAGATGCTCCCGGACCTGCGCGCCAACCCCGGTTCCTCGGTGGTCGGCATCGCCTCCATCAACGCCACCCTGGGCAACGGCCTGATTCCCGCGTACAGCGCCTCCAAGGGCGGCCTGCTGTCGCTGGTGC
This sequence comes from Pseudomonas knackmussii B13, assembly GCF_000689415.1. Classification (NCBI taxonomy): domain Bacteria; kingdom Pseudomonadati; phylum Pseudomonadota; class Gammaproteobacteria; order Pseudomonadales; family Pseudomonadaceae; genus Pseudomonas; species Pseudomonas knackmussii. The sequence goes on along the minus strand of NZ_HG322950.1, from coordinate 4,521,784 downwards.
GCTCGCTGGCCGACGCCCTGGGCGCCGACGGCATCCGCGTCAACTCGGTGTCGCCGGGGCAGATCCTCACCCCGATGGTCGCGCCGATCGCGGCGGCCAACCCTGGCGTCTTCGAGCGGCGCATCCTGCTCGGCCGCCTCGGCCAACCCGACGAGGTCGCCCGCGTGGTGCGCTTCCTGCTGTCCGACGAGGCCAGCTACATCAACGCCGCGGAGATAGTCGTCGATGGCGGCAACATCTCCTCGCAACGCTGAGACGGGCCGGGAAAACCTGCATGAATGAAATGACCGTAGAAGCGCGCCTGGATCGCCTGGAGTCGCTGGAACAGATCCGCATGCTCCCGGCCAAGTACGCCCTGGCCCTGGACATGCGCGACCTCGACGCCTGGGTCGGGCTGTTCCCGGAAGACGTGAAGGTGGGCAAGGACCAGACCGGCCGCGCCCACCTCAAGGCCTGGATTGACGACACCCTGCGCCTGCAGTTCAGCACCACCTCGCACCACATCGGCGGGCACATCATCGAGTTCCGCGACGCCGACAACGCTAGCGGCGTGGTCTATTCGAAGAACGAGCACGAGGCCGGCCCGGAGTGGGTGACCATGCAGATGCTCTACTGGGACGACTACCAGCGCATCGACGGGCGCTGGTACTTCCGCCGGCGCCTGCCCTGCTACCTCTATGCCAGCGACCAGAACCGCCCGCCGATCGGCGACAAGAAGATGCGCTGGCCGGGCCGCGAGCCCTACGACGGCTCCTGGCACGACCTCTGGCCGACCTGGAAGGCGTTCTGGAACGCCAAGCCCGACGACGCCCTGCCGCAGGTCGCCGAGCCGGCGCCGCTGGGGCAGTTCCTCGACACGATGCGCCGGGGCTCCAGCGCGCCGCGCGTGAGGGTGCGCTGATGGCCGGCCCCCTCGACACGCTCTTCGAACCGCTGCAGCTGGGCGAGCTGCAGCTGGCCAACCGCATCGTCATGGCGCCGATGACGCGCAGCCGCGCCGACGCCGACGACGCCCCCGACGCCTTGCACGCGCGCTACTACGGCCAGCGCGCCGACGCCGGGTTGATCATTGCCGAAGGCACCTACCCGAGCGTGAACGGCAAGGGTTACTGCCGCACGCCGGGGATCGCCACGCCGACGCAGGTCGCCGCTTGGGGCCGGGTCAACGCCGCCATCGGCGATCAGGGCGCGGCCAGCCGCGTGCTGCAGCTGATGCACGTCGGCCGCGCCGCCAGCCACCACAACAAGCCGGAAGGGGCCGAGACGGTGGCGCCTTCGGCCATCACTGCGCACGGCAGCCTGTACAGCGACAGCCACGGCATGGTGCCGATGGACCTGCCTCGCGCGCTGGAAACCGCCGAGATCGCCGGGGTGATCGAGGAATACCGGCAGGCCGCGCTGAACGCTCGTGCGGCTGGCTTCGACGGCGTTGAGCTGCACTGCAGCAGCGGCTACCTGCCGATGCAGTTCCTGCTGGCCTGCAGCAATCAGCGCAGGGACGGCTACGGCGGCTCGCTCACGCGGCGCATCCGCTTCGTGGTGGAAACCCTCGAAGCCATGGCCGCTGCCATAGGCGCCGGGCGCGTCGGCCTGCGCATCTGCCCGGGCAATCCCTACAACGACATGCAGGACGACGACCCGGTTGCCACCTACGGCGCGCTGCTGGATGCCGTCGATCCGCTGGACCTGGCCTACCTGCAGGTCAGCCGTTCGCCGCAGCCGGACCTGGACGCCTTCGCCCTGGCGCGCCGGCACTTCCGTGGCGGGCTGATCCTCAACGACGGCTTCGACGGCGCTAGCGCTGCGCAGGCCATTGCGACAGGGCAGGGCGAGGCGGTGTCGTTCGCCCGTCACTACATTGCCAATCCCGATCTGGTGGCGCGGTTGCGCGCCGGCCTGCCCCTTGCCGGGTTCGACCGCGCCACCCTCTACTCCACCGGCGAGCGGGGCTTCACCGACTACCCCGTGTTCGCCGCTGACGCGGAGGTGCAGGCATGACGCCGGTCAGCGAGCGGGCGCGGAGCATCCCCGCCGCCCTGGCGCGCAGCGCGCGCCGGCACCCCGGGCACATCGCCGTCGACGAGGGCGACCTGCGCCTGAGCTATGCCGAGCTGGAGCACCAGTCCCGGCGGGTCGGCCGGGCGCTGCTGGCGCTCGGCCTGAAGCCGGGCGAACGGGTCGCCATCTGGGCGCCTAACGGCCACCGCTGGCTGCTCGCCGCCCTCGGCGGGCTGATGGCCGGCGCGGTGCTGGTGCCGCTGAGCACGCGGCTGAAGGCCGCCGAGGCGGCGGACATCCTGCGTCGCAGCGGCGCGCGGGTGCTGTTCAGCGTCGGCGAGTTCCTCGGCAGCTATTACCCCGAACTGCTCGACGGACAGGTCCTGGTCGATCTGGCGCAAACCGTCGTCATCGAAGAGGCGCGTGACGGTGACGCCAGTTGGGAGAACCTCCTCGCCGGCGCCGAAGCGGTACCCGACGCCGCGCTCGATGCGCGCATCGATGCGCTGGACGAGAACAGCCTCAGCGACCTGATGTTCACCTCCGGCACCACCGGCTATCCCAAGGGTGTGCTCTGCGCCCACGGGCAGAACCTGCGGCTGTTCGACAACTGGAGCGAGATCGTCGGCCTCGGCGCGGACGACCGCTACCTGATCGTCAACCCGTTCTTCCATGCCTTCGGCTTCAAGGCCGGCTGGCTGGCGGCGCTGATCCGTGGCGCGACCATCCTGCCGCAACGCACCTTCGAAGCCGAAACCGTATTGCGCCGCATCGAGCACGACCGCGTGACATTCCTGCCCGGTCCGCCGGCGCTCTACTCGGCCATGCTGGAACACCCGCGCCGCGCCGACTTCGACCTGTCGTCGCTGCGCGTGGCGGTCACCGGCGCGGCTTCTGTGCCGCCGGTGCTGGTACAGCGCATGGGCAGCGAACTGGGCTTCGCCAGCGTGCTCACCGCCTATGGCCTCACCGAGACCTGCGGCCTGGCGACCCTGTGCCGCCCGGGCGACGACGCGCAGACCGTGGCCAGCACCTGCGGCCGTCCCCTGGAGGGCATCGAGGTGCGCTGCGTGGACGCCGAGGGGCGGACAGTGCCCAGTGGCCAGGCGGGGGAAGTACTGATCCGTGGCTTCAACCTGATGCGTGGCTACTTCAACGATGCCGAGGCGACCGCCGAGGCCATCGATGCCGAGGGCTGGCTGCATACCGGTGACGTCGGCGTGCTCGACGAGCGCGGCTACCTGCGCATCACCGACCGCCTCAAGGACATGTTCATCGTCGGTGGCTTCAACTGCTACCCGGCGGAGGTGGAGCGCCTGCTGATGGAGCATCCCGGCGTGGCCCAGGCGGCGGTGATCGGCATTCCCGACGAGCGCCAGGGCGAGGTCGGCAAGGCCTTCGTGATCCCCCGTCCCGGCGCCAGTCTGGATGCCGAATCGCTGATCGCCTGGAGCCGCGAGCGCATGGCCAACTACAAGGTGCCGCGCTGCGTCGAACTGGTCGACAGCCTGCCGCTGAACGCTTCCGGCAAGGTCACCAAGGCGCTGCTGCGCGAGCGGGCGGCTGCGCCGGGCGTATAACCGTTCGCGGTTATGCGCCCTTGTGGCCCGGACCTGCAGGAGCAGGCCATGCCCGCGATTTCGCGGACAAGGTCCGCTCCTGCACGGTGTTTTGCGCCGCTTCGCGACATAGGGGTTTGATGGCGCGGGCTACCCCAGCGCACTCCCGCTCGCCAGCGGAGCACAGTCGTGCAAGACGAAATCCCGGGCCGCTGCTGCACTGCGGGCATTTTCCTGCGAGTGCCGACCATGAACCGAAGCGACCTGCGACGCCTGGACATGAACCTGCTGGTGATGTTCGAGGCGCTGATGATCGAGCGCAATCTCACCCGGGCCGGTGAAAAGCTCTTCGTCACCCAGTCCACCGTCAGCGCCGCGCTGGGTCGGCTGCGTGATCTCTTCGACGACCCGTTGCTGGTGCGCACCGGGCGCGGCATGGAGCCGACGAGCCGGGCCTTGCAGATCTTCGACGAGCTGCGTCCGGCGATGGACGTGATCTCCGCGGCGGTCAGCCGGGCCAAGGCCTTCGAGCCGCAGAGCAGTTGCAACGTGTTCCGCCTGGGCCTGTCGGACGACGCCGAGTTCGGCCTGTTCCCGGCGCTGCTTGCCGCCTTGCAGGCCGAGGCGCCGAACATCGTCGTGGTGGTGCGCCGGGCGAACTACCTGCTGATGCCGTCGCTGCTGTCTTCCGGCGAGATCACCGTGGGCGTCAGCTACACCACCGACCTGCCGGCCAACGCCAAGCGCCGCAAGCTGCGCGACATCGGCGTGAAGGTGCTGCGTGGCGATTCGCGGCCGGGGCCGCTGAGCCTCGACGAATACTGCGCGCGGCCGCACGTGATGGTGTCCTTCTCCGGCGACCTGAGCGGCGCCATCGACCTCGACCTGGAGCGTATCGACCGCCGCCGCCGGGTAGTGCTCGCGGTGCCGCAGTTCGGCAGCCTGCGGGCGCTGCTGCGCAATACCGAGATGATCGCCACGGTGCCGGACTACGCCGCCTGCATCCTCGCCGACGACGGCAGCCTGCGCGCCGAGGACGCGCCTTTCGAGGTGCGCCCGGCGGAGCTGTCGATGGTCTGGGGCGCCGCCCAGGACAGCGACCCCGCCGAGCGCTGGCTGCGCGAGCGCATCGCGAAGTTCATGAGCACCGAGGCCTAACCGTCAGAACACGCCCTTGAGCGGGTACTCGACGATCATGTAGAGGCGGTCGATATCGCTGCCCGGCTGGTCGGCGTTGCCGCGATGGCTGACTTGCGAGAAGTGCAGCGAGAGGTCCTTGGCCGGGCCGGACTGCACCACGTAGCGCAGGTCGCTGTCGCGCTCCCAATGGCGCCCGTCGGCGCCGTACTGGCCGGCATAGGCGCCGTCCGCCGGGGCGTGCGTGCCGTCGATTTCGCTGCCGCGCACATAGCGGGTCATGAAGCTCAGGCCGGGCACGCCGAAGGCGCCCAGGTCGAGGTCGTAGCGCAGTTGCCAGGACTGCTCGCCAGGGCCGTTGAAGTCGGCGTACTTGATCGAGTTGGCGAGGTAGATGGAGTCGCCGCCGACGAAGTCGAAGGGCTCGTCGCCGTCGATCTTCTGGTAGGCCAGGGTCAGTGCGTGGGCGCCCATGCGATAGCGCGAGGACAGGCTCCAGGCGGTGGTGTCGATTTCGCCGGCGCGGGCCTGGCCCTGGTCGCGGGTGCGATAGACATTGCCGTCGAGCAGCAGGCCGCCGTGCTCGTAGTGCAGGTTCAGGTAGGCCTGCCGCCAGGTGTCGTCGAGCTGGCCGGCGTAGAGCGAGCCGCCGAAGTCGCCGGGCGGGGCGAAGTCGGCGCCGGCGAAGCTCACCGCGCTGTGGGCGGTAGTGGCGCCGTAGCCCTCGAAGTCGCCGCGGCTGGAACTGGAGTCCTGGTTCTTGAATGCGGTGAAGCGCCCGGCCTGGAAGTGCACGCCGTCGATCTCGCTCGAATCCAGCAGGGTGCCGGTGGCGTATTCGGGTTGCAGGCGCTTGTCGCCGGTGTCGAATACCGGGGTTTCCACGGTCATTTCGCCGAACTTCAGCGTGGTTTTCGACAGGTCGAGTTTGACCGCGCCACCGGCGTCGGAATAGTCGCTGTCGCTGGAGCCATCGGCGCTGCGCGGCAGCAGGCCGGTGCCGGCGTGGCCACGGCCGCCGTCGAGCTTCACGCCGAGGAAGGCGTGGGCGTCGAAGCCCAGCCCGAGCGTGCCCTGGGTGAAGCCCGAGCGGATGTCGGCGATGAAGCCCTGCGCCCACTCTTCGCGCAGGCTCTGGCCGCTGGGCGAGGGCTGGGTGCGGTAGTCGGTCTGCAGGAAGTAGTTGCGGCTGAGCAGCGACCAGTCGCCGCCTTCCAGCAGGCCGTCGTGCGGGGCCGCCAGGGCGCTCGCCGACACACAGGCCAGGGCGCAGGCCGTCAGTGGAGTGGGCTTCATGGCTGGATCTCCTTCGCTGGGGTCGTCGCCGGCCAGAGCCGCCGGTCGAGACGATAGGCGCCGGGCCCGGCCAGCGCCAGGCCGCCGAAGAGAATGAGCATCCACCAGGCGAACTGGCCTTCTTCCAGGCTCCATTGCGGGTGCACGAAGACCAGCGCCACCAGCAGCACGGCGAGGATCGGCAGGCAGGCCAGGCGGGCGAACACGCCGGCGATCAGCAGCAGCGGGCAGAGCACTTCGGCGAACACGGCAAGGCCCAGCGTCAGGGGCGCGCCGAGGCCGAACGGGTCTTCGATGCGCTGCAGCTCGCTCTGCCAGTGCAGCAGCTTGGGCAGGCCGTGGACTTGCAGGAGCAGGATCGCGGCGCAGACGCGCATGAACAGCAGGGCCCAGGCGATTCGCGCGGGCAGCGGGGATTCCGAACTCATCACGCGTATCTCCGGCAGGCGAAAAAAGGGAGCGGCATTGCCGCTCCCGGTTTCAGGCTCAGTGGCCTTCGCTGGCGTTGAACATGGTCTTGGCGTAGATCAGGCCCAGGCCGTAGGCGCCGCCATGCTCGATGGAGGTCTTCACGGTCTGGTCGTAGGTCTCGCCACGGGCCCAGTCGCGTTGCAGTTCGAGCAGGTATTGCAGGGAGGTCATGGGGCGGGCGCCGAGCTGGATCATGCGCTGCAGGGCCATCTCGTGGGCTTCGGTGGAGACGTCGCCACAGGCGTCGGCGATCACGTAGACCTCGAAGCCCTGGTCGATGGCGGAGAGCGCCGGGCCGACGATGCACACGGAAGTCCAGAGGCCGGCGAGGACGATCTTCTGCTTGCCGAACTTGTTCACTTCCACCGCGATGCGCGGGTCTTCCCAGGTGTTCATGCTGGTGCGGTCGATCACGTTGTGATCCGGGAACACCGATTTGATCTCGGTGAAGATCGGGCCGGAGAAGCTCTTCTCGGCAACGGTGGTGAGGATGGTGGAAACTCCGAACTCCTTGGCCGCCTTGGATACCAGGGCAGCGTTGTTGCGCAGGGTGACGGCGTCGATCGACTTGGTGGCGAAGGACATCTGCGACTGGTGGTCGATCATGATCAGGGTGTGATCGGTCGGGTTCAGCAGGGTCTTGCCGGGAACAGCCTTGGCGATTGCGGTCATGGTGAGTTTCCTTTCGTCGTTGCGTGAGTGGGTTGGGTCTTGCATGTGCTTTCGTTCGGCTTCGTCGTTGTGTTGCCGAACCGTGGAGCCATCTTTGCCGACAACCGGACTGCGCGGAACAGACAGCTTTGCAGGGTCACCTTGCAGTTCTGCAAGGGCCCTGGCGGACTGCACCCGGCGCGCTCGATGAGTCGGCGAAGTGGCATGACTATCGCGCGGGCCGTACGGATAATTATTGGATTGCTGTGCTCGCTGCCGAGGCTTTCGGCGCGGGCGGATACAAGCGCGGGAGTTGCAAGTAATGAAGACCGTCGCCGTGGTGCTCTACCCGGATGTACTGATGCTCGATGTATCGGGCCCCATGGAGGTGTTCTCCGTGGCTAACCGCTATCTGCCGGCGGAACATCACTACCGCTTGCTGACCCTGGCCGAGAGCGACGCAGTGATGCGTTCGTCCTGCGGCTTGCGGGTGCAGGCGGACCTGCGCCTGGAGCAGATGCCCGATGCCGTCGACCTGCTGCTGGTACCCGGCGGGCCGGGCGCCTACAACGACCGCCACGAGGGCCTGAGCGCCTGGCTGGGGCAGGCGGCGCGACGCGTGCCACGCTACGGCGCGATCTGCACCGGCACCTTCATCCTCGGCGAGGCCGGCCTGCTCGACGGCTATCGCTGCACCACCCACTGGAACTACCTCAAGCGCCTGGCCGATCGCTATCCACAGGCGCAGGTGGAGGCCGAGCGCATCTACGTGCTGGACCGTGACCTGATCACCTCCGGCGGGGTGACCGCCGGCATCGACATGGCCCTGGCGGTGGTTGCCGAGGATCACGGCCGGGACGTGGCGCTGGAGGTGGCGAAGGTGCTGCTGGTGGTGATCAAGCGGCCGGGCGGGCAGAACCCTTACTCGCCGCTGCTGGCCGCGGTATTGCGCGACGGCACGGCCATTGCGCGCGCCCAGGCGTACATCATCGATCACCTCGACGAGCCGCTGACCGTGGCGCGCCTCGCCGAACTGGTGTCCATGAGCCCGCGCAACTTCTCCCGGGCCTTCCTGCGCGAGACGAAGGTCACGCCCATGCAGTACGTGCAGAACGCGCGCATCGACCACGCGCGCAAGCTGCTGGAAAGCAGCGACCTGCCGCTCAAGCAGGTGGCCTGCCGCAGCGGCTTCGGCAGCCCGCGGCACATGCGCACGCTGTTCGGCGAGCGCATCGGCATGTCACCCAGCCAGTACCGCGAGCAGTTCGGCGGCATTTGACCGTCCTGCGCCCCCTGATTGGCCGAATCCTTCCCCCCGGATGAATTGCGCTGTCATCCAGGGCTGCCAGAATGACTGCTTCAACGATTTAAGCGGTACTGCCTGAGTGTCGAGGCTTCGCTTGGAAGCCTTGACCTAGAGCCATTGCTCGCTCCGGAGGAAAACTGCAGATGCGCGCCGAGACGCCATTCGATACCGCGACCGTCCTGCAGTTCGGTCGCTTCCAGTTCCACCCCTACAGCCGGCAATTGCTGCAGGGCGAGCGTCCGGTGCAGGTCGGCAGCCGCGCCCTGGACATCCTCCGCGTGCTGATCGCGCGGCCCGGCGAAATCATCCCCAAGGAAAGCATCATCGCCCAGGTCTGGGGCGGCACCGTGGTCGAAGAGATCAACCTGCGCGTGCACATCGCCGCGTTGCGTCGTGCCCTGGGCGAAGGGCGCACCGGCGAGCGCTACATCGCCAACGTGCCGCTGCGCGGCTATGGCTTCGTCGGCGTGGTCGAGACGCTGGGCGAGGCGCCGGCGGCGGCTGCCTCGAGCGTGGCGGGCAACCTGCCGGTGCTGCTGGTCGGCCTGGTCGGCCGCGAGCAGTGGCTGCGGCAACTGGTCGAGCGGGTGCCGCGCACGCGCATCCTGACCCTGGTCGGGCCCGGCGGCATGGGCAAGACGTCGCTGGCGATCCAGGTCGCCGAACACCTGCGCGAAGACTTCCCGCGCGTGTGCTTCGCCGACCTGTCGAACTATCCCGATGGCGTGGCGCTGTCCCACGGCCTGGCGCGCCTGCTCGGCGAGCCGGCGGGCGGCCCGCTGTTGCTGCTGCTGGACAACTGCGAGCACCTGGCCCGGGATTGCGCCGAGCAGGTCGAGCACCTGCTGCGCCTGCACCCCGCGCTGCACATCCTCGCCACCAGCCGCGAACCGCTGCGCGCCGCGGGCGAGCACGTGCTGCGCCTGTCGCCGCTGGAAGTGCCCGAGCCTGGCGTCAGCGATCCGCAGCGCATCCTCGGTTGCTCGGCCATCGAACTGTTCCTGGCCCGCGCCCGCGAGGCGTCCGAGCACTTCGCCCTGCGTCCCGCGCAGTTGCCGGTGCTGGCGAATATCTGCCGCAGCCTCGACGGCATTCCCCTGGCCATCGAGATGGCCGCGCGCCAGGTGGACGTGGTCGGACTGGAGGCGCTGGAGCAACTGCTCGGCAGCCGCATGCACCTGCTGATGCCCGGCCGCCGCACCGCCCCTGCGCGCCAGCAGAGCCTGCAGGCAACCTACGACTGGAGCTTCTGCCTGCTCGATGCCTGCCAGCAGAGCTGCCTGCGCCAGCTCGCCGAGTTCGCCGGTGCCTTCAGCCTGAGCGCGGCGGCCGAGGCGCTCGACGGCGCCCTGCAGTGTCGCGACTGCATCTTCGGCGTGGTCGGGCAACTGGTGGAAAAGTCCCTGCTGCTGGCCGAGCACGGCGAGCGCGGCGTGCTCTACCGGATGCCCAACACGGTGCGCGCCTACGTGCGCCGCGATGCCGAGGCCGGCTGGCCGCAACTGGCCCTACCCGTGGCCTGACCCGTGCTCACGCCTCGCTGACGGCGGGGCAGCACATCCGTCCAATGCAAGCTTCCTGGCGGCGTCCATAGTCGTCGGCATCGACACGCGAGCCGACGGAACGCCCATGAGCAGCACAGCCATTGACCTGAACAGCGTGGTGACCCTGGTGATCTACCACAAGGTGCGCCGCGAGGCCCTGGCCCAGTACGAGGCCTGGCTGCGCCGGGCGGTGAAGGCGGCGCAGCACTGGCCGGGGCACCTGGGGGTCAACGTGATCCGTCCCGGCGGCGACGAGGCGCTGTTCACCACCCTGGTGCGCTTCGCCGAGGCAGCCCAGCTGCAGGCCTGGATCGAATCCGCCGAGCGCGCCGAACTGATCGCCGAGGCCTTGCCGATGCTCGAAGGCGGCGACCATCCGCTGGTCCACGACGACCCCGAATTCTGGTTCACCCCGCTACGCGGCGGCGCCCGCCAGCCGCCGAAGTGGAAGCAGGCGGTACTCACCTTCCTGGTGATCAGCCCGCTGAGCATGCTGGTCCCCCGGCTCTGGGCGCCGGTGTTCGAGCGCTTTCCGGCACTGGGTGGCCTGGTCCCGAGCAATCTGCTCATCACCCTGTGCATCGTCGTACCGGTTGTCTTCCTGATCATGCCCTGGGTTACCCGCCTGTGCGCCGACTGGCTCAGGCCGGTCTAGGCTCCACGGCACTCGATTCACGTCCATTCCCCACTCTCGGAGATTCCCCATGAGCACATTCCTCACCCGTGACGGCAGCGAGATCTATTTCAAGGACTGGGGCAGCGGCAAGCCCGTGTTGTTCAGCCACGGCTGGCCGCTGGACGGCGACATGTGGGAGGTGCAGATGGAGTACCTGAGCAGCCGCGGCTACCGCACCATCGCCTTCGACCGCCGTGGCTTCGGCCGTTCCAGCCAGCCGTGGAACGGCTACGACTACGACACCTTCGCCGACGACATTGCCCAGCTGATCGAGCACCTGGACCTGCGCGAGGTGACCCTGGTCGGCTTCTCCATGGGCGGCGGCGACGTCAGCCGCTACATCGCCCGCCACGGCAGCTCGCGCGTGGCCGGCCTGGTGTTGCTCGGCGCGGTGACGCCGATCTTCGGCCGCGCGGCGGACTACCCGCAGGGTGTCGACACGGCTGTGTTCGACGGCATCGTCGCCGGCCTGCGCCAGGACCGCGCGCAGTTCATCGCCGACTTCGCCAGCCCCTTCTACGGCATCAACCATGGCCAGAAGGTGTCCCAGGGCGTGCTCACCCAGACCCTGAACATCGCGCTGCTGGCTTCGATCAAGGGCACCATCGACTGCGTGACCGCCTTCGGCGGCACCGACTTCCGCGCCGACATGGCGAAGATCGACGTGCCGACCCTGGTGATCCATGGCGACGACGACCAGATCGTGCCCTTCGAAACCACCGGCAAGCTGGCCGCGCAAATGATCCCCGGTGCTCAGCTGAAGGTATACGCGGGCGCGCCGCACGGCTTCGCCGTGACCCACGCGCAACAGCTCAACGAAGACCTGCTGGCCTTCCTGGCCCGCTGATTGGGAGACGCGCCATGCACCAGGCAGACCTGATCCTGCACAACGGACGCATCCACACGGTGGATCGCGAGAACCCCAGCGCCACCGCCGTGGCGATCAAGGACGGCAAGTTCCTCGCCGTCGGCAGCGATGCCGAGGCCATGGCGCTGCGCGGCGCCGCCACCCAGGTCATCGACCTGCAGCGGCGCTGCGTGATTCCCGGCCTCAACGACTCGCACCTGCACCTGATCCGCGGCGGCCTCAACTACAACCTGGAGCTGCGCTGGGAGGGCGTGCCCTCGCTGGCCGACGCCCTCGACATGCTGCGCCTGCAGGCCCAGCGCACGCCCACGCCGCAGTGGGTGCGGGTGGTCGGCGGGTGGAACGAATTCCAGTTCGCCGAGCGGCGCATGCCGACCCTGGAGGAGCTGAACAAGGCGGCGCCGGACACCCCGGTGTTCGTCCTGCACCTGTACGACCGCGCCTTGCTCAACCGCGCCGCCCTGCGCGTGGTCGGCTACACCAAGGACACGCCGAACCCGCCCGGCGGCGAGATCGTCCGCGACAGCAACGGCGAACCCACCGGCATGCTGATTGCGCGGCCCAACGCGATGATCCTCTACGCCACCCTTGCCAAGGGGCCGAAGCTGCCGCTGGAGTACCAGGTCAACTCGACCCGGCAGTTCATGCGCGAGCTCAACCGCCTCGGCCTGACCAGCGTGATCGACGCCGGCGGCGGCTTCCAGAACTACCCCGATGACTACCAGGTGATCCAGCAGCTGGCCGACGCCGACCAGCTGACCGTGCGCATCGCCTACAACCTGTTCACCCAGAAGCCCAAGGAAGAGCTCGCCGACTTCCAGAACTGGACCCGCACCGTCACCTACGGCCAGGGCACCGACTACTTCCGCCACAACGGCGCCGGCGAGATGCTGGTGTTCTCCGCCGCCGACTTCGAGGACTTCCTCGAACCGCGCCCGGACCTGCCGGCGAGCATGGAAGACGAGCTGGAACCGGTGGTCCGCCACCTGGTCGCCAACCGCTGGCCGTTCCGCCTGCACGCCACCTACAACGAATCCATCTCGCGCATGCTCGACGTGTTCGAGAAGGTCGACCGCGACATTCCGTTCAACGGCCTGCCGTGGTTCTTCGACCACGCCGAGACCATCACCCCGCACAACATCGAACGCGTGCGTGCGCTGGGCGGCGGCATCGCGATCCAGGACCGCATGGCCTTCCAGGGCGAGTACTTCGTCGACCGCTACGGCGCCAAGGCCGCCGAAGCCACGCCGCCGATCAAGCGCATGCTCGCCGAGGGCGTGCCGGTAGGGGCGGGCAGCGACGCCACCCGCGTCTCCAGCTACAACCCCTGGACCTCGCTGTACTGGCTGGTCAGCGGCAAGACCGTGGGCGGCCTGAGCCTGTACCCCGAGGGCCTGTCCCGCGAGCTGGCGCTGCAGCTGTACACCCATGGCAGCGCCTGGTTCTCCAGCGAGCAGGGCAAGAAGGGGCAGATCAAGGTGGGCCAGCTGGCCGACCTCGCGGCGCTCTCGGAAGACTTCTTCAGCGTCGAGGAAGAGGCGATCAAGGGCATCGAGTCGGTGCTGACCGTGGTCGGCGGCAAGGTGGTCCACGGCGCCGGCCCGTTCGACAAGCTGGCGCCGCCGGTGCTGCCGGTCGTGCCGGACTGGTCGCCGGTGGTCAAGGTGCCGGGGCACTGGCGCCCGCAGGCGCCGCTGCAGAAGGCGGTGCACCAGTGCGTCGGCTCCTGCACGGTGCATGGCCACTCCCATGAACGGGCGCGCACGAAGGACGTGCCGGTGAGCGACTTCGCCGGCTTCTGGGGCGCCTTCGGCTGCTCCTGCTTCGCCTTCTGAGCATGGCCGCGATGGACGAGGCGAAAGCGCCGGCCAGCTCGCCCTGGCAACCGCTGAAGGCGAAGGTGTTCCGCTGGCTGTGGCTGGCCAGCATCGCCTCGAACATCGGCACCTGGATGCATGAAGTGGGCGCCGGCTGGCTGATGACCAGCCTGTCGGCCAGCCCGCTGTCGGTGGCCCTGGTGCAGGTCGCCGGGGCCCTGCCGGTGTTCCTGCTGGCGCTGCCGGCGGGGGCGCTCGCCGACATCGTCGACAAGCGCCGCTACCTACTGGCGGTGCAGGTGTGGATGGCGGCGGTGGCCCTGGTGCTCGCGCTGCTGACCCTGGCCGGCTGGATGACCGTGCCGCTGCTGCTGGCGCTGACCTTCGCCATGGGCCTGGGCACCGCGCTGATGATGCCGGCCTGGACCGCCCTGGCGCCGGAGCTGGTCAGCCGCGACGAGCTGCCGGCGGCGGTGGCCTTGTCCAGCCTCGGCGTCAACGTGGCGCGGGCGCTCGGCCCGGCGCTGGCCGGGGTGCTGGTGAGCCTGAGCGGCCCCTGGCTGACCTTCGCCCTGAATGCCGTTTCCTTCCTCGCAGTGATAGGCGCGCTGTTCGCCTGGAAGCGCACGCCGAGCGAGTCTGTGCTGCCCGCCGAGCGGCTGTTCGGCGCACTGCGCGCCGGCCTGCGCTATGCCCGCAGCGCGCACCCGCTGCAAGCGGTGCTGGTGCGTACAGCCGCCTTCTTCCTCGGTGCGGCGGCCGGCATGGCGCTGCTGCCGCTGCTGGTTCGTCGCGAGCTGGGCGGCACGCCGCTGGACTACGGCATCCTGCTCGGCTGCGTCGGCGTGGGGGCGGTGCTCGGCGCCGTCGGCCTGCCGAAGCTACGCGCGCGCTGTAGCAACGACACCCTGGTGCTGTTGGCCAGCGTGGTTTACGCCGGGGTGCTGTTCGGCCTGGCGTATCTGCGTTCATTCCTGCTGCTGGCGCCACTGATGCTGCTCAGCGGCGCGGCCTGGATCGCCGTGCTGTCGAGCCTGCAGGTGGCGGCACAGACCTCGGTGCCGGCCTGGGTGCGGGCACGGGCGCTGTCGCTGTACATCCTGGTGTTCTTCGGTTGCTCGGCGGCGGGCGGCGTGGCCTGGGGCGCGGTGGCCAGCCACCTGTCGATGGCCGCGGCGTTTTCCGGCGGTGGCCTGGTGCTGCTGCTCGGCCTGCTGGCGCGCTGGCGCTTCCCGCTGCCGGCCAGCCGTGCCGACGACCTGGCACCTTCACTGCACTGGCCGGCGCCGCTTCTTGATGCCGCGCTGGACCGCGAGCGTGGCCCGGTGATGGTGACCCTGGAATACCGCATCGCCGCCGAGCAGCAGGATGCCTTCCGCGCCGCCATGCAGGACGTGCGCCGCATGCGCCAGCGCAACGGGGCGTTCTCCTGGGGCCTGGTGCAGGACAGCGAGGACCCGACGCGCTGGCTGGAGTTCTTCTTCGACGAATCCTGGCTGGAGCACCTGCGCCACCACGGCCGCGTCACCCGCGCCGAGCAGGCCATCGAGGCCGCCGCGCGGCGCTTCCAGGAAGAGGGGGTGGCGGTGCAGATCCGCCATCTGCTTGCAGCGCCCGGGCGTTGATCTTTCAGCTGTTCGCACTCAGCGCCAGGCGCTGGGGGACAGGCCGGTCAGGCGGTTGAACACGCGGCAGAAATGCGCCTGGTCGTAGAAGCCGCATTCCAGCCCGATCTCCGCCAGCGGCAAGGTCGCCTCGGCCAGCAGGCGCTTGGCCTTTTCCACCCGCTGCAGGCGCATCCACTCCTGGGGCGAATGGCCGATACTGGCCTTGAACTTGCGCGTGAAGTCGCTGCGCGAAAGGGCGCAGGCCTCGGCCAGCAGGGTGACGCTGATGCCGCTTTCCAGGTGCGCGAGGATGAGCCTGCGGGCCCGTTCTTCCTGCCAGCAAGCGAGCTTGCGCGTGGGCGCGCTCCCGGCGCTGCGCTCGATACTCCGACTGAGCATGGCTGCTCTCACTGAAATGGACGTATCGCTATCTTTCGCGGGCGTCGGCAAGGCAGCCAGTTAATGCCGGTTAATGCTCATTAAGCGGCGGCAGCGGCGAAGGCGGACGGCTTCATTTCGGTGCATGAAGGCGGGTTGTCATGCCGTGCCGGGAGGATGGGGCGGCCGTTGGGCGGATGATCGTGGGTGCTCAACGGCGCGGATTGCGCTCTAGCGTGGGCTTGAGCGAGCGGCCGTGTTAGTCGTTGTTAATTTTTATGCGGTTGCACTCGGCAACGTCATCCTTTTTGCACTAGAACGGAATCGGCGGCTCCGCGGAGCTGCACCCGAGGCAGCCTGCCACCTTGAAGCCGGCGCCTTGCCCGCGTGCACGAACAACCAGGAACCATGAGAAAAGAACAATCGATGCCGGCCGAACCCGCCCTGGGTTTCGGCCCTTATCTGGTCTATCCCGCGACCTGCTCCATCGTCGAGAACGGCCGGCCGCTGCGCCTCGGGCGACGCGCCTTCGCACTGCTGCTCGTGCTGCTGGAAAACGCCGGCTGCGTGATCGCCCACTACAACGGCGAATACGAAAAGGCCGCCAGCCGGCTGCGGCAGTTGTTCGAGGCTGCCTCGCGGCATTCCATCCCGCTGTTCGCCGACTGGGCGCAGCACTATGCCGGGGTGATGCGTTGCACGGGCCTGCCCTTGCCAACGACGCCGGCCAGCGGGCTGGTGAGGGACATCGTCATGACGCTCGGTGGCAGCCAGGAGCTGGCGTCGCAGCGGGCCGGCAGCAGTGCCACCGGCTGGTGTGCCCCGGAGTGGCTGCGCATCGAGGCGTGCCAGCTGCTCGAGCGAGGCAGCGAGGGTGGCGAGGCCGAGTCCCAGTTGTCGCGGGCGCTCGAGCTGGCCCGCCGAAGCGGCGCGCTCGCCTGGGAACTGCGCTGCGCGACCACCCTGGCCCGGCTCTGGCGCGACCAGGGCCTCGTTGCGCCGGCGCGGGAGATGCTGGCATCCGTCTACGCTCGCTTCGAGGAAGGCTTCGCGACACCCGATCTCAAGGCCGCGCGCGAGTGCCTGGCGACGCTGGGCTGAGCCTGGAGAGAGGCCGGCCCGCCGTCACTTGGGCAGGAAGTCGCGAATCGCCTTGATGGTCGGCCCCGGCGCTTCTTCCATCAGCCAGTGCCCGGCGCCCGGCACCACCACGGTGTGGTCCTTGGCCAGGTCGGCGGCGAGCGGCGCCCACATGTCGCCGGTGTCGCCGAAGCCATGCAGCAGCACCACGGCCGGCCCCAAACGGAAAAGGGACAGAGGCGGCATGGGCCCTCTGTCCCTTTTTTCATGACGCCTGGGTGAATCAGGCCTCGCGGTAGGTGCCTTTCTGCTTGGCGGCGTGGGTCGCCAGCGCATCCATCAGCGGCGGCGACAGGCAGTCGTAGGGCTCCAGGCTCAGCTCGCGCAGGCGCTTGCGGATGGCTTCCATCTGCGACGGCGGCGTGCCGCTCTCGATCACCGAGGAAACGAAGGCGGCGAAGCCTGGCGCCGCCCAGCCTTGTTGCGGCGAGAGTTCGGTGTGGACGAAATCCAGGCCGTAGAAGGCGTGGTCCTTGTTCTCGATGCGCCCGAACAGGTGCGCCCCGCAGGCGCGGCAGGCGTGCCGCTGGATGACGGCGCTCTCGTCGACGATGTGCAGCTTCTCGCCGTGGGCCACCACGCTGACCTTGTCGCGCGGCACCACGGCGATCACCGCGAAGGTCGCCCCGGCGGGCTTCCAGCACTTGGTGCAGCCGCAGGCGTGGTTGTGCAGCGTCTGGGCCGCGACCTTGACTTCCACTTTGTCGGTCGCGCACAGGCACTGCAGCGTGCCGCCACTGAAGCCGGGCTGTTCCGGGCGGATGCCGTTGTCCAGCGAGGGATGAAGGTGAACCGTGCTCATGGGGTTGATCCTCCTGGCGATCGATCCGGCAGGGCGGGCGCAGCGACATGCCCCGCCTGTTGGCCCTGTCCGGCGAAAGGGATGGCGGCCTTCGTGCAGCGGGACGAAGGCCGCGCTGACGCTCGACTGTTCTCATTCACGATAGGCGAGCTTGCGCCCGCCAGGCGCCCCGCCGACAGGGAGCGTGGGTGCCCCGGCTTCAGCCGCCCAGGGCGATGATGGCGAGTATCAGGGCCGTGGCCAGCAGGGCGAAGACCAGGCCGCCCAGCCAGGGCCGGCCGCCGGCATAGCGGGTCAGGATCCAGCCGAAGAGGAAGAACATCACCAGCGCGACCATGTTCGAACTGCGCACGGCCAGGGGCACGTTGTCGGTCAGCAGGAACGGGATCACCACCGGGAAGGTGGCCAGCACCACCAGCAGGAAGGTGCCCAGCGCGCCCAGCAGGTCCTCCAGCCCCAGCCGCGCCCGCGGGGGCGGGCCGGAACGGGCCAGCAGGCCCTGGCGCAGTTGCTCCAGGCTGGCCGGTTGCGCCGCCTCGGCGAGCCGTGGCGGCAGGGCGTCGGCGATCAGCGCCTGGCCTTGCTCGGCGCCGATGCCGCTGTGCAGGCTCAGCAGCAGGGAGCGGTTGTGCGAGCGGTCCGTCCAGGTGCGCAGCAGGTACATGAACGCATCGGCCAGGCCCCACGCCAGGTTGCAGCCGAAGGCGGCGATCAGCATGGTGCGTGCCTCTTCCTGGCCCGCGGTGGCAATGCTCAGCGTCCCGGTGAAGGTCATCGCCATCAACAGGCCGAAGACCGCTTCGGTGACCCGGTCGACGGGGGCGAGTATCGGCCGGCGTTTCTCTTGTTCTTCCTGTGCCATCGAATGCCTCCAGTGGGGCGTCATGCCGAGGGGTCGGTTCTTCCTCCGTCGAGGATGCCCGGAGGCCAGCGAAACACAGTAAGCGTAGGTGCGATCGAACCTCTTTGAAGCCACGAGCCGCGCGGCCTGGAGCTACATCGAAACTACGGCTGCGGCAGCCTGTGCAGGTTGCTGTCGATGATCCGCTGGACGATCTCCACGCCGCCGTTGATGGCGAACTGCACGCCCATGCAGACGAGCAGGAAGCCCATCAGCCGCGAGATGGCATCGATGCCCGACTGGCCCGTGGCCTTCATGATCAGGTCCGAGGCGCGCAGGCAGCCCCAGAGGATCAGCGCGGTCAGCAGGAAGATCAGCGGCGGCGCGGTCAGCAGGACCCACGGCGGAAAGTTCGTGTTGTGTTTGATGCTGGCCGAGGCGCTGATGATCATCGCGATGGTGCCGGGGCCTGCGGTGCTCGGCATGGCCAGCGGGATGAAGGCGAAGCTGGTGCGCTGTTCATCGTCTTCCGCCGAGCGGGAGGTCGGGCGCGGCTGGGGGAAGAGCATGCGCCCGCCGATGATGCAGAGGATGCCGCCGCCGGCGATGCGCAGGCCCGGGATGGAGATGCTGAACACGCCCATGACGAACTCACCGATGTAGTAGGTGAGCGTCATGATGAGAAACACGTAGAAGGCGGTCAGCCGCGCCTGGCGGTCCTTTTCTTCCCGGCTCAGCCCGCTGGACAGGGCGAGAAACAGCGCCACCGTCGTCGGCGGATTGATCAGCGGCAGCAGCGCCAGGATTCCGAGCATGAGCGCGTCGAACAAGCTACCCATGCCCGGTCTTCCTTGGTCTGTGCGCGCGGGTGGCGCGCCGAAGTGTCATGCGCCGGCTACCGGTTGAGCATGATGCTCAGGTCGCTGTTCACTTCCTTGATCGCCTGCTTGAAGTCGTCGGCGGTGATCTCCTCCTTGTTGTTTTCCAGGGTCTTGCCGAAGACTTTGCGCACCACGTAGGCCAAGGGCTTGCCCGTCGCGGCGTCATTGATGGCGGCTTCGATATAAAGCTCGGTGTTCTGATCGCGATACCCGGCGGCCGCCCCGGTGGCGCCGACCACCGCGGCGATGGGGACCACCTCGTACCATTTCATGCCTTCGTTGGAGGCGCTGACGCCGGTGATCGCCGCCCGCATTTGCATGGCGCGCTGCCCGGCGGGGATCGACTGCCGGTTGGGCACCACCTTGTAGCGCAGCGCGATGGTTTCCCTCGCGGAGTCGCTGGCGTATTGCTGCAGGTCTTGCAGGGTCTTGCGATTGACCCGCTCGTCCGGCTTGGGCGCGGGGTAGAACAGCAGCGAGTCGAACACGACAGTGCTGTAGGTACGCGGCTGGAAGCTCGGGTCGATCCAGCGCATCACCGGGTGGCCGCTGGGCGAGGTCGCCTCCTGGAGCTTCGAGTAGTCCGGCAGGAAGCCGGAATACTGTTCCTTCTCCGTCACTTGCGAGGTACAGGCGCCGAGCAGCAGGCTGCTGAAGATGACGCCGACGAGCGTTCCGTTGAATCTGCTCACGATGGGACTCCCTTTGGTCGGGGCGGGTGGCCGTTGCGCCGATGAGCACCGGCGCTTCAAGGAGTCTAGGAGCGTTTCGGCCCTCGGCCACTGGCGCTCATCTGCTGCCGAAGCGGGGCAGGCAGGTCGTTCGGGCATCGCGCTTAAGCCACACGTAGGGCGCATAACCCTCCGGGTTATGCGCCGTTTGACCTTCGCCGCCGGTCTGCTCGCGGTAGCCTCAGGTGCTTTGAAATCGCCTGCCCCGACCATGACGTTGTCGATGCGCAAGGCGAAGCGGCGCATAACCGCGAACGGTTATGCGCCCTACGACGGTTCGGCATTGGCTGGTTGCCAGCCGATCAGGCAACACCAGGCTCCTGGTTCCCTTCCAGCTGCATGCCCAGCGGCGTCCGGGCGGAACCGTTCTCTGCCAGCGTCTGGTTCTGCTGCAGGCCCCGCGGGGTGCGGCTGGAGCCGTCCTCGGCCACCTTCTGTTGCTCCTGCAGTTGCTGGCCCAGCGGAGTCCGTGCCGAGCCGTTCTCGGCCAGGGATGGGTTCTGCTGCATGCCCAGCGGGGTGCGGCCGTAGCCGTCTTCGGCCAGCTGCGCAGCTCCGCTCTTGCCGGCCACAGGCGTCGACTGGAAGCAGGCATTGCCGTTCGAGCAGTTCGTCTGGGCAGCGTTGGCGTGTACGGCCACACCGGCCAGGGAGAAGGCGATGGCGGTCAGCAGGGTGTTCAGCTTGTTCATGGCGGTGATCCTCGAGCGTGGGAGTGGGCATTCATGCAAACCAATCGGACCAGGGTCGTACGCCGTCGAAGAGCACTGGGCCTTGCCGTGCGTCGATGTCCTGATGGGGCTCATTGAATGCCGGCGAGGTATCTGCGGGGTGTCGCGAAGGGGCGCGCTCTAATGCCCAGGTGTCGAAACGGGCCGAGGACACAGTGGGATACAAACGACCCGGCGTTCGCTGGCTCGCTGAACTGCAGGTTCGGAAGGCGTGCCCGAGCGGTGCCGCTGGCGCAGGGCTTGAAGCTGTTCCCTCGGCAGGGCTGCGCGAGGGGCTTGGCTGCCCCGAAGGGAGGGCTGGGGGGACGGATCTTGCGGCGCCGACGGTGCCTTGGTCGTCAGGACGAGAGCGCCTGCTTGAATCCGTCCCCTTTGCCGTTCGCTGCGCTGGGTTTCACGCAGCCGCCACCGTGTTGCCGAAGAGCGCGCGAGTGTTCGGGTGCTCTGCCAGCGGGACGAAGGTACGGCTGCTGGTGTCGAGTGCGTCGATCGAGCCGGTCTCGATGTCGTACACCCAGCCATGCAGGTTCAGCAGGCCTTTCTCCAGGGCCAGGCGCACGCTCGGATGCGTCTGGATGTTCGCCAGTTGTGCGATCACGTTTTCACGGACCATCGAGGCGACTTTCGCCGACTCGCTGGCATGCGAGTGCGATTCGTTGATGACCTTCGCCGACTCGGCGTGCTGCAGCCAGCCGCCCACGGCGGGCAGGTGGTTCATGCATTTGCACTGGGCCACCGCTGTCATGGCGCCGCAGTCCGAGTGGCCGCAGATCACGATGTCGGTCACGCCCAGCACGGCGACGGCGTATTCGACGGTGGCCGAGACGCCACCCGGATGCGGGCTGTAGGAGGGCACGATGTTGCCCGCATTGCGGATCACGAACAGCTCGCCAGGCTCCTGCTGGGTCAGCAGTTCCGGCACTACGCGGCTGTCGGAGCAGGTGATGAACAGGGTGCCCGGGTTTTGCGTGGTGGCCAGGTGCTTGAACAGCTTGGTGCGTTGCGGGAAGGCTTCCTTGCGGAACTTCAGGAATCCATCGATGAGCGCTTTCATGGGGTTTTCCTCAGGGTGCTGAAAAGGGGCGTTCAACCGGCGCAGCCGGTGCCGAAGACCATGTAGTTCACGGTATGGGTGGTGCCTTCGGAGTCCAGGTAGGTCATCTGGGCGGGCACCACGCCGCACACGTCGGCGATAGGGGTGACGCTCACGAGATGGGCGATGTCCAGGTCCATGCCGTAGCGGTAGGGCACGGCTTCATCGGCGGCTTGGGCCTGGGCGGCGATGCCGGCGCACAAGGCGGCGGCGAACAGAATTTTTTTCATGGGGCGTCCTCCAGGGCGCATTGGTGAGGGGCAGCGGTTTCGGGGGGTAGGGCCCGCACGCGAGTGCGGGCCGGCTGTCGTCAGAAGGGACGCAGGGGCAGGAACTTGCCGTCCAGGGTGATCACGGCGCGGGAGCCGCCTTCCGGGTCCTCGACCTTCTGCAGGCCAAGCTTGAAGTTGATGGCGCTGATGATGCCGTCGCCGAACTGCTCGTGGACCAGCGCCTTCAGGGTGGTGCCGTAGATCTGGATCATCTCGTAGAAGCGGTAGATGGTCGGGTCGGTCGGCACGCCCGAGAGGCTGCCGCGCAGCGGGATGATCTGCAGGCGGGCCACGGCGTCGGCGTCCAGCTCGAGCTTGTCGCCGATGACTTCGGCGGCGCTCTGCGGCAGCGGGTGCTGGCCGAGCAGGGCGGCGGTGACATAGGCCAGGCCAAGGCCGGTGCCGTCGGCCAGGTCCTGCCAGGACAGGTTCTTGCGCGCTTTGGCATCGAGGATCTGGGTGGTCAGGGCCAGGCTTGCATCGTTGTAGGCGTGGGACTGTTGCATGGTGTTTTTCCTGTTGCTGTGGGTGTGTGTTTCGGTGTGAGGCCATCTTCCTCCCGGATGATCGATAGCGTCCAAGACTGATATACAATGCGTTGCATAAGTACTGCCTATAGATGGTGATCCCATGCTGCTGCGACATCTGCGTTACCTGCTGGCCGTTGCCGACAACGGCGGCTTTACCCGCGCCGCCGAAGCGCTGCACGTCTCCCAGCCGACGCTGTCGCAGCAGATCCGGCAGCTGGAAGAGACCCTCGGCGTCACCCTGTTCGACCGAACTTCGCGCACGGTCAAGCCGACCGATGCGGGCCAGGCGTACATCGAATGTGCGCGGCGGGTGCTGGTGGAACTGGAGGCGGGCAGGCGCGCGCTGCATGACGTGAAGGACTTGTCCCGCGGCACCCTGCGCCTGGCCATGACCCCGACCTTCATGGCGTATCTGGTCGGGCCGCTGGTGCGCCACTACCTGGCGCGCTACCCGAACATCCACCTGGAGCTCTTCGAGCTGCCGATGTCCGAGATCGAAACCGGCCTGGCGGACGATTCGCTGGACCTGGCGATTGCCTTCGATGGGGTGAGGAGTGCCGACATCGAGTCGATCCCGGCATTCACCGAAACCCTGGGGCTGATGGTGGGCAAGGCCCACCCGCTATACGACAGCCAGGCTGTCCTGAGCGCCGAGCAGGTGGCGCAGCTGGAATTCGCGCTGCTGACGCCGGAATACATCACCCGCGCGCGCATCGACGAATACTTCGTCGAGTCGCGGATCGCGCCCAAGGTGGCGATAGAGGTGAACTCGGTGAGCACGCTGCTGGAAGTCGTCCGGCACACCGCCATGGCCACCCTGCTTCCGGAGGCCATCGCCACCGGCGAGCGGGCCCTGCGCAAGATTCCACTGGAAGTGGCGGCGCCGAAGCGCGGGGCGGCTGTGCTGCGGCGCAGGAACAACTATCACAGCGCGGCGTCGGTGGCCTTCATGGAGCTGCTGCTCGGCAGCGACCTCGCCGCATTGGCAGGGGCTTGAGTCAAGCGGCCTCCCGAGCCGATGGCGGCTTACGCCGACTACCAAGAGGACGTCTGCGAGGCGTCAGCCGAAAGCGGGCGAGGCCCCCTTGCCTGCGGCGCCGTTCCCTCAATCGGCGGGCTCGGGGCTCCGTTGTGGCGTGACCTTCGCCGGCGCGGCCTTGGCCGAAGACAACCGCGACACACCGAACAGCACCAGCGCCAACCCCGCGATCTGGTACAGCGAAATCGCCTCGTTGAGCAGCGCCCAGGAAGCGAACACGGTCAGCACCGGCCCGAGGTTGCCGAACGCAGCTGCGTGGGTCGCGCCCATGCGCTGGATGGCCAGCGCCATCCAGTAGATCGGCAACACGGTGGAGAACAGCGCCATCAGCGCGCCGTGCATCCACACCGCGTTCGGCAGCGTGGCCAACTGGTGCACGTCGGCGCTCACGGCGTAGTGAATCAGCACCATCACCGCCGAGGCGGCGCCGGCCAGCCCCGACAGCCGCATCGAGCCGATGCGCCCCACCACCGCCGACGTGCCCACGTAATACAGCGCGTAGGTCACGGCGCTGGCGAACACCCAGAGGGCGCCCAGCAGGATCTGCCCGTCGCTGCTCTGCACCTTGATGTCGTGCACCAGGGCAACGCCCAGGCCGAGGTAGCACAGGCCCATGGCAGCCAGGGTGCGCAGGCCCGGCCGCTTGCGCGTCAGGGCCATCTGCAGCAGCAGGACCAGCGTCGGGTAAGTGAAGAGGATCAGCCGCTCCAGGCCGGCGCTGATGTACTGCAGGCCAAAGAAGTCGAACAGGCTGGAGAGGTAATAGCCGACCAGCCCGAGCAGCAGGATGCGCAGGCCATCGGCCCCCGACAGCCGCGGCCCCTTGCTCAGCCACACCAGCCAGAGGAACAGCGGCAGCGCCAGGCCCATGCGGATGGCCAGGACGGTAACGGCGTCCACCGGGGCGGCGGCATAGCACAGCTTCACGAAGACCGCCTTGAGGCTGAAACCGGTGGCGGACAGCACGGCGAACAGCACGCCGTTCTGCAGGCTGCGCTGGTAGAGGGAAGTCAGTTTGTTCATCGCGGCGGGGAGGGGCGGCAGGAGAGGGCCTTTATTCTAGAAAGAAGGCCGGGCCGCTAGAATCTCATTTTCGCGAAGATGGCTTTCGTTTTTGGAGAACGCTCCATGCACTTCGACCTCGCCGACCTGCGGTTGATCGCGGCCATCGCCAACACCGGCAGCCTGAGCAAGGCGGCGGCCTCGGTTCCGGTGGCGATCTCGGCGGCGAGCAATCGACTGCGCCTGTTCGAAGAGCGCTGCGGCGTTGCACTGTTTGCGCGCCGGAGCGACGGCATGACCCTGACCCCGACCGGGCGCCTGGTGCTGGAGGCCAGCCAACGGGTCTTGCGCGAGGCGCAGCAACTCGACGACACCCTGCGCGACCAAGCACTAACGACCACCGGAAGTCCGCGCCGCCTGCTGGCAAAAGGCGAGGGCAAGCCGATAGCGCTGCTGGATTGGCAAGGCCAACTGTGGATGGCGCTGATGCAGATGCCGCAGCTGATGCGGGAGGAAGGGCGGGGCAGGCGGAGGTGGTGGAAAGGAAGTAGTGGCTGATATCGAACCGAAGCTGCCGGTCGGAACCGGCAGAAGTCGCCAAGAGAAGACCGTTACTGCTTGGCTTGATCGGAGTGTCCATCGGCACCGGAACTGCTCAAGCCGATTGTCTGCGCCAAGTGCCGGGTGATGTGCCGAATTGGCGTTTGAATGCGCGACTGAACGCGGCTTCGGATTCGTAGCCCACCGCAAAGCCAATTTGCGCCACATTGCCACGGCCTTCGCGCAGGAGTTGAGCCGCCACGTGCATACGCCATAGCGTCAGGTATTGCATCGGTGGCTGTCCGACCACTGCCGTGAATCGCTCCGCGAATACCGAACGTGACATGCCCACTTCCAGAGCCAGGGCCTCTGCAGTCCAACTCTCGGTCGGACGAGCATGGAGCAGCGCCAGTGCGCGCCCGATATGCGGATCTCGCAACGCTGCCAGCCACCCGCGGCGTTCAGCGGGGAGGCTGGCGACATACTGGCCGACGGCTTCGACAAACAGCAGTTCGGATAGCTTGGCGATGACCGTTGTCGAGCCGACGCGTCCCGCCGCAATCTCACTGACGGCGAAACGGAACGAGCTCTCAATCCAGGCCCCCGAAGCCGTCGCGCGTACGTCCAGTTTCAATACCGACGGCAGTGACGAAAGCAATGGACTGAAGGGGGTTTCAGAAGCGAGGAATCCGCACAGTAGCTGTGTGGCCTCGCCGCCGCCGCCGTACTTGATTCGTGAGATATCGCCGACTTCCGGCGGCTGGATGACTTCGCTCGCCGGCATGGGCGCAATGTCCAGGTCGCTGCCGAAGGAATGGGCGTCATTGCGGGGAAGCAGAACGAGTTCACCTGCCTGCACCTCGATGATGGTCCCCTCTCCGATTCGCAATTGCATGCGCCCCGCTGCGACGAAATGCGATGCGATGACATGGCGGGGTACCGCCAGGAACGGTTTGCAATCGTCCGCGGAGATGCGTCCGCTGATGCACCAGGGCGCAGTGAATTCCGCCTCGAGGAAGACCCCTCCAGACAGCCGAATCACTCGCAAGACATCAGAAAGCGCATCCAACAATTGCCAGCCCCCCTTTCCGGAGTCTGGAGCAGGTAATCAGGCGCACCGGTCATTCAGCGCCTGAACCGCGAAGCCTAGATTAGCACCAGCGCGGACCCAGCGATCGGGGCTATCCCCAGCGGCTTCACCAGTGGTCATCGGTTCCGACGTCACCCGTAGCAGCCCCACTCCATCTCAATTCGGGAAGCAGGAGATCGACATGAACACCATCGCGACCTTGCCACGCTCAGGTTCGGGCAACGCCGCCCGTTATGCTCAGATCGTCAGGTCATCGAAGAAAGCGGAATGGCAGATCGATCGCGATTTGCTGCAGGGCCGGAGTTTCGACTTCTCGCGCAAGTTCTTGCCCGACGGACTGTCGCAGATCGACCGCCTCACCTTTCTCGCCGCGGACGAGGCGCGCTTGCTCAGTCAGATTCAGGGCCGAACCTATGCGTATGTCTTTGGCCTGGTCGAGCGCTTCATCAGTGCCAAAATGCTTGATCAAGGTCGCGCCCATGTATTTGACGATCAATTCGCCCTTGAAGCGCTGGTGCGCTTTTCCAACGACGAGATCAAGCACCAGGAGCTGTTCCGGCGCATGGATACGATGATTGGTTCGCAATTGCCTGCGGGATATCGCCAAGTTGCCGATCCAAACGATGTAGCGCGCGCGGTACTGGCGGCCAGCACCTGGTCGGTGCTGGCGCTGACTTGTCATATAGAGCTGTTTGTTCAAGCGCACTACGTGCAAAGCATCGCCCCGCACGAGGAGTTGTGCCCGCTGTTCAAGGATGTTTTCAAGTTTCACTGGAAGGATGAAAGCCGGCACGTCGTACTCGATGAGCTGGAGTGGAAGGCAGAGCACGCGAAACTCTCGCCCGACGAGCACGACCAGGCAGTCAACGATCTGATCGCGCTGGTGGCGGCCGTCGACGGAATCCTGCAGGCACAATCGGCATCCGATGCCGACTACTTTCTTCGAAACGTCTCACGATCGCTCAGTGTCGACGAGTCAGCGCAAATCAAAGCCTCCGTGCTGAGCGCCTACCGCTGGCAATACATTGTCTCGGGCGTGCAGCATCCACACTTTGGCCGGCTGCTTGCGTCCATGACAACGCCAGCACAGTTGTCCAGGATTCAGGCCGCACTGGCACCCATCATGGGCAACTGATCGACAGCGCGCGGCCGATCACGCGTCGGCCGCGCGGCTGTGGGATGAAGGGCTGAGCTGATTTATCGAGTACGGCGACCATGACGGTACTGATGGGGATGTTGCTTGGCTTGGCTGCAAGCGGTCATTCGTTCAATGCGGGTTCTGCCCGGCATCGATCTCGAGCGTCAGGCAACTCCCGCTCCCGGAAGGCTTGAGTCCTATCAATTTGAAGGGCTCGCTTTGGGGCGTGAGTGCCTCCCAAGGAGTCGGGGCTATTCGCTCTTTCCACAGACATCGAGAATGAGGCTTCGAAGCCATCGATGAGCCGGATCAGCGCTGAATCGCGGATGCCAAAGCAGTGAAACGGTGAACTCCGGAGTCCGAAAAGGAAGCGCAAAGCTATACATCCCCTCGCGCAAACTCGCGGTATGGCGCTCGGGAACGCTGGCGATCATGTCCGATCCCCGGGCCAGCCCCAGCGCGGTCGAGAAGCCACCGACGATCGTGGCTATTTTTCGCTCCAAACCAAGTGGCAGCAGCGCGTCATCTATGGGGCCTTTTTCTATCCCTTCACGCGACACGGAGATATGCGTGCCCGCAGCATACTTTTCCGGCGTGATTTGGCCGCGACTCAATGGATGCCCGGATCGTACGACGCCGACGTAATTATCCCTGAACAAAGACTGACCCCTCAGTTCTGGCGCCGAGGTCAGATCTATAACTCCGGTTTCGAGATCGACGACGCCATCGCGCAATGGCTTGCTGTCTTTGTCTGGCTTTTGCATGAAGAACAGCCGTACTCCAGGGGCCTGCTCCCCAATACGGGCTATAAGCGCGGGGCCAAAACTCTCGGCAAATCCCTCGCTGGTCCTGATCGCGAACGTCCTGTCGAGTTTTGACAGGTCCAGAAACTCGGCTGGGCGCAAAACCTCCTGCGCATCCCGAACCAGCTGACCAACGCGATCACGAAGTTCGATAGCCCTGGGAGTAGGAACGAGCCCCCGCCCCGCCCTGACCAAAAGCGGATCTCCCGTGGTTTCTCTGAGCCGAGCAAGCGCCCGGCTCATCGCCGAGGGACTGAGCCGCAAGCGCTTGGCCGCACGCGTAACACTTCCTTCGGCGAGCACCGCGTCGAGGGTAATGAGCAGATTCAGGTCCAGATTCGACATGACCTGATGCTAGCTCATCTCGTTGTCATATGGCGTCAGACGCAAGAATAAAGTGCGAACGGTGCGTCTTCCGCCATGTCGGCGCGCTACATACAGTTCTCTGCATCGGCACATTCGTACCGAAGTGGATGAGGAGATGATGTATGAACTCGTTGGACAGATTTGTTGAGCGTGTCCAATCAATCTGGG
Source organism: Pseudomonas knackmussii B13 (assembly GCF_000689415.1). Lineage (NCBI taxonomy): Bacteria > Pseudomonadati > Pseudomonadota > Gammaproteobacteria > Pseudomonadales > Pseudomonadaceae > Pseudomonas > Pseudomonas knackmussii. The sequence goes on along the minus strand of NZ_HG322950.1, from coordinate 4,493,309 downwards.
GGCCGCTCAGTTCTGAAGTGGTCGCAGGCTGCCAGCAGCAGTTGGATGTACTCCTGAAGACTCCTGTCACCGAGCCTTGGCTGGCCGACCTGCACCAGCAAGCATCGGCTCAGCAAGAGATGTACCGAGACCCGGTAAACGGATTTGTCCTGCTGGCGCATACCGAGCCTGAAGGGCTCTACCGACCACCTCATGATCACGGTCGGGGATGGGTCATTTACGCCGTGCAGCACGGTGAAATAGAAATGGGCACCTATGCCAGGGTTCAGGACCCGGATGGCAAGGTGAAACTCGTCAAGCGCGGGTCCTCAAGGGTTCGCGCCGGTCAGACGCAGGTCTACCTGCCGGGCGATATTCACGACACCCACTGCATTTCCGGGCCTGCTTTGCTCTTCCGCTTCACCGAGCGGGATTTGAAGAAGGAGGACAAAGAGGCGCGCAAGCTCACACGATATGTGAAGCAGGGCGGTGATTGGGTTCCCGCGAGCCAGTGCGCTCCGGAATGGTTGAAGTCATGAAGCCCCGCGCTGCCCCAAACGCCGTCCGCCTCGGCGTACAGCCTGAACGGGCGGCGTCTTCGGGGCTTGTCGTTGATGCGCCATCGGTTCGGACAAAACTGAGGCGCCTGACCGCCGTCAGCTCAGTGTTGGCCGCCATGGTGCTGGTGGTGCTCAACACGGCGATAGCCAACATGGCACTGCCAACGATCGCTCAGTCGCTGCAAGTGTCGCCTGCGCTGTCCATCTGGATAATCACGGCCAACCAGGCGGCGCTCCTGATGGCTTTGCTGCCCTGTGCGGCGCTGGGTGAAAGCCTTGGCTACCGTCGGGTATTCAGTTGGGGGGTGGCGCTCTTCTTGGTCGCCACTGTGCTGTGCGCAATGGCCCCAACGCTGCCGTGGCTCATCGCCGCGCGATTGCTTCAGGGGCTGGGAGGCGCGGCAGTCATGGCGCTCGGAATCGCACTGCTTCGCCAAGTGGTGCCGAGCCAACAACTGGGCGCCGCGATCGGCTGGAATGCACTTGCGGTTGCACTGTCATCGGCAGCCGGACCCGCAATGGGGGCAGCGATTCTCAACGTGGCAGACTGGCCATGGCTCTTTGCTGTGCTGTTCCCCTTCGGCCTCTGGGCGATGCTGGCCGCCCTTGCGTTACCTGCTGTGGCCGGCACCGCGCGCAAAGTGGATCTGTTGAGCATTGCATTGAATGCAGGGACCTTTGCGCCGCTGGTCATCGCCGCTGGAATCATCACTGAGCACCCATTGCTGGCTGCAGCGCTGCTGGCCATCTCTGCCATTCAACTGACGCTGCTGGTCAAGCGGGAAAAGCAAAGGAAAGCGCCGCTGATTCCGCTTGACCTGCTCAGGTCCTACTCATTCCGCATTTCAGTTATTGCTTCGGTGCTCTGCTTTGCTGGTCAGACCGCAGGCTTGGTGGCGCTGCCTTTCTACCTCCAGCACAGCCTTGGCCAAGACGTGCTGGTGACAGGCCTCTACATGATTCCCTGGCCTTTAACCGTCGCGTTAGCAGCTCCGCTAGCTGGTCGTCTTTCAAACCGATGGTCGACTGCCCGGTTTTGTTTCGTAGGTGGCATTTGTCTTTCGATAGGGCTGGGCGGGGCCGCGCTTTGGCCTTTGCAGGAAAACCTCATGATGCTGGTGCCGCTCACCATGCTCTGCGGTCTCGGCTTCGGCCTTTTCAACGTCGCCAATAATCGCAATATGTTCCTCGCTGCGCCTGTAAGCCGGAGTGGCGCTGCAGGGGGTATGCAGGGCACCGCTCGCTTGCTCGGGCAAACTGCTGGCGCGGTCACCATGACGCTGCTCTTCAATCTGTTCCCCGCCGACTCTGTGCCTCAGATCGCCCTGGGTGCTGGAGCTCTTTTGAACTTGTTCGCTGCTCTGATGAGTAGGTTGCAAGGCACGCGGACCTAAGGCGCCAAATCGTAAGCCCGATAAGGTCATCCATTATCGATTCGCCCTCAACGCAAGATGACTCTTACACATACCTAATAAGAAAGAGCACGACAGAATGCAGCTGAAAGATTTCGCCAAGGACAAGTCCCCTATCGAAATGCTCTACCACTGGGAGGAGCAAAGCCCCGATGCCATCTATCTCCGTCAACCTGTAATGGGAAAGTGGCGTGAGTACAGTTGGGCCGAGACTGGTGATCATGTTCGGCGCATGGCGAATGCACTGAAAACGCTGAGGCTGGAGCGCGGCGACAAGATCGCGATCCTGTCGAAGAACTGTGCGGAATGGGTGATAACCGACCTCGCGCTGCAGTTTGCCGGTCTGATAAGCGTGCCGTTGTATGTCGATCAATCGACTGAATCGCTTGGCTATGTGTTGCAGCACTCGGAGGCGAAGGCGATCTTCGTCGGCAAGTTGGATGAACCCGTGTGGAAACGCCTGAAATCCAGCATCCCCCAATCGGTTTTGAAGATTGGCTTCTCTTTCCACGGCGCCGACTGCGACTTCCAGCGCGGCGGCGAGGTGGACTACCTGCTACCGGACTTGATAACCAATCATGAACCGCTGCCGGGTCGACCGGTGCCGCATGACGACGACATCTGGACCATCATCTACACCTCCGGCACAACAGGCCTCCCAAAGGGCGCGGTGCACTGTTACCGCGCACCACGGCATGTAGGCCACCATGCCCTCGCGGTATTTGGTTTCTCGGCCCGCGACCGAACCCTTTCCTTTCTGCCACTTGCGCATGTCGCAGAGCGTCTACTTGTGGCTAGCAACAGCCTGTATGCGGGTATGCAGATCAACTTCACCCAGTCCTTGAAGACATTTCAAGCCGACCTCTGCGCCGTGCGCCCGACCTTCTTCTTCTCAGTGCCTCGGTTATGGAAAAAATTCCAGGACAATATCCTTGAGCGCATGCCGCAATCCCGCCTGGACAAGATGCTGGCTGTGCCGATGCTCGGCACACTGGTCGCACGCCAGGTGCGCAAGGCGCTTGGGCTTGATTGTGCGCGGATCATCGTCTCCGGCGCCGCCTCGCTGTCACCCGCACTGCAGCAGTGGTATGGCCGTATTGGCCTTCATATCGCGGAGGGCTATGGCATGACTGAGAACTTCGCCTATGGCTTCATCGGACGCCCGGGAGAACATCGTCCCGGCACCGTCGGCAGGGCCATGCCGGAAAGTGGTGCCAAGCTTAGCGAAGAAGGCGAGATATTGTTCAAGTGCCCCACGTTGATGCAGTGCTATTACAAGGAACCAGAAAAGAGTCGTGAAGCCCTCGATGACGAGGGCTATTACCGCACCGGCGACCTCGGTCAACTCGATGATGACGGCTACCTGCGAATCACTGGACGGATCAAGGAACTGTTCAAGACAGAGAAAGGCGAATATGTCGCCCCCGCGCCAATTGAGGCCAAACTGGCCTCCTTCAAGGGGTTTGAGCAGATATGTCTGATTGGTTCCGGGCTCAGCCAGCCGGTAGCAATAGTTACGCTGTCACAGCCTTTTCTACGCGCCAAGCGTTGCGAACTTAGCAGTGAAATAGGTGCCTTCGTTGAGCAGATCAACCTGCAGTTGCTCAACCACGAAAAAATCTCCGGGGTAGTAGTTTCGATTCGCGACTGGTCTCCAGATTCAGGGCTGGTAACACCGACACTCAAAGTCAAACGCAACATTATCGAAGCTCAGTACGCTGAATTGGCACAGCGATTTGCCGACTCGCACGAGCGTGTTCTTTGGGAAAGCATCTGAGGCACTTAAAAAAAGAGAAATGAAAGGCGGACACCCATTAGCCGGCCTCATATGAAAATCCAAAGCCCCACGTCGAGGTCGCCAGGCCTAACCTCGGCGCCGGGGATCAGCGCCGCGAACGGTTATATGCCCTGCGACCGGTGCGGCATTTCGTGGCTTGACCCTAATCGCGCATCTCCCTAACCTCGCGTCGCCCCTGTGAAAGCGACAGGGGTTCGGGTTTGGCGACCTGAAGCATTGCGCGACTGCGCCTGAACTCTGCACCGTATTTTTTGCGGCGCAGAGTTTTTCTATGGCGGGCCGCGCAGGGAGACCTTCGGGTCTGCCGGTCAATGCTCCGGTTCGCCAACCTTGCGCGGCTTGCCACCCTTCCGTCCTGCGACGAAGGCGTGGCTGAAGTGGTCAAGTAAAACTGGACACTGGTTTAGGTCTATCCAGCCAGCTCTTCACGCCGTGCCGGTGTCTGGTAATCGTTGTGACTGTGTGGCCGTTGGTGGTTGTAGTAGTCGGTGACGTAACGCAGCACGTCGGCTTCCGCCTGGGGCTGATCGACGTAGCCGGAGGGCGGTATCCATTCCGACTTGAGGCTTCTGAAGAATCGCTCCATCGGCGCGTTATCCCAGCAGTTTCCTCGACCGCTCATGCTTTGCCGAATGCCGTAGCGCCAGAGCATTTGGCGAAATTCGAGGCTGGTGTAATGACAGCCCTGGTCGGAGTGAAACATCAGTTGCTGTGGCATGCCCCTGGCTTCGTAGGCCACCCGCAGAGCGCGCCCGGTGAGTTGTGAGTCGGGCCGGTTGGACATGGCCCAGCCGACGATCCGACGTGCATACAGATCCATCACGGCGGCCAGGTAGATCCAGCGGCCACCGGCCCAGATGTACGTCACATCCCCGCACCAAACCTGGTTGGGGCGGCTCACATTGAACCGGCGCGCCAGCTCATTGGCCGCGATGGCACTGTGTTCCTTGGCAACCCGGTAGCGATGTTTACGGCGTTGTGTACTGACGAGCCCGGCCTCTTTCATCAACCGGGCGGCAAGGTAACGGCCTGCAGGAAAGCCCTCGTTGCGCAAGGCGGCCGATAGCGTTCGGGCACCGGCCGCGCTGCGGCTCTGGGCATGCAGTTCCACCACGCGCTGGCGTAACGCTTCTCGTCGACTGCAGACGCGTGCCTGCCGCTTTCGGGCCGCATAAACACTGCTGCGATTTACCTGGAATAACCGGCACAGTTCCGTACGCGAATACTGCTCGCCCAATGCCTCGACCAGCCTGACTAGTCGAGGGCGTCCGACATCAAGAGAGCGGTAGCCTTTTTTAGAATCTCTTTCTCCCGCTCCAAGCGGCGGACTTGCGCCTCCAACTCCTGAATGCGCCGCTGATCCTCTGTCAGCGCCTTGCTATGCGCAGGCGTCTGGCCGCCACGCTCCAGTTGCAACTGCGCCACCCAGCGACGCATCGCCGTGGGCCCCACCCCCATCGCCTTGCAGGCGGCCGGCACCGTATAGCCTTGATCCACCACCAAGCGGGCGGCTTCCAGTTTGAAATCTGGACTGAATGATCTTCTGCTCATGAACACCTCAGCTGTGGGCGAAGCTTAACGCCCTATCGGGGTGTCCAGAATCATTAGGCCACTTCAGGCCTCTGGATCAATGCTCAGAGGTTCACCATGGAAGAAGTCTTCGAACCCACCGTATTCCTGCGCTACAACCGCTCCCTGCGCGGCATCCTGATAGACAACCAACCCTGGCTGGTCGCCCGCGACCTGGGCTGCCTGATCCACCAACGCGTCGACCACTACGTCATCCACCGCCTCGACGACGACCTGCGCCGCCAGGTCCGCCTGATCACCAGCACCGGCGAAGAAACGGTCTGGGTGATAAACGACTACGGCACCTTCCACGTCCTCCAACGCTACCGCTGCCCCGAGTTCCGCGAACTGCGCCAATGGCTCACCGGCGAAGTCCTCCCGGCGCTGCGCGATCAAGCGCTGATGGCGGCCGATAGCCCTCGCCGATTGCTGGCCAAGGGGGAGGGCAAGCCGGTAACGCTGCTGGATTGGCAAGGGCAACTGTGGATAGCGCTGACGCAGATGCCGCAGTTGATGCGCGAGGAGCGGCGCAGCGCTCGGGGGTGGTGGCGGGGGTAGGGCGCTTAACCGCGTGGCGGTTATGCGCCGTTTTGGTTTTGGGCTAATTGCTCAGGGGCTGTTATCGACCCATTGAAGCCTTTGACGAAACGCATAAACGGCCAGAAGCAGTCAGTCTCTAGTGGATGCTCTTGGCGACAAAGCCGAAGAGTTTGCCCTTTACGCCAGGGGCGAGCTGAAATCAGCAATGGCGCATTCAAGCTCAACCATTCGGGCAGGTTCCCATCACTTGGTAACGGATAGTGTGACGACGGCCTTGGGAGTCGTCGTAAGTCATCCACATGGGCACGACTCCACATATATCTGGAACATCCGATTTGCTGACAACCTTACGGATATCCAGCTTTATGCCGTAGGTATAGTCCTGCGCTGCCTTCGAGTCGTTCGGACCGCGGTCACCAGCGTAGGTCTGCATCGCAGCAATGCCGATGAACAGAGAGAACAAAATCCTGAAGATTTTCATGGGGCCGAACTCCTGCCTGAAAGGGATTGATTCATCGATGCACGGAGCGTTCAGGCTCGGTGCCTGTAATCGTTCCGTGGCCAAAATCGTATGAGGCAGGTGGCGGCGGATATAGACGAGGCGCAGGCAAAGACTGTTGTCTTGCAACGTTGGAATCGGACGCCGCGAATATAGATGCAGAGGAAGTCCCAGCATCTGGTCGGGACCGGATGTTTCGGCGCCCGGCCAGACACCAATGGCACCCGGCGGCGGATCAATTGCCGACCAGCGCTTGAGCTGTTGCGGCGAGTTGGTCGCCGACCCGAGCCTTGAGGGTGTCGATGAAGCGGGTGATCTTCGCGTCCAGGAACTGGCGCGAGGAATAAACGACGAATACGTTGCGCTCTTGCGTGTGGTATTCGGGCAATACGCGGACGAGAGCTCCCGAGTGCAAATCGTCAATAGCCGAGAACCCGGCTAGCAGGCCGATCCCCGCTCCACTGCGGACGGCCACGGCCATCGCCTCCATATCGTTGACGCTGAAGCCCGGCCCTGCGTGGATGAAAGTGGCTTGGCCGTCCTGGTGCGTCAGCTGCCATTCATCACGTGCGTAATCGACTGTGCCTAGACGCAGGCATTGGTGTTCTTGCAGATCCTGAGGCTCCTGCGGTGGTGCATGCCGGGCCAAGTAATCCGGCGAGGCCACCAATACGCAGTGGCTAACTCCGATCTTCTGGCTCACGTACGCCGAGTCCGGTAGCGCGCGAGCGATCAGGATCGACACATCCAACTGGTCTTCAAGCAGATTGGGCATTTGCTGGGAAAGCATCAGGTCTACCGTCACCTCTGGAAAGGCCTGGCGATACTCCAGCACTGCCGACGTCACCAGGTGCCGCCCTAGGCTCGGCACGCAATGCACGCGCAGCGTTCCACGGGGCTCCAGCAACGCGTTTCGGGCCTCGGCCTCCGCATTTTCCAAGTCTGCCAGGATAACCGTGCAGCGGTCGTAAAAACGCCGCCCAGCATCGGTAACCGAAAGGCGCCGCGTGGAGCGCTGCAGCAGGCGCGTATCGAGCATTTGCTCGAGCGCGGAAACCGCCCGAGAAATGTTGCCGACAGTGGAGTCGAGATGATTGGCCACCGCGGTGAAGCTGCCCATCTCGACGACCTTCACAAACACCAACATGTTCGAAAGCTTATCCATCGCCACGGTTCCTGAGCCTGTAGTTATCGCCCGCCACGCGTGCGAATCGCGGCCATTTAAAAGCGATATTCCCTCTGGGCACAAGATTCATTCCCGGCACTGAGGCTAAATCGCCGGCACAGGTCTCCATAGACTCAATCGCACGGTCCGGCATTGCCGACCTCAGCGTGTCGCTCTGCACAGGGTGACCATCGAGAACCTCATGAGGGCCCTTACCATGAATGTTTCCTACGACCCGCTTTATCTTTTCATCGGTGGTGAATGGATCAGCAGCCAGGGGCGCGCGACGGCGCCCGTTCTGAACCCCGCGACCGAAGTCGTAATTGGCCAAGTTCCGCTCGCGACGTCGGCAGACCTGGAGCACGCCCTGGCGGTGGCCCAACGTGGTTTCGAGCAGTGGCGCGCAACTGTTCCCGCTGAGCGGGCGAAGGTTCTCAAGCGGGCCTCCGCACTGATCCTGGAGCGCGTCTCTCACATCGCCGAGCAGATGACCCTGGAGGAAGGCAAGCCGATCGCTGAGGCCGTAGACGAGGTAACTCGCGCCGCCGAGTATTTCGAGTGGTTCGCCGAAAGCGCTCGACGCATCGATGGCCGAGTGGTGCCAGCCAATCGCCCCGGCGTCCTACAAATGGTCAAGCGCCAGGCGATCGGTCCGGTGGCCGCTTTCACACCCTGGAACTTTCCGGCTATTACCCCTGCACGCAAGCTGTCTGCCGCACTGGCCGCAGGCTGCAGCGTAATCCTCAAGCCCGGTGAGGAGAGCCCATCCACGGCCCTCGCTCTGGCTCGTGCCCTGGACGATGCCGGCCTGCCCAAAGGGGTTCTGCAGGTAGTGTTCGGGGTGCCGGACCAGGTTTCGAGCCAACTCATCGCCTCGCCGATCATCCGCAAGGTCACGTTCACCGGTTCGGTGCCCATTGGGCGCCTGCTGTCTGCACGCGCCGCAGAGGGGGTCAAGCCGATCACCCTGGAGCTGGGCGGCCATGGCCCGGTGCTGGTATTCGACGACGCCGATATCGAGCGTGCCGCCGTTGAGGGCGTCGCCAACCGCTTCCGTGGCACCGGCCAGGTGTGCATTTCTTCGACTCGATTCCTGATCCAGCGGGGCGCGTATGACCGCTTCGTCCAGCGGTTTGTCGCCGCCACCCAAGCACTGCGGGTCGGCGACGGCCTGAAGCCGGACACCCAGGTTGGACCGCTCGCCAATGCGCGGCAGCTGGCCAAGATGGAGGAGCTGGTGGCCGACGCAGTAGCTAAGGGCGCTCAGGTGCTGGCCGGTGGCGAAAGCTTGCCCGGCCCCGGTTTCTTCTTCGCGCCGACTGTGCTGGCCGATGTGCCGATGGACGCGAGAGTGATGCACGAGGAGCCCTTCGGGCCGATTGCCATCCTCATGCCGTTCGACAAACTGGCCGACGGCCTGCGCGAGGCGAATCGACTGCCCTACGGGCTCTCCGCGTATGCCTTCACCCGCGACGCGCGCACTGCCATCGATGTCGCCGACGGCCTGGAGGCCGGGATGATCGGCATCAATCAGTACCGCATCGTAGCTACCGAACTGCCTTTTGGCGGCTTCAAGGAAAGCGGCCATGGGTCCGAAGGCGGGATCGAAGGCATCGAGCACTACCTTACCCACAAGTTCGTCAGTCAGATCTGAGGAGACAGACCATGTCGCGCCCCGATTTCAGCAGCCCGCGCGAAGCCGCGCGGGCCTTTACTCCCGAGCTCGCAGAGTTCGTCGATAGCACGCTCTACCCCCACATCTGGGGAAACCCGGTCCTCGCGCCGCGTGAGCGCAGTTTGATCACTGTGGCGGCGCTCATCGCCGGGGGCCACCACGACGAGCTGCCATCACACCTGCGGCGCGCCTTGATCAATGGCGTAACTCACGCGGAGCTGGCCGCCGCGATTACCCACCTGGCGTTCTATGCAGGCCTGCCTGCGGCCATCAGCGCCTCGGCCATCGCCAACGCCACCCTCGCCGCGACGGAGACCGTGCAGCCATGAAAGCCATCCTTTTCGAAACCTTCGGTGAAGCCGATGTCATGCAGCTCGGGGATGCGCCCAGCCCTGAGGTGCGTCCTGCCGACCTGCTGGTGCGAGTCCACGCCGCCGGTGTCAACCGCGCGGACCTGACACATCGCATGGGTGGCTATGGGCGTCCGAACTTCGGTGATTCGACGATTATCGGCCTGGAGATTGCTGGTGAGGTCATCGATGTGGGCAGCGATGTCACCGGTTATGCCGTCGGCGATCGAGTGATGGGCGTGGTCGGGGGCGGCGCTTATGCCGAACTGGCGCGCATCGACTATCGGATGGCGATGCCGGTTCCAGCGCAGCTGGATTATGTGCAGGCCGCGGCCATCCCGGAAGTCTTTGTCACCGCCCACGAGGCTCTGCTGCACCTGGGCCGGCTGAAAACGGGGGACTCGGTGCTGATCCATGCCGCCGCAGGTGGAGTGGGGTCAGCAGCAGTGCAGCTCGCTCGGGCAACAGGAGCGACGATCTATGCCACGACCGACGCCAGCAAGCTGTCGCGAGTCGAGCAGTTGGGTGCCGATTTCGCCATCGATTACAAGTGCCGGGACTTTGTTGACGTCATTGCAGAGAAGACCGGTGGTCGGGGCGTCGATGTGATCATCGACTTCGTAGGAGAACCCTATTTCGCAAGTAACCTTGCCTCCCTTGCCAATGGCGGGCGCCTGATCCAGGTCGGTATTCTCGGAGGTGGAGGCAACGTGGCAGTGAAGCTGGAGGAAATCCTGTACCGTCACCTTCAAATCATCGGCACCGTGATGAAGTCCCGCTCGCAATCCGAGAAGCACGCCATGATCCGCCGCTTCCGGGAGCACTGGCTGGATCGCTTCGACAGCGGGGACGGCCTGGAGCCAGTCGTGGACAGTACTTTCCCTCTAGCTCGCGCAGCGGACGCTCACCGCAGGATGGAGTCCGCCGAAAACGTCGGCAAAATCATTCTGACGATGCGTCCGCAGGATCTGCTTTCAGATTGTGATTGCTAAGCTGTCAATCCCATGAGTGCCCTGTTGGCGGGGCCTCTTTGGTCGAGGGTCCTGAAAATAGGCGCAGCTCATTTAGGGCGGGTAGAAATCTGAGCGGCAGCTCCTGGCCGGTTTCTGCCGGTTGGCGCCGGCAATGACCAGCCAGACATGACGTTCGTAGAACGACTGAGCTCTTATCATTTATCTTTCCAGGCCATGAACATGGCCGCTTCGAACAAGGAACTTGCCTTCATGGCCTCCTCAGACAAACAGAAGAAGCGCGCCCAGCGGGCGAAAGCCAAAGCCAAGCAAAACCGCATGGGCAAGTCGAAAGCCCATGTCGTCCATCCGCTCCTGGCCAACCCGCTGATCAACGATCCGTTCGCCGATTTCGCGTTCGATTTGAGCACCTTCGACTACAAGGTCATCGAGGAGAACGGCTTCGACCCTGCGGACTTCGGCGATCTGTTCCGGGCCATGTACCTCAGCGAGGACATAAGTCTGCTCGCCCTTTGCCTGGTGTTCCTGCAGTACCCGGTGTTGCAGCTGGTGGTGGCCGAGGAATCGGACGAGGCCGCGGCCGACTTCATCATGAGCCTGCTGATTACCTATCGCGCGATCTTCTACGAAGAAGACGAGGACATGGCCATGATCTGGCTGGAAAGCGACGACTTCCAGATGGCCTATAACCAAGCCTCGCTGATCTTGCAGAAGAGGGACTCCCGCACCTAAGGTGCTGCGGTACTGGTCGGCAATTAGCTCAACAGCTTCGCGCCGCTGGTTGCATTGACGGCGGCATCCGGCTCGGCGAGCTGTGCTCGGTGCTACCCGGCAACGGGCCGACCCGCCCTCGTAACGCCTCGCTCCCCGCCGCCCTGGCGCTAGTCCCATTGGACGATGTTGCGCCCAGCCCGCGCTGTTTGAATCCCCATCACCAGCCAGCCCCTCGCGGCTTGGCGACGATGATGAGGAGTTTCCCCGATGGATATCCGTGGACTGGGCTACGTGACCGTCCTGGCCAGCGACCTGGAACGCTGGCGTGCCTATGCCAGCGAAGTGCTGGGGCTGATGGTGGATGCGGCGGCTCCCGAGGGCGCGCTGTACCTGAAGATGGACGAGCGCCACTTCCGCCTGCTGGTTTTGCGCGATGCGCGCGACGGCTATGGCGCCAGTGGTTGGGAAGTGGCCGGCCAGGCTGCCTTCGAGCAGGCCATCGCCGAGCTGCGGCAGGCCGATGTCGAGGTGGTTCGCGGCGGCGCCGCCGACTGCGCGCTGCGCAAGGTCCAGGAAGTCGCCTTCTTCCATGACCCGGACGGCAACCGCCATGAGCTGTTCTGGGGCCCCTGCCAGGACTTCCGCCCCTTCGTTTCCCCGGCCGGCGTCAGCGGTTTCGTCACCGGTGCCATGGGCATGGGCCACGTCGTTCTGCCGGCGCCGAGCTTCGATCGTTGCCGCGACTTCTACGAGCAGGTGCTGGGCCTTGGCCTCTCCGACCTGATGAAGGTGCGCTTCACCCCCGACCCGCAGGAGCCGGAGAAGCGCATCCACTTCATGCACTGCGGCAACGCCCGCCACCACTCGCTGGCGATCTTCGAGTGCCCGATCCCCAGCGGCTGCGTGCACCTGATGCTGGAAACCGCGTCCCTCGACGACGTCGGCCGCGCGCTGGACCGCATGCACGCCCACGGCGTGAAGCTCTCGGCGACCCTCGGCAAGCACACCAACGACCACATGGTCTCGTTCTACATGCAGAGCCCCGGTGGCTTCGACATCGAGTACGGCCATGGCGGACTGGAGGTGGACTGGGAGCGCCATTGCCCCTTCGAGAGCACCGTGGTCAGCCATTGGGGCCACGACTTCAGCGTCGGCCGGCAGTGAGGAAAGCACCATGAACAAATGCATGACAGCGGCCGACGTGGTCGCCCAACTGCGCGACGGCATGACGATCGGCATCGGCGGCTGGGGCCCGCGCCCAAGCCGATGGCGCTGATCCGCGAGATCCTCCGCTCCGACCTCAAGGACCTCACCCTGGTCGCCTATGGCGGCGCCGACGTCGGCATGCTCTGCGCCGCCGGCAAGGTGAAGAAGCTGGTGTTCGCCTTCGTCTCGCTCGACTTCATCCCGCTCGAACCCTACTTCCGCAAGGCGCGCCAGGCCGGCGAGCTGGAGGTGATGGAAATCGACGAGGGCATGATGCTGCTCGGCCTGCGCGCCGCCGCCATGAACGTGCCCTTCATCCCGACCGCCGTGGGCCTGGGCACCGACGTACTGACCCACAGCCCGGACATCAAGCTGGTCAGCTCGCCCTACGCCGACGGCCGCGACTGGGTCGCCATGCCGGCGCTGAAGCTGGACGCCGCGCTGATCCACGTCGACCGCGCCGACGCCCGTGGCGTCTGCCAGATCGAGGGGCCGGACCACTACATGGACGACCTCTTCGTGCGCGCCGCGCAGAAGAGCTTCGTCAGCTGCGACGAGCTGGTCGACTCCGCGCACTTCCACGCCAACCCGCAGGCCGCGCGCCAGGTGTTCTGGGAACGCAACCTCACCACCGGCGTGGTGCACGTCCCCGGCGGGGCGCACCCGAGTTCCTGCGCGCCGCTGTACGGCTTCGACGTGCCGCACTTCCAGCGCTACAACGCCTCGGCCTCGGAAGAGGGCGGCTGGCAGCGCTACTACGACGAATTCATTCGCGACGGCGAAGCCGCCTACCTGGACAAGGTCGGCGGGCTCGACGCCCTGCGCCAACTGCCCCTGCCGGTGTTCTGACGAGGCCAAGCCATGACCGACACAACCTACAGCCTCGCCGAACTGCTGATCTGCGCCGCCAGCGAGTGCTGGCGCAATGACGGCGAAGTGCTCGCCACCGGCATCGGCGTGATCCCGCGCCTGGCCGCTTCCCTGGCCATGCTGAGCAGCAACCGCGAGCTGCTGATGACCGACTCCGAGGCCTTCATGGTCGCCGAGCCGGTGCCCCTGGGCGCACGCAACGGCTACGAGCCGAAGTGCGACAGCTGGATGGGCTTCTCGCGCATCTTCGACAACGTATGGGGCGGGCGCCGCCACGCGCTGGTGGGCCCGACCCAGATCGACCGCTTCGGCCAGGCGAACATCTCCTGCGTCGGCGACTACGCCAAGCCCAAGGCGCAGATGCTCGGCGTGCGCGGCTTCCCCGGCAACTCCATCAGCCACGCCAACTCCTTCTTCGTGCCGGCGCACAACCGCCGCGTGTTCGTCGAGGGCGAGGTCGACATGGTCGCCTCGGTCGGCTACAACCCGGCGCGCCTGGCCCGTGGCTGGTCGCTGGACGACATCGACATCCGCCTGGTGGTCACCGACCTCTGCGTGCTCGACTTCCAGGGCCCGCAGCGGCAGATGCGCGTGCGCTCGCTGCACCCCGGCGTGGAGCTGGCGCAGGTGCTGGACAACACCGGCTTCGACCTGGCGCTGCCGGCCGACATTCCTACCACCGCCGCGCCGACCGCCGAGCAGCTGGAGCTGATCCGCCGCCTCGACCCGCAGAACCTGCGCGCCCGCCAGCTCAAGGACAACCCGCCGGGCGACCGCCGCAACGCGGAGGCGCGGCCATGAGCGACGAGGTCGTTCTCTACGAGGTCCAGGGCCCGGTGGCCCTGGTCACCATGAACCGCCCCGAGTTCCACAACGCGCAGAACTCGCAGATGACCTACGCGCTGGACGCGGCCTTCCGCCGCGCCTGCGACGACGACGCGGTCAAGGTGATCGTCCTGCGCGGCGAGGGCAAGCACTTCTCAGCCGGCCACGACATCGGCACGCCGGGCCGCGACGTGGACAAGAGCTTCGACCGCGCGAGCCTCTGGTACGACCACGTGAACAAGCCCGGCGGCGAGTTCCTCTACGCCCGCGAGCAGGAGGTCTACCTGGGCATGTGCCGGCGCTGGCGCGAGATGCCCAAGCCGACCATCGCCATGGTCCAGGGCGCCTGCATCGCCGGCGGCCTGATGCTGGCGTGGGTCTGCGACCTGATCGTCGCCAGCGACGATGCGTACTTCCGCGATCCGGTGGTGCGCATGGGCATTCCGGGCGTGGAGTACTTCGCCCACGCCCACGAACTGAACCCGCGCATCGCCAAGGAATTCCTCTTCCTCGGCGAGCGCATGCCGGCCGAGCGCGCCTGGCAGATGGGCATGGTCAACAAGGTGGTACCGCGCGACGTGCTGCTCGACGTGACCCTCGACATGGCCCGGCGCATCGCCGAGATGCCGCGCCTGGGCCTGCAGCTGACCAAGCAGGCGCTGAACAACGCCGAGGACCTGATGGGCAAGCGCGCCACCATGGACATGGTGTTCGGCCTGCACCACTTCGCCCACGCCCACAACGAGCTGGTCAGCGGCGACCGCCTGGGCGGCTACGACGCCCGCAGCATGGCCAGTTCGCAGCGCGAGCCGGCCAAGGAGGGGCGATGAGCCTGGACCTGAGCACCCGCGTCACCGAGCTGCTCGGCTGCCGTTACCCGATCATCCAGACCGCCATGGGCTGGGTCGCCGACCCGCGCCTGGTGGCGGCCACCTGCAATGCAGGCGGCTTCGGCTTTCTCGCCGGGGCCACCATCGAGCCGCACCTGATGGAAGCGGCGATTCTCCAGACCAAGGCGCTGACCGACCGGCCGTTCGGGGTCAACTTCCACATGTACCAGCCCAACGCCGGCGAGATCGTCGAGCTGGTGCTGCGCCACGGTGTGAAGGCGGTGAGCTACAGCCGCTCGCCGGGCAAGCAGATGGTCGCCCGCTTGAAAGACGCCGGGGTGATCTGCATGCCCACCGTCGGCGCGCTGAAACACGCGCAGAAGGCCGTGGAGATGGGGGCCGATATCGTCACGGTGCAAGGCGGGGAGGGCGGCGGCCATACCGGCTCGGTGCCGACCGCGCTGCTGCTGGCGCAGGTGCGTGACGCAGTGAATGTGCCGGTGGTGGCCGCTGGCGGCTTCCACGACGGCGCTGGCCTGGTCGCCGCGCTGGCCCTGGGCGCCGAAGGCGTGGCCATGGGCACGCGCTTCCTGATGAGCCGCGAAAGCCCGGTGCCGGACGCCACGCTGAATCGCTATCTCGGTGTGAAGGACCCGGCGAAGGTCATCGTCAGCCGCGCCCTCGACGGCCTGCCGCAACGCATGATCCGCAACGAACTGCTCGACGAACTCGAAGCCGCCGGCCCCTTGCGCCGCCTGCGCCTGGCCGTGGGCTGCGCGCTGGCTTACCGGCGCCTGTCCGGCATCGGTCTGGGGCAGATGCTCCAGGCCCTGCGCAATCGCGGTGAGCTGACGCTTGCCCAGGCGCTGCTGGCGGCCAACGCGCCCATGGTGATCCAGAAGGCCATGGTCGATGGCGAACCCGAGGCCGGCGTGCTGCCCGCCGGGCAGGTCGCCGCGCTGCTCGACGCCCGGCCGTCCTGCGCCGAACTCATCCAGAACATGGTCGCCCAGGCCGAGACGCGCCTCGCCGCACTGGCCGCGCGGGTGGCCGCGCAAACCCCTTCCGACAACGCCCAGGAGAGCCGCAATGCAGCCGTTTCGCGTTGAGATCAACGAGCACATCGCCGAGCTGGTGTTCGACCGCCCGCCGGTGAACGCCTTCGACTGCGCCGGCTGGGCGGCCATCGCCGCCGAGCTGGAAAGCCTGGGCCGCGATCCGCGCGTGCGGGTCATCGTCATCCGCGCCGAAGGCCGCGGCTTCTGCGCCGGCGTCGACATCAAGGAACTGGCCGCCAACGGCAACCTGATCGTTGCGGTGAACAAGGGCAACTACGACAGCTTCAAGGCGGTGCATCGCAATCCCAAGCCGGTGATCGCCGCCGTACACGGCTTCGTCCTCGGCGGCGGCATCGGCCTGTGCGGCGCGGCGGACATAGTCGTCGCCAGCGAGTGCGCGACCTTCGGCGTACCCGAGGTGGACCGTGGCGCCATGGGCGGCGGCGCGCACCTGCAGCGCCTTTTCCCGGTGCAGAAGGTGCGCCACATGTACTTCACCGGCGAGCCCATCGACGCCTACGAGGCCTTCCGCCTGGGCGCCGTGGAGCGCGTGGTGCCGCGCGAGAAGCTGCGCGACGCGGCCCTGGACATCGCCCGCAAGATCGCCGCCAAGAGCCCGGCCATGATCGCCCTGGCCAAGGAGGCGCTGACCGGCATCGAGGACGGCAACCTCGAGGACAAATACCGCTGGGAGCAGGGCTTCACCCTCGAAGCCTACCGCTCGATCGATTCGCAGGAAGCGCGCGATTCCTTCGTGGAAAAACGCGACGCGCAATTCAACTGACCGCAGGCAACCGCCCATGGACCTGAACTACAACGACGAACAACGCGCCTTCCGCGAGGAAGTCCGCGCCTGGCTGGCGGCCAATGTGCCCAAGAACCCCTTGCCCTCCTTCGACACCGAGGAGGGCTTCCGCCTGCACCGTGACTGGGAAGCGCGCCTGCACGAAGGCCACTGGGGCATGGTGACCTGGCCCGAGGCCTACGGCGGTCGCGGCTGCGACCTGATCCAGTGGCTGATCTTCGAGGAGGAGTACTACCGCGCGGGGGCCCCGGCGCGGGTCAACCAGAACGGCATTTTCCTCCTCGGCCCGACCCTCATGGAGTTCGGCACCGAGGAGCAGAAGGCCCGCTTCCTGCCGTCCATGGCGCGCGGCGAAGAGGTGTGGGCGCAAGGCTGGTCCGAACCGGGCGCCGGTTCCGACATGGCGGCGATCCGCTCGCGCGCCGAGCGCGTCGGCGACCACTACGTGATCAACGGCCAGAAGACCTGGTCGACCCGCGCCGTGTGGGCCGACTGGCTGTTCGGCATGTTCCGCACCGACCCCCAGTCCAGCCGCCACCACGGCCTGACCTTCATCCTGGTGCCGCTCGACGCGCCGGGCATCACCATCCGCCCGATCGCCCAGCTCGACGGCCTGCCGGGCTTCGCCGAGATCTTCTTCGACGACGTGAAGGTGCCGGTGGAGAACGTCCTCGGCGGCGAGGGCCAGGGCTGGCACGTGGCGATGTCCACCGCCGGCTTCGAGCGCGGGCTGATGCTGCGCTCGCCGGCGCGCTTCCAGGAAACCGCGCGGCGCCTGCTGCAGCTGTACCTGGAGAACCGCGAGGCGGCGGACCGCGACCCGGCCATCGGCGAGGCGGTGATGCGCGCCTGGCTCGACGCCGAGGCCTACACCCTGAGCACCTACATGACTGCCTCGCGCCTGCAGCAGGGCGGGCGCATCGGCCCGGAATCCTCGACCAACAAGATCTTCTGGTCTGAGCTGGACCAGCGCATGCACGACACCGCGCTGAGCATCCTCGGCGCCCGCGCCGAACTGCTGCCCGGCGCGCCGCTGGCCGGCGACGTGGGGCGCTGGCTGGACGGTTTCCTGTTCTCCCTGGCCGGGCCGATCTACGCCGGCACCAACGAAATCCAGCGCAACATCATCGCCGAACGCATGCTCGGCATGCCGCGCGCCTGAGGAGATTGGCCATGGACTTCACCTTCAACGACGACCAGCTGAGCTTCCAGGACAGCGTGCGCGCCTTCCTCACCAACCAGGTGACCCCCGAGCGCCTGCGCGAGCTGTGGGACAGCGAAAGCGGCCGCTGCGACGCCCTCTGGGCGCAACTGGCCGAGCTCGGCTTGACCGTGCTCAATGTGCCCGAGGCCTATGGCGGCCTGGGCCTGGACGAGACCGACTGGGTCCTGCCGGCGCAGGAGTGCGGCTATGCCGCGCTGCCCGAACCGCTGCTCGACACCTTGCTGGTCGGCGTGCCGCTACTGGCAGCGCTAGGCGCCGAACACGAGGCGCTGAAGAGCGACTGGCTCGGGCGCATCGCCGAGGGCCGCGCGCGCCTGGCGGTGGGCCACCCGGACAACCTGCTGGTGGCCGACGCGCACGTCGCCGACCTGCTGATCCTCGGCAGCCGCGATGAAGTACACGCCGTACCGCGAGCTGCCGTCGAACTCACCCGCAGCCCGGCGCTGGACCCCGGCCGCCAGCTGTTCAGCGTGCAGTGGACGCCGAGCGCGCAAACCCTGGTCGCCAGCGGTGAGCAAGCTTGCACGCTGTGGGCCGCTGCTTTCGAGCGCGGCGCCCTGGCCTGCGCCGCGCAGCAGTTGGGCCTGGCCCGGCGCATGGTCGACCTGGCGGTGGACTACAGCTTCGAGCGCAAGCAGTTCGGCAAGCCGATCGGCAGCTTCCAGGCGGTCAAGCACCTGATGGCCGACGTCGCGGTGCTCATCGAGTTCGCCAAGGCGCCGCTGTACCGCGCCGCGCAGTCGATTGCCGAAGGCCACTCGCAGGCCGCGCTGCACGTCTCGCAAGCGCGCCTGGCGTGCGCCGAGGCTTCGCAGCTCGCCGCCAAGCACGCGATCCAGGTGCACGGCGCCATGGGTTACACCTGGGAAGTCGACCTGCAGATCTACATGAAGCGCGCCTGGGCCCTGGACAAGGTCTGGGGCGACCGCAGCCTGCACAAGGCGCGGCTGTGCCAGGCGCTGTTCGCCGGCGAACTGAACGCCGGCGCCGGCCACACCTTCGGCAGTTGAGGAAAGGACCATGGCAGAAGCCTACATAGTCGACGCCCTGCGCACGCCCACCGGCAAGCGCAAGGGCGGCCTGGCGCAGATCCACGCCGCCGACCTCGGTGCCCACGTGCTGCGCGAACTGGTGCAGCGCAACGGCATTCCGGACGCGGACTACGACGACGTCATCTTCGGTTGCGTCGACACCATCGGCCCGCTGGCCGGCGACATCGCCCGCACCTGCTGGCTGGCTGCCGGCCTCGACCAGGGCGTGCCCGGCACCACAGTCGACCGCCAGTGCGGCTCCTCGCAGCAGGCCGTGCATTTCGCCGCGCAAGCTGTGATGAGCGGCACCCAGGACGTGGTGATCGCCGGCGGCGTGCAGACCATGACGCAGATCCCGATCTCCTCGGCCATGACCGCCGCCGAGCCGCTGGGCTTCAGCGACCCCTTCAGCGGCTCCGAAGGCTGGGTGAAGCGTTACGGCGCGACGCCGCCGAGCCAATTCCGCTCGGCGCAGATGATCGCCGAGAAGTGGGGCATCAGCCGCGAGGCGCTGGAAGCCTACTCGCTGGAATCCCACCGCCGCGCATTGCGCGCCATCGAGGAAGGCCGCTTCAAGCGCGAAATAGCCCCGCTGGCCGGCATCGAGCACGACGAGACGCCCCGGCAGACCAGCCTGGCGAAGATGGCCGAGCTGGAAAGCCTATTCGGCTGCGACCGCGTCACCGCCGGCGTATCGAGCCAGACCTGCGACGCGGCCAGCGCCCTGCTGATCGTTTCCGAGCAGGCGCTCAAGCGCTACGGCCTGACTCCGCGAGCCCGCATCCACCACCTCAGCGTGCGCGCCGACGACCCGGTGTGGATGCTCACCGCGCCCATCCCGGCCACCGAGTACGCGCTGAAGAAGGCCGGCATGCGCCTGGAAGACATCGACCGGGTGGAGATCAACGAAGCCTTCGCCTCGGTGGTCATGGCCTGGCTGGAGGAAACCGGCTACCCCCACGAACGCACCAACGTCAACGGCGGCGCCATCGCCCTCGGCCATCCGTTGGGCGCAACGGGCGCCCGGTTGATGACCACGCTGCTCCACGAGCTGGAACGCGCGGGCGGGCGTTATGGCCTGCAGACCATGTGCGAAGGCGGTGGGCAGGCGAACGTGACGATTATCGAAAGGCTGTGAGCGAGTCGCCCCTCTCCTGCGGGCCTCCATGTAGGAGCGGGCCATGCCCGCGATTCTCGCCAATCTGAATTACCGGAGTACCCCATGCCAATCTGCAAAGACCGCGTCGTCATCATCACCGGCGCCGGGGGCGGCCTTGGCCGCGCCTATGCCCTGGCCCTGGCGGCCGAGGGCGCGAAAGTCGTGGTCAACGACATCAACCGCGAAGCCGTCGCCGGCGTGGTGGCGCTGATCCGCGACCAGGGCGGCAGCGCCATCGGCGACTGCCACGACATCACCGACTACGTCGAAGCTGGCGAGATCGTCGGCTCGGCCATCGCCGCCTTCGGCGACCTGCACGCGGTGGTCAACAACGCCGGCATCTGCCGCGACCGCATGTTCGCCAGCCTCACCGAAGCCGACTGGGACGCGGTGATGGCCGTGCACCTGAAGGGCCACTTCTGCATCGCCAGCCACGCCGTGAAGCACTGGCGCGAGCAGGCGAAGCAGGGCGCCAAGGTGCAGGCGCGCATCATCAACACCAGCTCCGGCGCCGGGCTGCAAGGCAGCATCGGCCAATCCAACTACGCAGCAGCCAAGGGCGGCATCGCCTCCCTGACCCTGGTGCAGGCGGCGGAACTGGCGCGCTACGGCATCACCGCCAACGCCCTGGCCCCGGCCGCGCGCACCGGCATGACCGAACAGGTGTTCGCCGCGACGATGAAAAAGCCGGAAGAAGGCTTCGACCACTTCGCCCCGGAAAACGTCGCGCCACTGGTGGCCTGGCTGGTGTCCGAGGACTCGCAGCACGTCACTGGAAAGCTGTTCGAGGTGGAAGGCGGCAAGCTGTCCATCGCCGACGGTTGGCGCCTGGGTCCGCAACTCGACAAGGGCGCGCGCTGGCAGCCGGCGGAAGTCGGTGCGGCAGTGGATGCCCTGATCGAACAAGCGGTGCCGGCGCAGAAGGTCTACGGCACCTGAGACCCGCAAACCTCAACATACGGAGTTCCCCTGTAGGAGCGGCCCATGGCCGCGAATCGCGCGCATGGCGCGCTCCTACAGGGTTGTCTCGGTGCAGGGATAATCGCGGATGAATCCGTTCCTACAGGATGATGCCGAACGGCTCCTTCTCCCTTCAGGGCGGGCCGCGTAGGAGAGGGCTGGGGAGAGGGTAGCGGACTTCGCCCCAGCATCGGCGCCAAGCCTGACTCCGCTCCCCCTCCCTAACCCTCCCCCGCAAGCGGGAGAGGGGGCTGTTCGGCAGAACGGGGGGTTCTGCAGCCGGCCGGTTGCCTCGGTTCGCGAGCAAGCTCGCTCCTGCGAAAGGCCGGCTCCGGCAAGCCCCCACGTCCATTCGGACGATTCCCCCCACCCGCGCTGCGGCCAGACTGCCTCCATCCGACTCGACAGGGCTGCCTGCCATGAAGTTCGCCTTCACCGAGATGCAGGGAGCGGTCCGCGCCGTCGTGGGCCGTGAACAAGGGCTGGGGGTGCTGCTGTGCGGCGCCCAGGCTTCCTCGCCGCCTTGGCAGGTCGCCGAGGCTCTGGCGGAGCTGATCGGCCTGGCCTACGAGGGGCTCAGCGAGGCGCGGCCCTGGTTCGGCCTGGCCGAGCGCCTGCGGCAGTTGCTCGGCGCCTTCAACGTGACCATCACCCTGCATCATTCCGAGGACCAGCCCCGGGATGTCCAGGTGATGGCCCTGGACGCCGATGATCGCACTGACTGGGACCTCGCCGAGCAGGTTTCCCGCGAGCGCTTCTGGCACATCGAGCTGGTGCGTCCGGAGTCGGTGGCGCCGGGCACGCTGATCGAGTTCGGGCCGGGCGACGTGGAGGGGGACTGTGCCGCCTTCATGGTTTCGCTGGGCATCGGGCGGTGCCTGCGCGGTTGCTTCGCAGAGCCCGGCGGCATGCGCTGCTGGATCGACGTGGTGCGTGGCCTGCGGCTGTCCGGGCAGGCCTTCGCTGCGGAGGAGCGCGCCTTGCTGGCGCAATTGCTGCCGCATCTTTCCCGGTCGCTGGGCCTGTACGCCCGGCTCAAGCGCGAGGAGGCCGAGAAGGCGGTGTACGAGGGCAGCCTCGACCACCTGGCGCTCGGTTGCCTGCTGCTGGATGGCCATGCGCGGGTGCTCTGCGCGAACCGTGCGGCCCGCGCGATCATCGCCCGGCAGGTCGGC
The DNA here is from genome assembly GCF_000689415.1 of Pseudomonas knackmussii B13. NCBI lineage: Bacteria > Pseudomonadati > Pseudomonadota > Gammaproteobacteria > Pseudomonadales > Pseudomonadaceae > Pseudomonas > Pseudomonas knackmussii. The sequence goes on along the minus strand of NZ_HG322950.1, from coordinate 4,470,933 downwards.
ATCGAGATTCGCCAGGGGCGCTTGCAGGTCGAGGAGCGCGGAGCGCAGCAGGCGTTGGAGGCGGCTGTCGCAAAGGTTCTGCAGGCGCGCAACGGTCCCGGCGAGCGGGTGCGCCTGCAGGCGCGCGACGGCACCTTGCTCGGCATCCTGGTCGCGCCGGTGCCGCCGGCGCCTTATTACCAGGGCGAGCAGGTGCCCAGCGTGATCGTCCACCTCTGCGAGCTTTCCCAGTGCGAGGCTGCATCGCAAGTCCCGCGCGCCCACTCGCCCGAGCTGCTCGGCCAGCTCTTCGGCCTGACCCGCCAGGAGGCGCGCCTGGCGGCCTGGCTGGCCACCGGGCGGACGATCAGCGAAGCGGCCGGGCAGATGAACATCGCCGTGACTGCCGCGCGCAATTATTCGAAGAACATCTACGCCAAGCTCGGCATCAAGGGCCAGACCGACCTGGTGCGCCTGATGTGCCGGAGCGTCGCCCTGCTGCGCTGACGCCGGAACCCGCGTTCTCAGTACCAGTTGGTACTGGAGCGGTGTTTCTCCCTCTCTCTAGGATCGATGCCACTGGAGCTGTCCCGGCCACAAGGCCGGCAGCGCATACCAAGGAGTCGCCAGTGAGCAGTGCGATCGATCGGCAAGCCGCGTGCGGACGGGTTCCGCAGTTCCCCATCGCCCAGGCCTACGAGGCCGGCGTGGTGCCGATCCGCTTCAGCGGCTGGCCGGCGGCGCAACCCGCGCCCGTGTACGCGGCGCTGGACGGCGACCTGGACGCCGATGTGGTGGTCGTCGGCGCCGGCCTGGCCGGGACTTCCCTGGTCCTGCACCTGGCCGAGCGCGGCGTACGCAGCGTGCTGCTGGAAGCCGACCAGCCGGCCAGCGGCGCCTCCGGGCGCAACGCCGGGCACGTGCAGCCCTACCTGAGCTCCTTCGAACCGCTGCGCGCCCATCGCGACCAGGGGCGGCGCTTCATCGAAACCTTCATCGAGCAGCGCAACATCGTCTTCGAGCTCTGCCGCAAGCATGGCCTGGACGCCGATGCGGCGGCCTGCGGCATGCTCGAAGCGGCGCGCCGACCGAGCGCCGCGCTGGTGAAACAGACGCAGCAGTGGAAGGGGTTCGGCTACGACGTCGAACTGGTCGGCCAGGCGCGCCTGCGGGAGATGCTCGGTACCGACCTCTACACCCAGGGCATCCACTGGCGCGAAGGCGGGCGGATCAACCCCTACCTCTTCACCCAGGGCATGGCCGCCGCCGCCGTGCGCGCCGGGGCCTCGGTGTTCGGCAATTCCTGCGTGCTGGCCTGCGAGCGCGACGGCAACCGCTGGCGTGTGCGCACCGCCACCGGCAGCGTGCGCGCGGCGCGCGTGGTGCTGTGCACCAGCGGTCACACCGGCAACGCCTTCTTCCCGGAACTGGCGCGGACCCAGTTCCCCCTGGTCGCCTGCGGCATGGCCACACGGCCGCTGCCGGCGGCCGTGCTCGATGCGATCAACCCGGCCCGCGTGGCGCTCATGCAGTACCCCGCCGGTCTCTATCCGCTGGTCGTCGACGGGCGCGGGCGGCTGGTCACCGCGACCATCCCGCGGCACCGCCAGGCGCAGTGCGCGGACGTCCACTTCGCCAGCTTCGTGCGCTACCTGCGCCGCACCTTCCCGGGGGTGGGCGATGCGCCCATCGAGCTGGAGTCCTACTGGACCGGCATGACCGCCAACTCGTCGTCGGCCTACGACGCCGCCTACCCGAAGCTGTTCCGGGTGGACGAGGGCGTGCTGGCGCTGATGAACCTCGGCTCCTGGGGCAACCTCATGGGCCCGCTGCTGGGCATGGACCTGGCGCGCGCGCTCGCCGCCGACCGTCCGGACGATGCCCTGCTGCCGCTGGAGCAGCCGCAGGCGGTACGCCTGCCGGGACGCTTCGAAACCAAGATCCGCCGCGTGCTGATCCCCGCGGCCAGGCTGGCGGACCGCCTCGACCTGGTCTGAGCGGCGAGGGTCCGCGAGGGCCGCGCCCGGGGTGAGAACGGCTTAACACGAAAACAAGAAGCACAAAGAGAGGTAAGCATGAAGATCTTGCTGTTGGGGTGCGGGAATGTCGGGGCCAACGTGGCGCGCCAGTTGGTGCCGCGTCATCCCTCGGTGGAATACGTGGTGGCGGACCTGAACCTCGAGGTCGCCGAGAAACTCGCCGCCGACCTGGGCTCGCAGGTGAAGGCGGCGCGGGCCGACGTGCTCGACCCGGCGTGCCTGGACGCGCTGCTCGATGGCGTCGACCTGGTGTTCAACGCGGTCGGTCCGTTCTATCGCAGCGCGGTGCCGGTGATCGAGGCGGCCCTGCGCGCCCGCGTCGACTACATCGACATCAACGACGACCATGATGTCGCCGAGGCTCTCTACCTCGATCCGAGCTATCAGCAGCGCGCCCTGGAAGCCGGGATTCGCCTGGTCGTCGGTTGCGGCTCGACGCCCGGCCTGAGCAACGTGATCGCGCGCATGCTGGTCGATCGCCTGGACAGCGCCACGGAAATCCACCTGGCCACCGCCGTGCCCTTCGTGCCGGACCTGCTGTCGCCGGCGGTGGTCGACCACATGATGCACATCACCTGCGGCGAAGTGGTTCAGTTCGTCGACGGCCAGTACCGCAAGATGCCCGGCTGGGGCGGTCGCCTGGAGGTGCCTTACTCGGCGCCGTTCAAGCACTACCCGGGGTTCTTCATCGGCCACGGCGAAACCGTCACCCTGCCGCATTGCATCCCCGGCCTGCAGCAGGTCACCAACCGCATCGGCTTCATTCCCGAGGCCGGTTCGAAGATCTGGCAATCGATGATCGACCTCGGCCTGGGCAGCCCGGAGAAGATCGAGGCGCTGGGCATCTCGCCGCTCAAGTTCCTCACCCAGCACCTGTCCAGCGAGGCCGGGCGCAAGGCCCTGAGCGTCGACCTGTCCGACGAGCCCTGGGCGGTGGCCATGCGCGTTGAGGTCCGTGGCCTGCGCGACGGCGCCGAAGTGTGCAGCGTGGTCGAGCAACACCTGCAATTGCCGGTGGAGGAGACCGACGACAGCACCGCCGACCCGACCCCGACCTGCGCGCGCCTGTTCATCGAGGCCTACCTGGACGGCCGCATCCGTGGCCAGGGCCTGCTGGCGCCGGAAAGCTGCGTGGACGCCGAGGCCTATGTGCGCGCCTTCGCCGAGGAAACCGGCGCGACCTTCATCGCCAGCGAAACCCGGGTGCAGGGCGAGCTGTTCGCCTGATCCCGCGTACCCGTGGACGACCACAAGGCCGGCCCGCCCCGCGCGGCCGGACCTTCGCAGAGGAAGAAGACACCATGAAGCACACGATTCTTGGCGCGCTGCCGCTCGCGGCGACGCTGATGCTGGGCAGCGGGCTCGCCCTGGGCGCGGCCAGCCCCGCCGATGTGGAAAAGCTCGGCCGCGAACTCACCTGCCTGGGCGCGGAAAAGGCCGGCAACGCCGACGGCAGCATCCCGCCCTACAGCGGCAAGTGGCTGGGCACGCCGCCGGGCCTGAAGTTCGACGGGGTGGGCGCGCGCCATCCCGATCCCTATGCCGGGGAAAAACCGCTGTTCACCATCACCGCGCAGAACATGGCGCAGTACGAGGCGCGCCTGTCCGACGGGCAGAAGGCGCTGCTGCACAAGTACCCGGCGAGCTTCGCGATTCCCGTCTACCCCAGTCATCGGGACTTCCGCTACGACGACTATCGCTGCGAAATCGCCCGCAAGAACGCCGCCAGCGCGGAGCTCGAGGACGGCAACATGGGTGAGCGCGCACTGCGCGGCGGCACGCCTTTCCCGATTCCGAAGAACGGCGACGAAGTGCTGCGCAACATTCTCCTGCCGGCCTATGCCGCCGAGGAAGACGGCGAGTACGACCAGGCCGTGGTCTACCAGGACGGCAAGATCGCCTGGGGCCGGATGCGCTTCGAGATCCTCGACCTGACCGGCGACCAGTACGCCGGCCAGCCCACCGACGGGGTCTTCGCCCTGTCGCGGGTCACCACCCTCAAGCCGGACCGCGACAAGGGCCAGGTGTCGCTGACCTACACCTACTTCAACGAGGCGAAGAACCCGCAGACCAGCTGGCAATACAACCCCGGCACCCGCCGTGTGCGCCAGTCCCCCGGCTATGGCTTCGACATCCCGCTGGGGGTCGGCGGCTTCCGCACCATCGATGACGACCGGCTCTTCAACGGTTCGCCCGAACGCTACAGCTGGAAGCTGCTCGGCAAGCGCGAGATGTACATCCCCTACAACGGCTATCGACTCGAGGCCGAAGGGGTCAAGTACGCGGACCTGCTCAAGCCCGGCAGCATCGACCCCAGCGTGATGCGCTACGAGCTGCACCGGGTCTGGGTGCTGGAGGCGACCCTGAAGGAAGGTTATCGCCACCAGTACGCCAAGCGCGTCCTGTACATCGACGAGGACACCTGGAACGCCATCATGGCGGACAACTACGACGCCCATGGCGAGTTGTGGCGGACCAACTTCCTCAACGCCTACTACGCCTACGGCGCGAAGGTCTTCCAGGCGGGCGTCACGGTCTACCACGACCTGATCGCCGGCTCCTACCTGGCCGACCGGCTGACCAACGAGGGCGCTGCGCCGCAGGTCAATGGCGACCGGCTGAAGCCCTTCATGTTCACCACCGACATGCTGCGCCAGGCCGGCAAGTGAGTACACCGGGCGGGGCGCTCGCCACGCCCGGACACGGCTTTCTCCACTGAAAACAATTCCAAATGACCCCACCCCCGGCGACGCCCTGCGCCTCGCCAGGGGGTGATGCCGCGCGCTCGTCGGACACCGGGGGACGGTGCCGCGGCGGCGCGGGCGAACAGGAGGCTGTAGATGATGCGTTTTGCAAGCGATGTGGCTGGGGGATCGGGTGGGCTGCGTGGCGGCCGCAAGTTGCACTGGCTGCTCGGACTGGCGGCGATGCCCTTCGCCATGCCGGCGCATGCCGGGACCTTCGCCATCGGCGAGGAGGTGAATGTCGACTACATCATCAACGTCAGTTACGCCGCGGCCTACCGTCTGCGCGATCCGTCGGCGGCGCTGGTCGACGGGCCGACCGACCCGGCCAGTGGCCTGCCGACCACCGTGAACTCGGACGACGGCGACCGCAACTTCAAGCGCGGCGCGCTGATCAACAATCGCCTGTCGGTGCTCGGCGATTTCGACATCAAGTACCGCAACTACGGGGCGTTCCTGCGCGCCAGCAGCTTCTACGACGATGTCTACCGGCATTACAACGACAACGACTCGCCCGAGACGGTGAACAAGGACGGCGACCACGACCAGTTCACCTCGCGGGCGCGCCGGCTCGAGGAAAACCGCACGCGCCTGCTCGATGCCTACCTGTACACCAGCCAGCAGACCGGGGACGAGTCGATGCTCAACCTGCGCCTGGGCCAGCAGGTGGTGCAGTGGGGCGAGAGCCTGTTCTTCCCGAACATCGCCGGCGCCCAGTCGCCTGCCGACGCGACCAAGGCCAACGTGCCCGGCACCGAGGTGAAGGACATCCTGCTGCCGGTCGGCCAGCTCTCGGCGCAGTGGCAGCTGAACCCGGTGTTCGGCGTCGCGGCGTACTACCAGTACCAGTACAAGCCCACCGAGCTGGACCCGGTCGGTACCTACTTCTCCTACACCGACGTGGTCGGGCCGGGCGCCGAATTCATTCGCGCAGCGCCGGGCTTCAACATTCCGCGCGGCCCCGACCACCATCCCCGCGACAGCGGCCAGTGGGGCCTGAGCACGCACTTCGCGGTGACCAGCGAGACCGACCTGAGCCTGTTCTACCTGCGCTACCACGACAAGAACCCCAACGTGGAAGTGCACTACCAGGACTTTGTCCCGGTGGACTACAGCGTGGTGTACTTCGACGACATCTCGCTCTACGGCGCCAGCTTCTCGACCCGCCTGGGCGACGTGAACCTGGCCGGCGAGGTCAGCTACAAGGAAGGCGTGCCGGTGCTGGTCGACTCGCCGCTGGGCTCGGTGGCGACCCGCGCCGACGCTACCCAGGCGAACCTCTCGGCCATCTACCTGCTGGGCCCGCGCTGGTTCTCCGAGCAGACCACCTTCCTCGCCGAGGTCAGCTCGCTGCACGTCAACTCGGTGGATGCCTTCGGCTTTGCCGGGGATCGCTACGACGAGCTCACCAATGACCGCAACTCCTGGGCCTACCAACTGATGGTGATCCCGTCCTGGAACAACGTCATCGAGAACTGGGACATGACCCTGCCGGTCTCCTTCGCCCAGCAGGTCAAGGGCGCCGCCGCTGTGGCGGGGGCCTTCGGCGGCCTGGTCGGCCAGGGCGACAAGCGCATGAGCGTCGGCATCACCGGCAAGTACCTGAACAACCTGGAACTCGATCTCACCTATAACGGCTTCCTCGGCTCGGCCGACCTGGAGAAGCGCCCGCTGGCCGACCGCGACTACCTGGCGTTCGCCGCCAAGTACAGCTTCTGAGCCGGGGGAGGCCTTTCATGAGGACGATCCTCGGACTGGCCGCCTGCGTATTGGTGGCGGGGGCCGGTGCACTGGCCTTCGCCCCGCGCGGCGCGCCTTCCCTGCGGCCGACGGAGATTCCCGTCGAGCGCATGCAGATCGACGGCATCAAGGCCACGGCCGCCGGCCTGGTGCTGGCCGGCGAGCTCGGCCAGATCCGCCTGTCCCTCGACCAGGGACGGACCTGGATCGCCGCCAAGGTTTCACCGCAACGCCAGGCGCTGATCACGCGCCTGGTGTTCGCCGATTCCCACAACGGCCTGGCCCTCGGTCACGAGGGCTGGATCCTGCGCACCACCGATGGCGGGCGCAGCTGGCGAGAGGCCGCCTTCGTCGAGAACGACGGCCAGCCGCTGATGGACGCCGCGCGGCTGCCTTCGGGCGACTGGCTCGCGGTGGGCGCCTTCGGCCGCGTGCTGCGTTCGACCGATGGCGGGCAGCACTGGCGTGGCGAGTCCATCGGCGCGCCGGGTGACTGGCACCTGAACGCCATCGTGGCCTCGCCGGATCGGCGCCAATGGCTGATCGTCGGCGAAGCCGGCAGCGTGCTGCGCTCCCTCGACGGCGGCGCGCACTGGCAGGCCGTCGAACCCTTCTACAACGGCTCGCTGTATGGCGCGCTCGGCCTGGGCGGGGGTAGCTGGCTGGCTTACGGCATGCGCGGCCAGGTGTTCCGCAGCAACGACGACGGCCTGCACTGGCGCCCGGTGCGGGTGCCGCTGCCGGTCTCGCTGTATGCCGGCGCGATTGATTCGCAGGGCGCCGTGCTGCTGGCCGGGCAGGGCGGCGTGGTGATGGGCAGCCATGATGGCGGCCTGTCCTTCCAGGTGCTGCGCGACGGTGGCCAGGAAAACCTCACCGACCTGCTGGTACCGCCCGACGGTCAGCTGCTGCTGGCCAGTGACGCGGGGCTGCGTCGCCTGGCGCTGCCGGTTTCCGGCCAGGTCCCGCCCTCGCCACAGGAGATTCGCTGATGTCTGCCGCTGTAACCCGTACCGAGCGCCTGGTCGCCGCCATGGCCCGCGGGCTGATCGCCCGGCGCAAGGTCCTCGGCCTGCTCTTCGTGCTGATCACCCTGGGCCTGGGCGCCTCGTCGCTGCACACCCGCCTGGACCCGGGCTTCAACAAGCTGATCCCGCTCAGCCATCCGTTCATGGCCGCCTTCCGCGAGCACGGCAGCACCTTCTCCGGCGCCAACCGGGTGCTGCTGAGCGTGCACTGGAAGGGCCAGGGGGACATCTACAACCCGCAGTTCCTCGAAGTGCTGCGCAAGGTCACCGACGAGGTGTTCTTCACCCCCGGCGTGAACCGCAGCCGCGTGCGCTCGCTGTTCACGCCCAACGTGCGCTACATCGAGGTCACCGAGAACGGCTTCACCGGCGACGTGGTCGTGCCTTCGCACTTCGTCGCCGACGCCACGGGGCTGGCGCAGATCCGCACCAACGTCGCCAAGTCCGGCGAGATCGGCCAACTGGTGGCCAACGACCTGCGCTCGGCCATGGTCCAGGCCGACCTGCTGGAGGTCGACCCGCAGACCGGCCGCAAGCTCGACTACGCGGCGGTGGCCAAGCGCCTGGAAGACATTCGCGCGCGCTTCGCCAGCGAACAGGTCGACATCCAGATCGTCGGCTTCGCCAAGCTCATGGGCGAGGTGATGGATGGCCTCAACGGGGTGCTGGGCTTCTTCGCCATCGCCTTCGCCATCACCGCCGTGCTGCTGTGGCTCTATTGCCGTTCGCTGAAGCTGACCCTGCTGGCGATCTGCGTCGCGCTGTTGCCGGTGATCTGGCTGCTCGGCCTGCTGCCGCTGCTGGGCTACGGCATCGACCCGATGTCGGTGCTGGTGCCCTTCCTGATCTTCTCCATCGGCGTGTCCCACGCCGTGCAGATGACCAACGCCTGGAAGCAGGACGTGCTGGCCGGTGCCGCGCCGCGCGAAGCCGCCGAGGCGGCGTTCCGCAAGCTGGCGATTCCGGGCACGGTGGCGCTGCTGGCCAACGCCCTGGGCTTCATGGTGATCATGCTCATCGACATCCCCATCGTCCGCGAGCTGGGCCTTACCGCGTGCCTGGGCGTCGGCCTGATGGTGGTCACCAACAAGATGTTCCTGCCGATCATCCTGTCCCACCTGCAGCTGGAGCGGGCCGCCCGCCGGGTGCCAGCGGGGCAACGCCAGCGCGCCTGGTGGGCGTTGGCGGCGCTGGCCGAGCCGGGCCCGGCGCTGCTGAGCCTCGCCGCCATGCTCGTGCTGCTCGCCGCCGGCACCTACGGCTCGCGCTTCCTGCACATCGGCGACATCGGCGCCGGTGCCCCGGAGCTGCGCGCCGAGTCGCGCTACAACCGCGACAACGCGGCCATCGTCGGCAGCTACTCGATCAGCATGGACGTGCTCTCGGTCTACGCCGAGACCAGCGGCCAGGGCGAGGCCTGCCTGAACTGGGAGGTGATGAACGCGGTCGAGCGCCTGGACCTGTTCCTGCGCGGCGTCTCCGGCGTGCAGTCGGTGCGCAGCGTGGCCGGCGGGGTGAAGCTCTACGTCGCCGGCAACAACGAGGCCAACCCGCGCTGGGCGGCGCTGCAGCGCTCGGAGGCGGCCCTGCGCATCGGCGGCGGCGCGGCCAACCCGGAGCTGGGGCTGAACACCGAGGGCTGCAAGACCCTCAACATCCTGGTCTACCTCGACGACCACCAGGGCTCGACCCTCAAGCACGTCACCGAGGAAGTGCAGCGCTTCATTGCCGCCGAGCACAACCCGCTGATCCGCTTCCGCCTGGCCGGTGGCAACGCTGGGGTGGCGGCGGCCACCAACGAGGCGGTGGAGCACGCCGAGGCGCAGATGCTGGCATCGATCTTCGTCGCCATCACCCTGCTGTGCTGGATCACCTTCCGCTCCTGGCGCGGGGTGCTCTGCGTGATAGTGCCGCTGATGCTGGTGACCATCCTCTGCAACGCGCTCATGGCCCTGCTCGGCATCGGCCTGAAGGTCGCCACCCTGCCGGTGATCGCCCTCGGCGTCGGGGTCGGGGTGGACTACGGCGTGTACCTCTTCGAGCGGGTGCAGCATGAGCTGGAAGACGGCAGGAGCCTGCGCGAAGCCTTCTACGAGGCGCTGCGCCAGCGCGGCACGGCGGCCGTGTTTACGGCCGTGACCATGTCCATCGGCGTCGGCACCTGGGCGTTCTCCGCGCTCAAGTTCCAGGCCGACATGGGCGTGCTGCTGGCCTTCATGTTCCTGGTCAACGTGCTGGGGGCGATCTTCCTCCTGCCCGCGCTGGCGGTCTGGCTCGGCGTCGGCCAGCGCTTGCGCGAGAAGCCGGCGCTGCCGGTCGGCGGCGAGGTGCTCGAGCGCTGAGTGTGTCTCCCGGGGGCGCGTACGTTGAAGGCGCGCGGGGCGTGACGCAGGAGCGGGTGGCGGGCTCGAGCCTGCCAGCGCCTGCGCGCCGGAGTGCGCGTCCCCGGGGCCTTGTCCCTCTGCACGGGGTTCAATCGCGGCCATGGGCCGCTCCTACGGCTTGGTCTTGCACCGAGGTTTACCTGTAGGAGCGAGCTTGCTCGCGAACAGCTTCGGCACGGGGTTTGTTCGCGAGCAAGCTCGCTCCTACGAAAAACAACTGTCCCGCGCCGTCCGTTCCGCCAAGCATCCGCGTCCTTCCCCCACGTCCATTCGGACGATTCCCCCCCAGGCGTCTCCCGCCAGACTTCGTCCATCCGAAACCACAGGGCTGTATCCCATGGAATTCGCCTTCACCGACGAGCAGCAGATGATCCGCGACAGCGCGGAAAGCTTCCTCGCCGACGCTTCACCTTCCAGCGCCGTGCGCGCGGCCATGGCCACCGGCGGGCACGACCAGGCGCTTTGGCAGCGCATCTGCGCCGAACTCGGCTGGCAGGCCCTGCTGGTGCCCGAGGCCCATGGCGGCCTGGGCCTGGGCTTCGTCGAGCTGGCCATCGTCCAGGAGCAGCTGGGCCGCCGTCTTTCGCCCCTGCCGTTCTTCGCCAGCGCCCTGGCCGTGTGCGCCTTGCGCGTGCTTGGCGCTGAAGGGCAGCAGGCACGCTGGCTGCCCGGCCTGGCCGAAGGCAGCCTCAGCGCCACCTTGGCGCTGAGTACGCCCTTCGCCGATGCCGTCCAGGTACAGGCGCATGCGGAAGGCCAGGGCTTCGTGCTCGACGGTCGCCTGCGCTCGGTCATCGATGGTCACAGTGCCGATCTTCTGTTGATCCCCGCACGCATGCCGCAAGGCATCAGCCTGTTCGCCGTGCCCGCCGAAAGCGCCGGCCTGCAGCGCCGCGTGCTGCCGACGCTGGATCAGACCCGCACGCTCGCGGAGATCGAATTGAACGGCCTGTACCTGCCCGCCGATGCCCTGCTGGGCGAGCCGGGCGGAGCCTGGCCGCTGCTGGAAAAAGTCCTGCAGCTCGGTGCCGTGGCCCTCGCTGCCGAGCAGGTCGGCGGTGCGCAACAGGCGCTGGACCTGACCGTCGCCTACACCCAGGAGCGCCGCCAGTTCGGCCGCCCGGTGGGTGGCTTCCAGGCGCTCAAGCACCGCATGGCCGACATGATGCTGCAGGTGGAGTGCGCGCGTTCGGCGCTCTATTACGCCGCCTGCGTGGCCCAGGAGGCGCTGGACGGGCAGGGTGACGCCGCGCTCGCCGCCGAGCTGCCCCAGGCCGCCGCACTGGCCAAGTCGCAGGCCTCGGAGGCCTTCTTCCACTGCGCCGCCGAGTCGATCCAGCTGCACGGCGGCGTCGGCTTCACCTGGGAATACGACCCGCACCTGTATTTCAAGCGCGCCCGCGCCGGCGAGGGCCTGTTCGGCACCCCGGCCTGGCACCGCGAGCGCATCGCCGCGGCCATCCTGGAGGAACGCCCATGAAGATCGGATTCAGCACCGCCGACGAGGCTTTTCGCGCCGAGGTGGCACTCTGGCTGGCGGACAACCTGCGCGGCGAGTTCGAACCGCTGCGCTTCCGTGGCGGACCGGGCGACGAACACAGCTTCCCGGAGGAGCGCAAGGCCTGGGAGCGCAAGCTCGCCGAGGGTGGCTGGACCTGCGTCGGCTGGGCGCCGGAGCACGGCGGGCGCGGCCTGTCGATCAACCAGCAGGTGATCTTCCACGAGGAATACGCCCGCGCCGGCGGCCCCGGCCGCATGGGCCACATCGGCGAGGGCCTGGCCGGGCCGACCATCGCCGCCTTCGGCACTGAAGAGCAGAAGCGCCGCCTGCTGCCGGGTATCGTCAGCGGCCGCGAATTCTGGTGCCAGGGCTATTCCGAGCCGGGCGCCGGTTCCGACCTGGCGGCGGTGAAGACCCGCGCGAGCTTCGACGCCGAGCGCAACGTCTGGAAGATCAACGGGCAGAAGGTCTGGACCTCGCTGGCCCACGAGTCCGACTGGTGCTTCGTCATCGCCCGCAGCGAGCCGGGCAGCGTCGGCCACCACGGCCTGGCATTCCTGCTGGTGCCGATGCGCCAACCGGGTATCACGGTGCGGCCGATCGAGCAGATCACCGGCACCTCCGAATTCAACGAGGTGTTCTTCGACGACGCCGAGACCGCCGCCGAGAACCTGCTCGGCGCGCCGGGCGAAGGCTGGAAGATCGCCATGGCGCTGCTGGGCTTCGAGCGCGGGGTGTCCACCCTTGGCCAGCAGATGCAGTTCCAGAACGAACTCGACGAAGTCATCCGCATCGCCCGCGCCAACGGCGCCGCCCGCGACCCGCTGCTGCGCCAGCGCCTCGCCGAGGCCTGGGGCGGGCTGAAGGTGCTGCGCTACAACTCGCTGCGCATGCTCTCCGGCCCGCAGGACGGCCGCCTGCAACGCGAGGCGCTGATCTACAAGCTGTGCTGGGCCGACTGGCACGCACGCCTGGGCAAGCTGGCCATGGATGTGCTCGGCCCCGAGGCGGAAATCCTCGACGGCGCGCCCTACGAGCTCAACCGCCTGCAGGGCCTGTTCCTGTTCAGCCGCTCCGACACCATCTACGGCGGCAGCAACGAGATCCAGCGCAACCTCATCGCCGAGCGCGCGCTCGGCCTGCCGAAAGAACCCAAGGCCCCCCGCTAGGAGAACGCCCCCATGCTCAACCCCGAATACGTATCCGGCCGTGGCCTGCTGCGCGGCAAGTCGGTGCTGATCACCGCCGCGGCGGGCGCCGGCATCGGCTTTTCCGCCGCCCTGCGCGCTGCCGAGGAAGGCTGCCGCGCGCTGATGATCAGCGACATCCACGAAGGCCGCCTGAACGAGGCCGTGGAGCGTATCCGCCAGGCCTGCGGGCTGCAGGCGGTGTACGGTCAGGTCTGCAACGTCACCAACGAGGAGCAGGTGCGCGCCCTGGTGGCTGCCGCCGAAGAGCGCCTGGGCGGTGTCGACGTGCTGATCAACAACGCCGGCCTTGGCGGTTCGCGCACCCTGGTGGAGATGACCGACGAGGAGTGGAACCGCGTCCTCGACGTGACCCTCACCGGCACCATGCGCATGACCCGCGCGATGCTCCCGCACATGATGGAACGCAAGGCAGGTGCCATCGTGAACAACGCCTCGGTACTCGGCTGGCGCGCGCAGAAGGAGCAGAGCCACTACGCCGCGGCCAAGGCCGGGGTGATGGCGCTGACCCGTTGCGCTGCATTGGAAGCCGCCGAATACGGCATCCGCATCAACGCGGTGAGCCCGAGCATCGCCCTGCACGATTTCCTGCGTAAGTCCGCGCCCCAGGAACTGCTGGAGAAACTGGCCTCCACCGAGGCCTTCGGCCGCGCGGCGGAGACCTGGGAAATCGCCAACGTGATGATGTTCCTGGCCAGCGACTACAGCTCGTACATGACCGGCGAAGTGCTCTCGGTCTCCAGCCAGAGGGCCTGACATGCCGCGCATCTTCGAGCATCCCGAACAGCTGCTGGCCTGCGTCGGCGAAACCCTCGGCGAGAGCGAGTGGCTGACCGTCGAGCAATCGCGCATCGACCAGTTCGCCGAAGCCACGGGCGATCACCAGTGGATTCACGTCGACCCCGTGCGCGCCGCCGCCGGCCCCTATGGCGCGTGCATCGCCCACGGTTACCTGAGCCTGGCCCTGGTCAACCTGTTCCTGCCGCAGATCGTCGAGGTGCGCGGCATCTCGATGGGCGTGAACTACGGCTGCGACCGCGTGCGCTTCCCCAACGTGCTGAAGGCCGGCGCGCGGGTCCGCGGCCGCGCCGAGCTGGTCGCCGCCGAGGCGGTGAAGGGCGCGGTGCAGGCGACGGTACGCGTCAGCGTCGAGATCGACGGCGAAGACCGCCCCGGCTGCGTGGTGGACACCATCAGCCGCTATTACCCGGCCTGAGGCCGGGACGACCCATTTGCGAAGGAACCCATCATGAGAGAAGCCGTCATCGTCTCCACCGCCCGCACCGCCATCGGCAAGGCCTTCCGCGGCGCCTTCAACGACACCGAGGCCCCGGCCATGGGCGGCCACGTGGTGGCCGAGGCGGTGCGCCGCGCCGGCGTCGAGCCGGGCGAGGTGGACGACGTCATCATCGGCGCCGCCGCGCAGCAGGGCACCCAGGCCTATAACCTCGGGCGCCTCTGCGCCATCGCCGGCGGGCTGCCGACCAGCGTCGCCGGCATGGCCGTGGAGCGGCAGTGCTCGTCGGGCCTGATGAGCATCGCCATCGCCGCCAAGGGGATCATCTGCAACGAGCTGGACATCGCCGTGGCCGGTGGCCTGGAGTCCATCTCGCTGGTGCAGAACAAGCACAAGAACGCCTATCGCAACCAGTCCGCCGCCGTGATCGAGCGCGACCCGGCGGCCTATATCCCGATGATCGAGACCGCCGAGATCGTCTCCGCGCGCTACGGCATCAGCCGCGAAGCCCAGGACGCCTACGCCCTGCGCAGCCAGCAGCGCACCGCCGCCGCCCAGCGCGACGGGCTGTTCGACGCCGAGATCGTGCCGTTCAACGCGCAGCGCCTGGTGGTGGACAAGGCCACCGGCGAGAGCCGCCACGAACCCGTGCTGCTGACCCGCGACGAGTGCAACCGCGCCGACACCAGCCTGGAAAGCCTGGCCGCGCTGGAGCCGGTGTGGCAGGGCGGGCAGTGGAGCGGGGCGGGGCGTTTCATCACCGCCGGCAACGCTTCGCAGCTGTCCGACGGCGCCTCTGTCTCGGTGCTGATGGAGGCCCGCGAGGCCGCGCGCCGTGGCCTGCAACCGCTGGGTATCTATCGCGGCATGGCGGTGGCCGGCTGCAACTCCGACGAGATGGGCATCGGCCCCGTGTTCGCCGTGCCCAAACTGCTCAAGCGCCACGGCCTGACGGTCAATGACATCGGCCTGTGGGAGCTCAACGAAGCCTTCGCCTGCCAGGTGCTCTTCTGCCAGGACAAGCTGGGCATCCCCGACGAGCGCCTGAACGTCAACGGCGGCGCCATCGCGGTCGGCCATCCGTTCGGCATGTCCGGTGCGCGCATGGTCGGCCACGCGCTGATCGAAGGCCGCCGCCGTGGCGTGCGCTACGTGGTGGTGACCATGTGCATCGGCGGTGGCATGGGCGCTGCCGCGCTCTTCGAGGTGGCCTGATGGACGCGCAACTGATCCGCCGGCGCATGGCGCGCTATGTCGAACTGGTGGATGCCGGGGATATCGACGGCATCCTTTCCCTCTACGCCGATGACGCGGTGATCGAGGACCCGGTGGGCGCGCCGCCGATCGTGGGTATCGAGGCCATCGCCCGCTTCTACCGCGAAGGCCTCGGCCGCGCCGAAGCCAGCGCCCAACTCACCGGCCCGGTGCGGGTGGCGAGCAACGGCAGCGGCGCCATGCCGTTCCGCGTCGACCTGGTATGGAACGGCGAGCCGTGCAGCCTGCATGTGATCGACGTGATGGAGTTCGACGGCAACGGCCGCATCCGCACGATGAAAGCCTACTGGGGCGAACTGAACATGGAGCGCCGACCGGAATGAACCTCGAACAGCGCATCGCCCGGCTGGAGGCCCTGGAGGCCATTCGCCAACTGAAGCACCGCTACCTGAACGCCTGCGACCTGAAGGACGTGGCGGCGATCCGCGACTGCTTCGCCGAAGGCGAGGTGCTGATCGACTACGGCCCGCTCGGCGTGTTCCGCGAGCGCGAGCCGTTCCTGGCGCTGTACCAGGAACTGGCCTGCGTGCCGCGGGTGATCGACCTGCACCATGCGGCTAACCCGGAGATCGACCTGGAGGATGCCGAAAACGCCCGCGCGCGTTGGGCGTTGCATTACCAGAATCGGGATGGCGAAACCGGCGCTACGCGGCAGCTCGGTGGTTTCTACCAGGACCGTTACCGGCGCGTGGATGGCCGATGGCTGATCGTGGAAACCGTCTTCCGCGGGCATTTCGAGGTATCCCGTTCGTAGGATGGGTTGAGCACAGGCTCAACCCCTCCTACGGCGCGAACGGCAGGGCACGATGTTCCCCTGTAGGAGCGGCCCATGGCCGCGAATCGCGCGCATGGCGCGCTCCTACAGGTTCCATTTCGTGCCGATCAGCCCTTGGCGAAATCCGCATTCTGCGTCTGGCCGGTTTCGTAGAACGCCTTCAGGTTCACCGCGATCTTCGCCACGGTCTTGCGCAATGCGCCGGCCAGCAGCCATTCGCCGAGTTTGCCGCCGCGCAGCTCGCCATCCAGGCTCAGGCTCAGGCGGGTGCGGCCGTTGCCTTCCGGTTGCAGCGCATAGCAGAAGCTGGCTTCACGGAAGGGGAAGGGCGGGCCTTGTTCGGCGCGGTGCAGGCGCAGGACGAAGCCTTCGCCTTCTTCCCAGTGCAGGACGCTTTCGTCGAGGAAGCCGCGTTTCATGAACACCCGGCGGCTGGCGCCCGGGCCTTCCTTCGGGCCGGGGTGGAAGGCGCAGGCGGTGAGACCAGGCACGTAGTGCGGCGCCAGGGCCAGGTTGCGCAGGTGGGTCCAGGCGGCTTCCGGGGTGAGGTCGAGGATGAGCTCGTGCCGTGCGCTGAGCATGGTCTACCCCTGCGCCGCGTCGAGGAACGCCGGGCGTTCGCCGCCGCCATGCAGGGTGATCTCGGCGCCGCTGACGTAGGCGGCCATTGGCGAGGCGAGGTACAGGCAGGCGTCGCCGATGTCGCCCGGCTCGGCCATGCGACCGAGCGGGATGCTCGCGGCGACCCGGGCCACGCCGGCTTCGTCGCCATAGTGCAGGTGGCTCTGCTCGGTGCGGATCAGCCCGCCGATCACCGCGTTGATCCGCACCTTGGGCGCCCATTCCACGGCCAGCGAACGGCCCAGGTTGACCAGGCCGGCCTTGGCCGCGCCATAGGCGGCGGTGCCCGGCGAGGGGCGGATGGCGCTGACGCTGCAGATGTTGATGATCGCGCCGCCTTGCGGCTGCTTCTGCATGCGCTGGTTGGCCAGCTGGCAGAGGTTGAGCGGCGCCAGCAGGTTGAGGCGCACGATGGCTTCGGAGAAGCGCGGCGAGGCTTCGGCGGCATTGGCATAAGGCGCCCCGCCGGCATTGTTGATGAGCACATCGAGGCGGCCGTAGCGCTCGTCGATGGCGGCCATCAGCTGTTCCAGCTGCGCGAAGTCGCGCACGTCGCAGGGCACGAACCAGGCTTCGCGGCCTTCATGCGCCGGCAACTGCGCGGGCGCCTCCCGGCCACCGATCACCACTTCGGCGCCCTGTTCCAGGAAGCGCTGGGTGATGCCTCTTCCAACGCCCTTGGCGCCGCCGGTGACCAGGACGACCTGGCCGCTGAAATCCATCGTTCGTGTCATCGCACGTCCTCTTCGGGAAAGGCTTCCAGCCTAGGTGGAGCTGGGGCTGGCGCCCACGTCCGAAGGGACTAGGCAGAGCCCTCTCCCCAACCCTCTCCCGCAAGAGGGAGAGGGACTGTGCGGTGCGGGCGGACGGTTCGTCGTCTTCCTGTAGGAGCGGATTCATCCGCGAAAATCCCGCGCCGATTTCGACCTGTAGGAGCGCGCCATGCGCGCGATTCGCGGCCATGGGCCGCTCCTACAGGGAACACCGTGCCGTGCGGTTCGCGGATGAGATCCGCTCCTACGGCCGCGCTAGTCCTCTCGGACGATGCCGCCCGCTGCGGCGTGCCGAAGAATCCCCGGCACATTCCCTCCCAGGAGCAGCGCCATGGCCGCCTTGCCGCAAGGGCACTTCGTCACCCTCAACGACGGACTCCGGTTGCACTACCTGGACAGCGGCAGCGGCGACGCCGTGCTGTTCATCCACGGCAGCGGCCCCGGCGCCAGCGGCCATAGCAACTTCAAGCAGAACTACCCGGTCTTCGCCGCCGCCGGGCATCGCGTGCTGGTGCCGGACCTGCCCGGCTACGGCCTGAGCGACAAGCCGGAAACCGACTACACCCTGGACTTCTTCGTCGAGGCGATGTTCGGCCTGCTCGACGCCCTGGATATCCGGCGCTGCACCCTCGTCGGCAACTCCCTGGGCGGCGCCATCGCCATCAAGATGGCCCTCGACCAGCCGCAGCGCATCGCGCGCCTGGTGCTGATGGCGCCCGGCGGGTTGATGGAGAAGGAGCAGTACTACCTGCAGATGGAAGGCATCCAGCGCATGGGGGCGGCCTTCGCCAATGGCGAGCTGAACGATGCCGAGGGCATGCGCCGCCTGCTCTCGCTGCAACTTTTCGATGCCTCGCAGATCAGCGACGAGACGGTGAACGAGCGCGTCGCCGTGGTGAAGGAGCAGCCGCGCTACGTGCTGACCCGCATGCAGGTGCCGAACCTGGCCGCGCGGCTTTCCGAGCTGAGCTGCCCGATCCTCGGGTTCTGGGGCATGAACGACAAGTTCTGCCCGGCCAGCGGCGCGCAGACGCTGATGCAGGCCTGCCGCAATATTCGTTTCATCCTGCTCAGCGAGTGCGGGCACTGGGTGATGGTCGAGCACCGCGAGGTGTTCAACCGCGACGTGCTGGCCTTCCTGGCGGAGGGCGCGAAATGAGCGAGGCGTTGCATCGCCAGTACGGCGAGGAGCTCTACCAGGCCCTGCTCGCCGGGCGCACTTTGGCGCCGCTGACCGAGCGCTGGCCGCAGATCACCATCGAGGATGCCTACCGCATCTCGCTGAACAGCATCGAGCGCCGTGTGGCTGCCGGTGACGCCATCGTCGGCAAGAAGATCGGCGTCACCTCCGAGGCCGTGCAGCGCATGCTGAACGTGCACCAGCCGGACTTCGGCTTCATCACCCGCGACATGTCCTTCGACTGCGGTGCCGATATCTCGCTTGCCGAGCACCGCCTGATCCAGCCGCGCGCCGAGGGCGAGATCGCCTTTAAGCTCAAGCATGACCTGCAGGGGCCGGGCGTCACCGAGCAGGACGTGCTGGATGCCACCGAGTGCGTGATGGCCTGCTTCGAGATCGTCGATTCGCGCATCCACGACTGGAAGATCCGCATCCAGGACACGGTCGCCGACAACGCCTCCTGCGGCGTCTTCGTCCTCGGCCGCGAGCGGGTCGACCCGCGCGGGCTGGACCTGCCGAACCTGCGCATGACCGTCTACAAGAACGGCCTGCCGATCAGCGAGGGCCGGGGCTCCGCCGTGCAGGGCAACCCGCTCACCGCGGTGGCCTGGCTGGCCAACACGCTGGGCGCCTTCGGCATTCCCTTCAAGGCCGGCGAGATCATCCTCTCCGGCTCGCTGGTGCCCCTGGAGCCGGCGCGCGCCGGCGACCGCTTCGAACTGAACATCGACGGCCTGGGCAGCGCCCGGGTGTCGTTCCGTCCCTGATTCCCCTTCCGCCACGGGAGCTTTCCATGAGCAAGAAACTCAAGGCCGCGATCATCGGGCCGGGCAACATCGGCACCGACCTGCTGATGAAGATGCGCCGTTCCGACTGGATCGAGCCGGTCTGGATGGTCGGCGTCGACCCCGAATCCGATGGCTTGAAGCGCGCCCGCGAATTTGGCCTGAAGACCACCGCCGAGGGCGTCGACGGCCTGCTGCCGCATGTGCTGGACGACGACATCCGCATCGCCTTCGACGCCACCTCGGCTTATGTGCATGCCGAGAACAGCCGCAAGCTGAACGCCCTGGGCGTGATCATGATCGACCTCACCCCGGCCGCCATCGGCCCGTTCTGCGTGCCGCCGGTGAACCTCGCCGAGCACGCCGGCAACCTGGCCATGAACGTCAACATGGTCACCTGCGGCGGCCAGGCGACCATTCCGATGGTGGCGGCCGTGTCGCGGGTGCAGCCGGTGGACTACGCCGAGATCGTGGCCACCGTTTCCTCGCGTTCGGTCGGTCCGGGCACGCGCAAGAACATCGACGAGTTCACCCGCACCACCGCCGGCGCCATCGAGAAGGTCGGCGGGGCGAAGGAGGGCAAGGCGATCATCGTCATCAACCCGGCCGAGCCGCCGCTGATGATGCGCGACACCATCCACTGCCTGACCGCCGGCGAGCCCGACCAGGCGGCGATCCGCGAGTCGGTGCACGCGATGATCCGCGAGGTGCAGCGCTACGTGCCGGGCTACAAGCTGATCAACGGCCCGGTGTTCGATGGCAAGCGCGTCTCGGTGTACCTGGAGGTGGAGGGCCTGGGCGACTACCTGCCCAAGTCCGCCGGCAACCTCGACATCATGACCGCCGCCGGCCTGCGCACCGCCGAGATGTTCGCCGAACGCGCCGCCGAAGGCGCCCTGCAACTGCCCGCTCGCTGAGGAATTCCCGATGAACCTGCAAGGTAAGAAAGTCCGCCTGCACGACATGAGCCTGCGCGACGGCATGCACGCCAAGCGCCACCAGATCAGCCTGGAGCAGATGGTCAGCGTCGCCACCGCGCTGGACGAGGCCGGCGTGCCGCTGATCGAGATCACCCACGGCGACGGCCTGGGTGGCGCCTCGGTGAACTACGGTTTCCCGGCGCACACCGACCGCGAGTACTTCGAGGCAGTGGTTCCCAAGCTCAAGCAGGCCAAGGTCTCGGCCCTGCTGCTGCCGGGCATCGGCACCGTCGAGCACCTGAAGATGGCCCACGGCTGCGGTGTCTCCACCATTCGCGTGGCCACCCACTGCACCGAGGCCGATGTCTCCGAGCAGCACATCGGCATCTCCCGCGAGATGGGCCTGGACACCGTCGGTTTCCTGATGATGGCGCACATGGTCAGCGCCGAGCAGTTGCTGGCGCAGGCGAAGCTGATGGAGAGCTTCGGCGCCAACTGCATCTACTGCACCGACTCGGCCGGCTACATGCTGCCCGACGAGGTGAGCGCCAAGATCGGCCTGCTGCGCGCCGAGCTGAAGGGTTCCACCGAGGTTGGCTTCCACGGCCACCACAACCTGGGCATGGCCATCGCCAACTCCCTGGCCGCCATCGAGGCCGGTGCTGCTCGCATCGACGGTTCGGTGGCGGGCCTGGGCGCCGGCGCCGGCAACACCCCGCTGGAAGTGTTCGTCGCGGTACTGCAGCGCATGGGCGTGGAAAGCGGCGTGGACCTGTATCGCATCATGGACGTCGCCGAGGACCGCGTGGTGCCGATGATGGACCAGCCGATCCGCCTCGACCGCGATGCGCTGACCCTGGGTTACGCGGGGGTCTACAGCTCGTTCCTGCTGTTCGCCAAACGCGCCGAGGCCCGCTACGGCATCTCCGCCCGCGAGCTGCTGGTGGAACTGGGCCGGCGCGGCACCGTCGGCGGCCAGGAAGACATGATCGAGGACCTGGCGCTGACCCTGGCCAACCAGCGCGGCGTGCTGCCGACGTAGGGCGTACAACCGTTCGCGGTTGTACGCCGTTTGACCGATCCCCCCGCCCGCGTCGTGTTCGAACCGGGCGCCCTGCTCCCAGCCCGCCCGCGGTTGTACGCCGATACACCCTGCCTGGCAGGTCACTCCGTGGCCGCCAGGGCGGTCTGTGCCACGGCGGCGCTTCGATCTGATCCTGATCAAGGTATTTCCGCGCCAACCGCGCAGGATCAGCGAAGTGATCGATCCGATCAGTGCCGGGAGAACCCTCATGAAAAAGCTCGCGATGGCCGTGGCGACGGCCCTGTTGGTAGGTACCCCGTTGGTGGCGGTGATGGGCGCCGAGAGCCAGCCCAAGGCCGATGACAAGCCTGCGGCACAGGCCGGCACGCCCAAGGCGCCGGACACCGCCGCGTTCGACAAGCAGCTGGAGCAGATCCAGCAGCAGATGAATGCGATGCACGAGCAGATGCAGAGGATCCAGGCCACCCAGGACCCGAAGGAGCGGCAGAAGCTGCTCGATGAGCACTGGAACAGCATGCACAGCACCATGTCGGCTATGCATGAGCTCTGGGGCCGGGGCATGGGGCCGGCGGGGATGGGGCCCGGAGGGATGGGCATGGGCGGCATGGGGCCCGGCATGATGGGCGGCGGTGGCGGCTGGATGCACATGCGCGGCTACTACTCGCACCTGACGCCCGAACAGATGCATCAGCACCAGTACATGATGGATCAGTACCTGAACATGCAGCAGATGATGATGAACCACATGATGTGGCAGCAGCAGTACGGCAACGGCGCGCCGCCGAAGAGCCCTTAGTCGGCTCGCGGCTGCCCCGCGTGGACCGCGGGGCTTTCGTTTGATGCCGATCAAGGCGCCGCCAGCATTCCGGGTCGAGGTTAGCGAGAGATCACCCGGAGGGCTGGGAAATGGCACATAGCAAACTCCTGTTCGGCAGCCAGGCGCGCGAGAAGGTGCTGCGCGGCGCGACGCAGCTGGCCGATGCGGTGCGGGTCACCCTGGGGCCGCGCTCCAAGTCCGTCCTGATCCGCCGTGGCTGGGGCACTCCGGTGGTGTGCAACGACGGGGTGACGATTGCCAAGCAGGTCGACCTCGAGGACCCGGAAGAGAACCTCGGCGCGCAGATGCTCTGCCAGGCCGCCGAGCGCACCGGCGAGGCGGTGGGCGACGGCACCAGCACGGCGACGGTGCTCGCCCATGCGATCCTCGCCGACGGCATCCGCAACGTGGTCGCCGGGGCCAGCGCCATCGACATCAAGCGCGGCCTCGACCGCGGCCTGCAGCGGGCGGTGGCGTCGCTGAAGGCGCAGTCGCGGCCGGTGAGCAGCCGCAAGGAAAAGGTCCAGATCGCCAGCATCTCGGCGCACAACGACAACGCCATCGGCGAGCTGGTGGCCGACGCCCTGGAGAAGGTCGGCAGCGAGGGCGTGATCAGCGTGGAAGAGTCCAAGACCACCGAGACGGTGGTGGAAGTGGTCGAGGGCATGCGCTTCGACCGGGGCTACGTGTCGCCGTACTTCATCACCGACACCGACAAGATGCAGGCCGTCCTCGAGGACGCCTACCTGCTGCTGAGCGACCAGAAGATCGGCCTGCTCAAGGACCTGATCCCGCTGCTGGAGCAGGTCGCCAAGAGCGGCCGGCCGCTGCTGTTCATCGCCGAGGACATCGAGGGCGAGGCGCTGGCGACGCTGATCGTCAACCAGATCCGCGGCATCCTCCGCGCAGTGGCGGTGAAGGCGCCGGGGTTCGGCGACCGGCGCAAGGAGCTGCTGCAGGACATCGCCGTGCTCACCGGCGCCCAGGTGATTTCCAGCGACCTCGGCATCCGCCTGGAGCAGGTCGACCTGAGCCAGCTGGGGCGCGTGCAGCGGGTGGTGGTGGACCGCGAGAGCACCACGCTGATCGGTGGCGCCGGCGAGCGCCCGGCCATCGAGGCGCGCCTCCAGCAGATCCGCGCGCAACTGGAGCGCAGCACCAGCGAATACGACCAGGAGAAGCTGCGCGAGCGGCTGGCCAAGCTGTCCGGCGGCGTCGCGGTGGTGCGTGTCGGCGCGCCCACCGAGGCGGAGATGAAGACCCGCAAGGACGCCCTCGACGATGCCATCGCGGCGACCAAGGCGGCCATCGCCGAGGGCCTGGTGCCCGGCGGTGGGCTGGCCCTGCTGCGCGCGGTCAAGGCCATCGCCGAGGAGGAAGCGAATTGCCAGGGCGACGAGCGGACCGGCCTGCAGATCCTGCGCCGCGCCCTGGAGGCGCCGGCGCGGACCATCGCCGAGAACTCCGCGGTGGATGCCGGCGTGGTGGTCGCGCGAATGCTCGCCGAGGAGGGCGATCGCGGCTTCGATGCATCGAACAACCAGTACGTGGACATGTACGAGGCCGGCATCATCGACCCGACCAAGGTGGTGCGCGTCGCCCTGGAGAACGCCGTGTCGGTCGCCAGCGTGCTGCTGCTCACCGAGGCGACCCTGACCGAGCTGCCGGAGAAGGAGCCGCCGGAAGGCCCGCCGTCGCTGCAGGGCTGAAGCGCTGGCCGGTCAGTGCCAGTGCAGGTGCAGTTCGCCGGCGTCGTCCCCGCGCAACCAGCAGCCGAAGGGCAGGCACAGGCGGTTGAGGGTATCGAGCAGCCAGGCCCGGTCCGTCTCGACGGCGGCCTGCAGGCTCAGCCGGCATTGCAGCGTGGGGCAGAGCGCCAGCGACAGCAGGCGGCCCGCGGCGTCCAGTTCGGGGAAGTACAGCAGGCCGAGGTCGCTGCGGTAGCGCTCATGCCCGCCGATGCCTTCGTAGTCGTCCAGCAGGTCGCCGCAGCCATACAGGATCAGGCGCTCGCGGTAGACCTCCAGGGCCTTGACGTGGTGCGAGGAGTGGCCGTGGACCAGGTCCGCCCCGGCTTCGTCGATCAGCGCGTGGGCGAAGCGGGTCTGCTCCGGGGCGACGGGGAACTCCCAGTTGCCGCCCCAGTGCAGCGAGACCAGCACGCGGTCACCCGGTTGGCGGAACGCGTCGATGTGACTGGCGATGCGCGCCACGGTCGACGAAGAGAGGTCGGCCAGGCGGGCGATGCCGGCGCGACCCTCGCCGGCGCTCCAACTCGCCGGTACGCCGCAATCGCCGGTGGCGAAGGCGAACACCAGCAGGCGGCCGCCAGCCACGGGCAGGACCGCGGGCGCCTCGGCGCTGCCGCGGTCGATGCCGGCGCCGGCGTGGCGCACGCCCGCCTGGTCGAGCCCGGACAGGGTGTCCAGAAGGCCTTCCTCGCCCCAGTCGAGCACATGGTTGTTGGCCAGGCTGCAACAGTCGATGCATGCGCTGCGCAGCACCGGGAGGTTGTCCGGATGCATCCGGTAGTTGATGCCCTTGGGCTGCGGCCAGCCGCGCCGGGTCACGGCGGTCTCCAGGTTGACCAGGCGGACGTCCGCGCGGTGCCGGGCGATGGCCTGCAACGCCACGCCCCAGACGTAGGCGAAATCCACCGGACGGGCGATGGGGCCGTTGCGCCGCTCGGCCAGTTCCACGTAGCGGTTGGCATCCTTGACGTAGGCTTCGTAGAGCTGCGGGTCGCCGGGATGCGGCAAGACCTGGTCGATGCCGCGGGCGGTCATCAGGTCGCCGCCGAGGAACAGCCGCAAGGGCGGGGACGAAGCGGACATGGGGCACCTCCTGCCTGGGGTGTTTCCCGATGCTGGGCCGATCCGCCGCCGACGACTTGATCTGCATCAGAGCCGGGGCCTGTGCGAGGGCGTCTGATGGAACTTCCGGATGCCTGTATCAGCGAGGAACTCCGCCATGACCCTGCAACGGCCCCAGCTCGCCTTACCCGGCGCGCTGCTGACGGACCTCTACCAGCTGACCATGCTGCAGGCGTATTTCGACCGGGGCATGTTCGACACCGCGGTGTTCGAGTTCTTCGCCCGCAAGCTGCCGGCGTGCCGCAACTTCTACCTGGCCGCCGGGCTTGAGCAGGCGCTGGACTACCTGGAGCAGCTGCAGTTCTCCGAGGCCGAGCTGGAATGGCTGTCCGCCCAGCGGATGTTCAAGGCGGCGTTCATCGACTACCTGGCCGGCCTGCGCTTCACCGGCGAGGTGCATGCCATGGCCGAGGGCACGCCCTTCTTCGCCAACGAGCCGATCCTGCGGGTCACCGCGCCGCTGCCGGAGGCGCAGCTGGCGGAGTCGCGGCTGGTCAACCTGCTGCACTTCCAGTCGCTGATCGCCGGCAAGGCCGCCCGCGTGGTGCTGCAGGCGCCGGGCAAGCGCCTGGTGGATTTCGGCCTGCGCCGGGCGCATGGCGCCGAGGCCGGGCTGCTCGCCTCGCGGGCCTGTTACCTGGCGGGCTTCTCGGCCACGGCCACGGTGCTGGCCGGTGCGCAGTTCGGCATTCCGCTCGCCGGGACCATGGCGCATTCGTTCATCCAGGCGCACGTCGACGAGGTCGCGGCCTTCGAGCATTTCGCCAACAGCCTGCCGGGCTCGGTGGTGCTGCTGATCGACACCTACGACACCGAGGCCGGCGCCGCGCGGGTAGTGGACCTGGCGCCGCGCCTGGCGGCGGCCGGCATCCGCGTGCAGGGCGTGCGTATCGACAGCGGCGACCTCGGCGAGCATGCGCGCAAGGTCCGCGCCATCCTCGATACCGGCGGCCTGAATGAAGTCACCATCTTCGCCAGCGGCAGCGTCGACGAATACCTGCTGCGCGACCTGCAGGCGAAGGGTGCTCCCATAGACGGCTATGGCGTGGGCACCAAGCTGGACACCTCGGCCGACGTGCCGGCGCTGGACTGCGCCTACAAGCTGCAGGAATACGCCGGGCTGCCGCGGCGCAAGCGCTCCGAGGGCAAGGCCACCTGGCCGGGGCGCAAGCAGGTTTATCGCCAGTACGACGACGATGGCTGCTGTTGCGGCGACGTTCTCACCCTGGAAGGCGACACGGCACCGGGCGTGGCCTTGATCAAGCCGGTGATGCGCCATGGCCGGCGCCTGCACCCATCGCCGTCGCTGGAGGAGGTTCGTGCCTATACCCGATTGCAGCTGGACAGCCTGCCCGCGGCCCTCTGCAGCCTCGACCCGGCCGCCTATCCGGTGCACGAGTCCGAGGCGCTGCACCTGCTGGCGGCCGAGGCCGACCGGCTGGTCGGCAGGCCCTGAGCGGCGCGCTCAGAGGTTGTCGCGAATCTCCACGCCGGCTTCGCGCATTGCCTGCACGGCTTTCGCCAGCGAACCGTCCAGGTCCAGGCCGCGGCAAGCGTCGAGCAGCAGCACGGCCTCGAAACCTTCCCGGCGGGCGTCCAGGGCTGAATACAGCACGCAGTAGTCGGTTGCCAGTCCGACGAGGAACAGGCGCCGGATGCCGCGTTCGCGCAGGTAGCCGGCCAGGCCGGTGGGGGTGCGGCGGTCGTTCTCGTAGAAGGCCGAGTAGGAGTCGATGGCGCTGCGGTAGCCCTTGCGCAGGACCAGCTCGGCCTTCGTCAGCGCCAGTTGCGGATGGAAGGCCGCGCCGGCGGTGCCCTGCACGCAGTGCACGGGCCACAGGGTCTGCTCGCCATAGGCCAGGCTCAGGCTGTCGAACGGCTGCCGGCCGGGGTGGTTGGCGGCGAAGCTCTGGTGGTCGGCCGGGTGCCAGTCCTGGGTCAGCACCACATGCGAGAAGCGCTCGGCGAGGCGGTTGATCACCGGCACCACGGCGTCCGCGTCGGGCACGGCCAGGGCGCCGCCGGCGCAGAAATCGTTCTGGACGTCGATCACCAGCAACAGGTCGTGGCTGTCGGGGGTGGATGGGCTCATGGCAGGGGCTCCGGGGCGGGAATCGGCAGGCGCCGCGCGAGGCGGGCGAATTGTCCGGATGCTAGCGCAAAGCCGGCCGGCGTCGAACCGCAAGGGGACCGCGATTGCTTGATCGGGATCAAACCGGCCCTCCGGCACGGGGCTAGCCTGACTCGAAAGCGGCCCTGGACTCTCCTGTGCCAAGCGCGCCCGGAGGTGAACGATGCGTCCGGCTACCATCGACAAGCATCCCGAGGCGATGCCGGTGAAACCCAACTGGCCGGATGACGCCGAAGCCGCCGCCGGGTTTTCCTGGGAGATCGCCGCGCGCGAGTTGGCGCGGCTGCCTGGCGGCGGCCTGAACCTGGCCCATGAGGCGGTCGACCGCCACGCCCAGGGCGCGTGGCGCGAGCACGTCGCGCTGTGCCTCCTGGCCCGCGCCGGTGGGCGCCGCGAGGTCAGCTACGCCGAGCTGAGTCGCCTGAGCAACCGTTTCGCCAATGTGCTGCTGCGCCTCGGGCTTTCGCGGGGCGACCGGGTGTTCGTTCTCTGCGAGCGGGGCCTCGAGCTGTACCTCGCCGTGCTGGGTGCCTTGAAGAACGGCTGCGTGGTCACGCCGCTGTTCGCCGCCTTCGGCCCCGAGCCCCTGGAAACCCGCCTGCGCCTGGGCGAGTGCCGCCTGCTGGTGACCAGCCGCAGCCTCTACCGGCGCAAGGTGGCGGGGCTGCGCGGGCGCCTGCCGACGCTCGAACGAGTGCTGGTCTACGGCGGCGAGGGCGAACCGCCCCCCCAGGACGGCACTCTCGACCTGCAGCCGCTACTAGACGAGGCATCGGAGGACTTCGCGGTCGTGCCCTGCGACGAGGACACCCCATCGCTGCTGCATTTCACCAGCGGCACCACCGGTACGCCGAAGGGCGCGCTGCACGTGCACGGCGCGGCGCTGATGCACTACATCACCGGCAAGTACGCGCTGGACCTGCACCCGGACGACATCTACTGGTGCACCGCCGATCCGGGCTGGGTCACCGGCACTTCCTACGGCATCCTCGCCCCGCTGATGCTCGGCGTGACCAGCCTCGTCGACGCCGGCGACTTCGATGCGGCGCGCTGGTACGCGACCCTCGAACGCGAGCGGGTCAGCGTCTGGTACACGGCGCCGACGGCGATCCGCATGCTGATGCGGGCCGGGCCTGAACTGGCGCGGCGCCACCGCTTCCCGCAGCTGCGCTTCGTCGCCAGCGTGGGCGAGCCGCTGAACCCGGAGGCGGTGTGGTGGGGCCAGGACGTGCTGGGCCTGCCCATCCACGACAACTGGTGGCAGACGGAAACCGGCGGGATCATGATCGCCAACACCCTGGCCATGCCGATCAAGCCCGGCTCCATGGGCAAGCCGCTGCCGGGCATCGAGGCGGCCATCGTGCGGGTGAAGGGCGACGGCAGCCTGGAGCGCCTCGGCGACGACCAGCTCGGCGAACTGGCGCTGGGGCAGCCCTGGCCTGGCATGTTCCGCACCTACCTCGGCCAGGAGGAGCGCTACCGGCGCTGCTTCGTCGGCGACTGGTACCTCAGCGGCGACCTGGCCCGCCGCGACGTCGATGGCTACTACTGGTTCGTCGGCCGCAGCGACGACGTCATCAAGTCCGCCGGCCACCTGATCGGTCCTTTCGAGGTCGAGAGCGCGCTGCTGGAGCATCCGGCGGTGGCCGACGCGGCGGTGATCGGCAAGCCTGACGAATTGCTCGGGGAACGGGTCAAGGCGTTCGTCGCCCTGAACCCCGGCTTCTCCCCCGGCGATGCGCTGCGTGACGAACTGCTCGGGCATGCGCGGCTTCGCCTGGGCGCCGCCGTGGCGCCCAAGGAGCTGGACTTCCTCCCCAGCCTGCCGCACACCCGCAGCGGCAAGACCCTGCGCCGCCTGCTCAAGGCGCGCGAGCTGGGCCTGCCGGAAGGCGACACCTCGACCCTGGAGAATCCGCTATGAACGGACAGCCATCGCCACCGTCGCCGGCATTCGCCGTCGGCCTGCTGCGCGACATGCTGCGCATCCGCCGCCTGGAGGAGCGCGCCGCGGAACTCTACGGGCAGCAGAAGATTCGCGGCTTCCTGCACCTGTACATCGGCGAGGAGGCGGTGGCGGTCGGCGCCCTGCGCGCCCTGGCGGCGGACGATGCGCTGGTGGCCACCTACCGCGAGCACGGCCATGCGCTGCTCAAGGGCGTGCCGATGGACGCCATCATGGCGGAGATGTTCGGTCGCCAGGAGGGCTGCTCCCGCGGGCGCGGCGGGTCCATGCACCTGTTCGACGCGGCCACGCGCTTCTTCGGCGGCAACGCCATCGTCGGCGGCGGCCTGCCGCTGGCGGCGGGGCTGGCCCTGGCCGAGCGGCTGCAGGGCGGCAAGCGCCTGGTCGCCTGCTTCTTCGGCGAGGGGGCGATGGCCGAAGGGGCTTTCCACGAAACCATGAACCTGGCGGCGCTCTGGCAGTTGCCGATGCTGTTCTGCTGCGAAAACAACCTCTACGCGATGGGCACCGCGCTGGTTCGCTCGCAGTCGCAGACCGACCTGTGCGCCAAGGCCAGCGCCTACAAAATGCAGGCGCAGGCGGTGGACGGCATGGATGTGCTGGCCGTGCACGAGGCCAGTCGGCGGGCGGTGGAGTGGGTGCGCTCCGGGGCGGGGCCGTACTTCCTCGAGTTCAGGACCTACCGCTTCCGTGCGCATTCGATGTTCGACCCCGAGCTCTACCGCGACAAGGCCGAGGTCGAGCGCTGGAAGCTGCGCGACCCGATTCCGGCCTACCGCGCGCAACTGCTCGCCGAAGGCATGCTGGACGAGGGCGCCGCCGGCGCGCTGCTCGCCGAGGTCGAGCGGGAGGTGGAGGCGGCCGTCGCCTACGCCGAGGCCGGCACCCTGGAACCGGTGGAGACGCTGGCGCGGGATGTCTACACCGGGGAGGGCGCGCCATGAGCCACACCACCTACCGCGAGGCCCTGCGCGAGGCGCTTCGCGAAGCCCTGCTGCGCGATGAGCGGGTGTTCCTGATGGGCGAGGACGTCGGCCGCTACGGCGGCAGCTATGCGGTGTCCAAGGGCCTGCTCGAGGAATTCGGCGAAGCGCGCATCCGCGACACCCCGCTCTCCGAGCTGACCTTCGTCGGCGCCGGCATAGGCGCGGCGCTGGGCGGCATGCGGCCGATCGTCGAAGTCATGACGGTGAATTTCAGCCTGCTGGCGCTGGACCCGCTGGTGAACACCGCGGCCACCCTGCGGCACATGTCCGGCGGCCAGTTCTCGGTGCCCCTGGTCCTGCGCATGGCCACGGGCGCGGGGCGGCAACTGGCGGCGCAGCACTCGCACAGCCTGGAGGGCTGGCTGGCGCATATTCCCGGGCTGAAGATTCTTGCCCCGGCCACCCTGGAGGACGCTCGCGGCATGCTCTGGCCGGCGCTGCAGGACCCCGATCCGGTGCTGATCTTCGAGCATGCCCAGCTCTACAACCTGGAGGGCGAGCTGGATGCCGACGCGCCGGTGGACATCCGTTCGGCGAAGGTTCGCCGCGAGGGCAGCGACCTGACCCTCATCGCCTACGGCGGCACGCTGCACAAGGCCCTGGCCGCCGCCGAGCAACTGGCGCAGGAGGGCATTTCCGCCGAGGTCATCGACCTGCGCGTACTGCGCCCGCTGGACGACGCCACGCTGCTGGCTTCGCTGCGCAAGACGCGGCGGGTGCTGGTGGTCGACGAGGCCTGGCGCAGTGGCGGGCTGTCCGCCGAGATCCTCGCGCGCCTCACCGAGCAGGGCTTCTATGAGCTGGATGCGCCGCCGGCGCGGCTTTGCAGCGCGGAGGTGCCGATCCCCTACGCCAAGCACCTCGAAGACGCGGCCTTGCCGCAGGTGCCCGGCATAGTCGCGGCGGCCAGGGGGTTGCTGGGATGATCGAATTCAACCTGCCATCGCTGGGCGCCGACATGGACGAGGGGACCTTGCTGGAGTGGAAGGTGCGCCCCGGCGACAAGGTCGAGCGGGGCCAGGTGGTGGCCGTGGTGGACACCGCCAAGGCGGCGGTGGACGTGGAGTGCTGGCAGGCCGGCGAGGTCTTCGAGTTGCTGGTCGAGCCGGGGAACAAGGTGCCGGTCGGCACCCTGCTGGCGACCCTGCTGGAAGCCGGCGAGACGGCGGCCAACGCGCAGCGCCACGCGCGGCGGGCAGGTCCGGCCGTGGCGGCGGAGGCGCCGTCACCCGGGGCGATTCCCGGCGCGCCGGCCAGCACCCGTCCGCGGATATCCCCGGCGGCGCGCCTGCGGGCCGCCGAGTTGGGCCTCGACGTCGCGAACTTGCGCGGTACCGGACCGCAGGGCGCGGTGACTCTTAGTGACGTCGAGGCGGCCCGGCCGGTCGCGGCGGTCGATCGCAACGCCGCCATGCGCCAGGCCATCGCCAGCGCGATGAGCCGCTCCAAGCGCGAGATTCCGCACTATTACCTGATGGAAAGCCTGGACCTCGGGCCGCTGCTGGCTTGGCTGCAGGCGTACAACGCGCCGCTGCCCCCGGAACGCCGCCTGTTGCCGGCGGTGGCCCTGCTCAAGGCGGTGGCGCTGGCGCTGCGCGACTACCCGCAGCTCAACGGCAGCTGGCGCGACGGCGCCTTCCACCCGGCCGACGGCATTCACCTGGGCGTCGCCATCGCGTTGCGCCAGGGCGGGCTGGTGGCGCCGACCCTGCATGCGGTCGCGGACAAGGACCTGCCGACCCTGATGGACGATTTCGTCGATCTCGTTCAAAGGGCTCGCGCCGGCTCGTTGCGAAGCTCCGAGCTCGAGGGAGCGGGACTGACCGTCACCCTGCTCGGCGACCAGGGGGCGGAGAGCGTGTTCGGCGTGATCTATCCGCCGCAGGTGGCGCTGGTTGGCTTCGGCCGCATCGCCGAAAGGCCCTGGGTCGATGGCGGCGAGCTGTGCGTGCGGCCGCAGGTCAACGCGAGCCTGGCGGCGGACCACCGGGTAAGCGACGGCCACTACGGCGGACGTTTCCTGGCCGGGATACACCGCCTGCTGAAGCATCCCGGCGACCTGTGAGGAGGTGAGAGATGGACGAGGCGGCGATCCGTGCCGAGGTGCTGCAGGCCCTGAAGACGGTCGCGCCGGAGATCGATCCGGCGACCTTGCGGGGCGACCGGGTCCTGCGCGAGGAAGTCGACCTGGACTCGATGGACTGGCTGCGCTTCCTGACGCTGCTGCACCAGCGCCTGGGCGTCAGCATCCCCGAGGAGGACTACTGGCGTTTCGAACGGCTGGACGACCTGGTCGGCTACCTGCTCCCACGCCTGGCCTGATGCGGCTCGTCGGAGGGCGCCGGCCGGCCATGGCTGGCCGCAGGGCTTGGACTTAACTCTAGGAGTGCTCGCCCCCGCGAAGGTCCCGCACCGAGGAGTTGCACCGTGCCGCCGCATCCCGAATTGACCGTCCCGCAGCTCTACCAGGCCTGCGACCTGGAGGCGCTGGGCTGCGCCAGCAGCGCCGATCTCGCCGACCTCGACGGCGGTCTTGGCCAGGAGCGCGCGCTCGGCGCCCTGCGCTTCGGCATCGGCATCCGCCACGAGGGCTACAACCTCTATGTGATGGGCTCGCCGGGGCTGGGCAAGCATGCCATCGTGCGCCAGCTGCTCGGCCGCCAGGCGCCCTTGCTGGAGGCACCGAACGACTGGTGCTATGTCAACAACTTCCGCACCCCGCACAAGCCGCGCGTGCTGCGCCTGCCGGCAGGCACCGGGTGCAACCTCGACGGCGACCTGCGGGCGCTGGTGCGGCGCTTGATCGTGGCACTGCCGGCGGCATTCGACAGCGCCGAGTACCGCAGCGCCGTGCAGGGCATCAAGGACAAGTTCAAGAACCGCGAGGATCAGCTGTTCGGCGATGTCGAGGCGGCGGCCAAGGAGGCCGGCATCGTGCTGCTGCGCACCCCGGCGGGCTTCACCCTGGCGCCGACCAAGGACGGCGAGGTG
This sequence comes from Pseudomonas knackmussii B13, assembly GCF_000689415.1. Taxonomy (NCBI): domain Bacteria; kingdom Pseudomonadati; phylum Pseudomonadota; class Gammaproteobacteria; order Pseudomonadales; family Pseudomonadaceae; genus Pseudomonas; species Pseudomonas knackmussii. The sequence continues at coordinate 4,437,935 of NZ_HG322950.1, read as the reverse complement.
ATGGACGCCGAAGCCTTCGGCAAGCTGCCCGAGAGCGAGCGGCGGCAGATCGACGAGCACACCGAGCAGATCAGCCAGCTGCTGCGCCAGACCGTGCAGCAGGTCGCCCAGGCCAGCCGCGACCACGACCTGCAGATCGAGCAGCTGAACCAGGCGGTGGCGCGTGCCACCGTGGACCGTCAGTTCAACCACCTGGCCGGCCAGTACGCTCACCTGGAGCAAGTGGCGCTGTACCTCGACGAGGTCAAGCGCGACATGATCGAGAAGGGCCTGGAGCTGTTCGGCTCGGCGCCGGCCGAGCGGATGCTCGATCACCAGCGGCTGACGCCGTTCAATCGTTACTTCGTCAACGTGCTGGTGGATAACGGCGCCAGCGATGATGCCCCGCTGGTCTACGAGGACTTCCCGAGCTACCAGAACCTCTTCGGGCGCATCGAGCACCAGGCGATGATGGGCACGCTGCACACTGACTTCACCCTGATCAAGGGGGGCGCGCTGCACCGTGCCAACGGCGGCTACCTGCTGCTCGATGCGCGCAAGCTGCTGCTTACCCCTTTCGCCTGGGATGCGCTCAAGCGCGCCCTGCAGGCCGGCGAGCTGCGCATCCAGTCACCGGAACAGTTGCTCAGCCTGGCCAGCACCATCTCACTGGAACCGGACCCGATCCCGCTGCGGGTCAAGGTGGTGCTGATCGGCGATCGCCTGCTGCATCACCTGCTGACCCAGCTGGACCCGGAGTTCCCGCTGCTGTTCAAGGTCCAGGCCGATTTCGCCGAGGACATGCCGCGCAGCGCCGACAGCGCGCGTCTCTATGCCCGCCTGCTGGCCACGCTGCAGCGCCGCGAGCGCCTGCGCGTGCTGGAGACCGCCGCCATCGGCCGACTGATCGAGGAAGCGGCTCGGACCGCCGACGACGGGGAGAAGATGACCCTGAACATGCAGGCGCTGCTCGACCTGCTGCACGAGGCCGACTACTGGGCCGGCGAAGGCCGCCAGGAGCTGATCCGCCGCGAGGACGTCGAGCGCGCCGTACAGGAACGCCGGCAACGCGCCGGGCAGATCCGCGAGCGCCAACTGGAGGCGACCCTGCGCGACCTGCGGCACATCGAGACCGACGGCAAGCGGGTGGCGCAGATCAACGGGCTGTCGGTGCTGCAGCTGGGCGGGCAGACCTTCGGCCAACCGGCGCGGATCACCGCTACCGCGCGCCTGGGCGACGGCAAGCTGATCGACATCGAGCGCGAGGTGGAACTGGGCGGCGCGCTGCACTCCAAGGGCGTGCTGATCCTCTCCGCCTGCCTGGCCAGCCGCTTTGGCGGGCGCCAGCCGCTGTCCTTCGCCGCAACCCTGGTGTTCGAGCAGTCCTACGGCGGGGTGGACGGCGACAGCGCCTCGGCCGCCGAGCTCTGCGTGCTGCAGTCGGCGCTCGGCGAGTTGCCGCTGCGCCAGGACCTCGCGATCACCGGCTCGGTGGACCAGCACGGGCGGCTGCAGGTGATAGGTGGGGTCAACGAGAAGATCGAGGGTTTCTTCGACCTCTGCGCGGCGCGTGGCCTGACCGGCAGCCAGGGTGTGATCATTCCGCAGGGCAACGTCTGTCACCTGATGCTGCAGCGAAGCTTGCTGGATGCAGTGGCCGAGGGGCGCTTCCACATCTACGCCGTGGAACACGCCGAGCAGGCCATGGAGCTGCTCACCGGGCTGGAGGCCGGGGTCGCCGACGCCGACGGGCGCTTCCCCGCCGGCACCGTGCACGGGGCGTTGCAGGCGCGCCTGGAGGCCTTCGCCGAACTGCGCCGGCGCTTCGCCGAGACGGCCGCGCCAGCGGGGAGTCCCGAGCAGGGAAGCGCGCCATGACGTCCCGGCGTCGCCGGCGTGCTCGGGCCCTGCTGGCGCTCGTCGTAACGACTCGAAAGGCGCCGACCGCCTATCCGAATGCCCTTCAATTTACTGCAGAGGCTTACAAACCGCCGCCGACCCTGTATCCTGCTCGCCTGCCTGCTCTGTTTAGCGGCCCGTCTTGATGCTCGATTTCGAATTCCATCTCCACGGTATCCCTTCACTTTGCATTCAGTCATCTACAGTCCATACGGCTGGGCAATTCCTACTTTGGAGAAACACATCATGGCAAATCGCCAAAACGGTACCGTCAAGTGGTTCAACGCCGAGAAAGGCTTCGGCTTCATCACCCCTGAGAGCGGTCCGGACGTATTCGTTCACTTCCGTCAGATCGAAACCAACGGCTACAAGACCCTGGACGAAGGCCAGCGCGTCAGCTTCATCGTGACCCAAGGCGCCAAGGGTCCGCAGGCCGAGCAGGTTCAGATCGTTTCGTAAGCGATCGCACCGTCGAAAAACCCGCAATGCATGCATTGCGGGTTTTTTTATGGGCGCGATTCGGGCTCGGACCCTGGTGGCGTTTCCCCGCACCCTCCGGTTGCCAGCTCGAGCGAGAGGGAATGCGCCTTGTGCTTCACCGCCCGCCAGGGCGCGGCGCCAATGCGCGCTTGCACCTAGTCTGATGAGGCACGCCTGCCCATCGCTGGGGCGGGACATGAAGCATCGTCGGGAAAGGTGGGTTCCGTGAATCGGGGATCGCTCGACCACTGGCTGCGCTGGCGCGAGCCGGCACTGTTGCTGCTTACCGCGCTGGGCTTGTTGCTCGGCGGCTTGGCCTACGCCCTGGACCAACCGTCGCTGGCCGCCGGCTGCTGGACTTCGGGGGCGGTGATGATGGCGCTGCTGTTGGCCGTCGAGATCGTCCAGCGCCTGCTACGGGGCGAGACCGGAGTGGACCTGGTCGCCTTGCTCGCCATAGGTGCGGCCCTGGCCTTCGGGCAATGGCTGGTGGCGGCGGTGGTGGCGCTGATGCTGGCCAGCGGGCGGACCCTGGAGTTCTACACCTCGCGGCGCGCCGAGCGTGAGCTGCGTGCGCTGGTCGACCGTGCGCCGCGCTTCGCCTGGCTGGAGGAGGGCGGCGACCTGCGCCGCGTGCCCATCGAGCAGGTGCGGCCCGGGCAGGTGTTGCTGGTGCGCCTGGGCGAAGTGGTGCCGGTCGATGGCCGCCTGCTCAGCCCCAGCGCCAGCCTCGACGAGTCGGCGCTGACCGGCGAGTCGTTGCCGGTGACGCGCCGCCAGGGCAGCCCGTTGCTCAGCGGGGTGGTCAACCTTGGCGAGCCGCTCCAGCTGCAGGCCACCCAGGGCGCGGCCGAAAGCACCTATGCCGGGGTGGTGCGCCTGGCCGAGGCGGCACGCAGCTCGCGTGCGCCCTTCGTGCGCCTGGCCGACCGTTACGCGCTGCTGTTCATCCCCGCGACCCTGCTGCTCTCCGGACTCGCCTGGCTGTTCAGTGGCGACCCTTTGCGCGCTTTAGCGGTGCTCGTAGTGGCTACGCCCTGTCCGCTGATTCTTGCGGTACCCATCGCCATCATCGGCGGCATCTCGCGGGCGGCCCGGCGCGGCATCCTGATCAAGGATGGCGCCACCCTGGAGGCGCTGGCCGAAGTGAGCCAGCTGTATCTCGACAAGACCGGCACCCTCACCAGCGGCCAAGTGCGCCTGCTGTCGGTGGAGGTCAACGGCAGCCGCGACGCGGGCCAGTTGCTGACCTGGGCCGCTTCGCTGGCGCAGGCCTCGGTGCACCCGATCTCCCAGGCCATCGTCCAGGCCGCGCAGCAGCAGCGGTTGGCGCTGCAAGCGCCGCAGGCGGTGGAGGAAAGCCCCGGCGCCGGGCTCGCCGGACAGGTCGACGGCCATCGCGTGCGCCTGGGGACGCTGTCCTTCGCCCGTGCCGGGGCGGAGGCCGGGCGCTGGGCGGCGAGCATCCTGCGGCGCATGGACTACGCCGCCTGTGGCGGCAGCTTCGTCGAGGTGGACGGCGAGCTGGCCGGCGCGCTGCTGTTCGCCGACCGCGTGCGCCGGGAAACGCCACGTGTGGTACGGCGCCTGCGCGCGGTGGGGGTCGAGCGGATCGTCATGCTCACCGGCGACCGCCTGGAGACCGCCGAGATGATTGCCCTGGCTGCCGGCATCGACGAGCTGCACGCCGGGCTGTCGCCGGCGGACAAGGTACGCGCGGTGAAGGAAGGAGGGGCAGCCGGTCGCACGCTGATGGTCGGCGACGGGATCAACGACGCGCCGGCCCTGGCGGCGGCCGATGTCGGTGTGGCCATGGGCGCCGCCGGCGCCAGCGCCTCCTCCGAAGCGGCCGGGGTGGTGCTGCTGGTCGATCGCCTGGATCGCCTGGTCGAGGCGCTGGATATTGCCCGCCATACCCGCGCCATCGCCCGCCACGGCGTGCTGGCCGGCATGGGGCTGTCGCTGCTGGCCATGCTGGTGGCGGCTTGCGGCTTCCTGCCGGCGCTGGCTGGCGCGGTAGTGCAGGAGCTGATCGACGTGGCGGTGATCGCCTACGCCCTGCGTGCCCTGGGAACGCGACGCGGGCAGGCGGAATTGCTGAGCGGTGAGCAACTCGACCGGTTGAGCGACGAGCACGCCCAGCTCGGACGCCTGCTGGCGCGCCTGCAGCAACTGGCCGGGGAGTTCGCGCGGTTGCCGGAGGACGCGGCCCGGGAGGCGCTCAACACGCTGGTCGACGACCTGCAGCGCCTGCTTGCCGAGCATGAGCGCGACGACGAGCGAAAGCTCTATCCGCTGCTGTCGGCACGCCTGGCCGGCGAAGACCCGTTGTCGGCGCTCAGCTACGGCCATCGCGAGATCTTCCGCCTGATCCTGCTGCTGGCACGGATGCGCGACGACCTGCAGCAGGACCCGGCCGCCGTGCCGCTGGACGAGGTGCAGATGCTGCTGGTCCGCCTGGACACCCTGGTGCGGCTGCATTTCGAGCAGGAGGAAGAGCTGTACCAGTATCTCGACAGACGCTAGCTGGGGGCTGCGGGGATGGACCCTGTAGGAGCGAGCTTGCTCGCGAACCGATTCGGCAGGGAGCCGTTCGCGAGGAAGCTAGCTCCTAGGGGCGGGTAGCCCCGTCGCGGCGCCTGCCGGGTGGGCAGGCGCAGGCATGTAGATGCCAGAAGGGAAGGGCCGCAGTACCGGGCGGGTAGCCCCCGGTTTCGGTGTACCGCGGTATGCGCCCAAGGGCGCGAGTGGAGCCGGCGGCGGCCCGGGTAGGGCCGCCGCCTTTTTCATCAGCCGATGGTCATCAGGCTGGCGTTGCCGCCCGCGGCGGCGGTGTTGACGCTGAGTGCGTGCTCGACCAGCAGGCGCTCCATCGGCACGTCGGTTTCGCCCTTGGCCAGGCCGTGCACGCCGACGATGGCGCCCTTGCGCTTGGCGGCCTGCTCGCAGACTGCGCGCAGCTGGTCGGAATCGCCGTGGTGGAGGATGGCGTCGAAGGCGGCGTCGGCGGCGGTCCAGTCGTTGACCAGCTCAATGCGCTTCTGCACGTCCTTCGGCAGGCTGTCGCGCAGCTCGCGCTGGGACGCCGGCCATACGACCAGGCTGCCCACCGCGAGGGTCGCGGCCAGTTGCACCAGCAGGTCGCTGCGCTCTTCGGCAAGGTTCAGCACGCGTTCGCGCGGCAGCAGGGTGTAGGTGTTGCGCTCGCCGGTCGGGCCGGTCAGCACGTGGCAGCTGTAGCTCTGCGCCAGTTCGGCGAACTCGGCGGCCAGCTTGGCCAGTTCCGGCTCCTGCTTGCCAGCCCAGTCGCGCAGGGCTTGCAGGGCTTTCGCCTGCTCGGCCGGGCGCTCCAGGGCCTGCTTGGCGTCGCCGGCCAGTTGCTGGGCCACCGCATCGCGCGGGCGGGTCGACAGCAGGCGGTACAGGTACAGCGGGCCGCCGGCCTTCGGGCCGGTGCCGGAGAGGCCTTCGCCGCCGAAGGGCTGCACGCCGACCACGGCGCCGACGATGTTGCGGTTGACGTAGAGGTTGCCGACGTGGGCGGCCTCGACGACCTGGTTGATGGTCTCGTCGATGCGGGTGTGCACGCCGAGGGTCAGGCCGTAGCCGGAGGCGTTGATCTGCGCCAGCAGCTGGTCGAGGTCGGAGCGCTCGTAGCGCACCAGGTGCAGCACCGGGCCGAAGATCTCGCGCTTGAGCTCGTCGAAGCTGTCCAGTTCGATCAGGGTCGGCATGACGAAGGTGCCGCGCATGATCTCCTCGCCGTTCACGCGAGCGGCCTGGAACACCTTGCGGCCTTTGTCGCGCATGGCCTGGATGTGCTTGTCGATGTTGGCCTTGGCCTCGGCGTCGATCACCGGGCCGATGTCGACGTTCAGGCGCTCCGGCGAGCCCATGGCGTATTCGGCCATGGCGCCCTTGAGCATCTGCACCACGCGGTCGGCCACGTCGGCCTGCACGCACAGCACGCGCAGGGCCGAGCAGCGCTGGCCGGCGCTGTCGAAGGCGGAGTTGATCACGTCCACCACCACCTGCTCGGCCAGGGCCGAGGAGTCGACGATCATGGCGTTCATCCCGCCGGTCTCGGCGATCAGCGGAATGGCGCGGCCCTGGGCATCCAGGCGGCCGGCGATGTTGCGCTGGAGGATGCCGGCCACCTCGGTGGAGCCGGTGAACATCACGCCGCGCACGCGCTCGTCGCCCACCAGGCGGGCACCGACGGTTTCGCCGCGGCCCGGCAGCAGTTGCAGCACGCCGGACGGAAGGCCGGCTTCGATGAGGATGCGCACGGCTTGCGCGGCGATCAGCGGGGTCTGCTCGGCCGGCTTGGCCAGCACGGTGTTGCCGGCGGCCAGGGCGGCGGCCACCTGGCCGCTGAAGATCGCCAGCGGGAAGTTCCACGGGCTGATGCACACCACCGGGCCCAGCGGACGGTGGCTGTCGTTGGCGAAGCCGCGTGCCTGGGCTGCGTAGTAGCGCAGGAAGTCCACCGCCTCGCGTACTTCGGCGATGGCGTTGGCGAAGGTCTTGCCGGACTCGCGCACCAGCAGGCCCATCAGCTGCTGCATCTCGCCTTCCATCTGGTCGGCGGCGCGCTCCAGCGCGGCGGCGCGTTCGGCCGGCAGGGTGGACTGCCAGATCGGACCGCTGGCCTGGGCGCAGAGCAGCGCGGCCTTGACGTCGGCTTCGCTGGCCTCGTGCACCTGGCCGACGAGGTCGCGGTGGTCGGCCGGGTTGCGCACGGCTTCGGCCGCCAGCGGCGCCGGGGTGTCGTTGCCGAGCACCGGCTGGGCGACGTAGGCGTGGTTGGTGCTGGAGAGCAGCGCCGAGCTCAGCGAGCCGAGGCGGTGTTCGTTGGCGAGGTCGAGGCCGGCGGAGTTGGCCCGGGCGTCGCCGTACAGGTCACGCGGCAGCGGGATGCGCGGGTGCGGCAGGCCGAGGGTGCCTTCCTGGGCGGCCATCTTCTCGACTTGCTGCACCGGGTCGGTGACCAGGTCCTGCAGGGAGATGCTGTGGTCGGCGATGCGGTTGACGAAGCTGGTGTTGGCGCCGTTTTCCAGCAGGCGGCGGACCAGGTAGGCCAGCAGCGTCTCGTGGCTGCCGACCGGGGCGTAGATGCGGCACGGACGGTTGAACTTGCCGTCGGCGACCTTGCCCACCACTTGCTCGTACAGGGGCTCGCCCATGCCGTGCAGGCACTGGAACTCGTACTGGCCCGGGTAGTAGTTCTGCCCGGCGATCTGGTAGATGGCCGCCAGCGAGTGGGCGTTGTGGGTGGCGAACTGCGGGTAGATGGCTTCCGGCACCGCCAGCAGCTTGCGCGCGCAGGCGATGTAGGAGACGTCGGTGTACGGCTTGCGGGTGTAGACCGGGTAGCCTTCCAGGCCGTTGACCTGGGCGGCCTTGATCTCGCTGTCCCAGTAGGCGCCCTTGACCAGGCGGATCATCAGGCGGTGGCGGCTGCGCTTGGCCAGGTCGATGACGTAGTCGATCACGTACGGGCAGCGCTTCTGGTAGGCCTGGATGACGAAGCCGATGCCGTTCCAGCCGGCCAGGCTCGGCTCGAAGCACAGGCGCTCGAGCAGGTCGAGGGAGATTTCCAGGCGGTCGGCTTCCTCGGCGTCGATGTTCAGGCCGATGTCGTACTGCTTGGCCATCTGCGTGAGGTTCAGCAGGGTCGGGTACAGCTCTTCCATCACCCGGTCGTACTGCGCGCGGCTGTAGCGCGGGTGCAGCGCCGAGAGCTTGATGGAGATGCCCGGGCCTTCGTAGATGCCGCGGCCGTGGGAGGCCTTGCCGATGGCGTGGATGGCCTGCTCGTAGGAGGCCAGGTAGCGCTTGGCGTCTTCCTCGGTCAGCGCGGCTTCGCCGAGCATGTCGTAGGAGTAGCGGAAGCCCTTGCTCTCCATGGTGGTGGCATTGGCCAGGGCTTCACCGATGGTCTCGCCGGTGACGAACTGCTCGCCCATCAGGCGCATGGCCATGTCCACGCCCTTGCGGATCAGCGGCTCGCCGCTCTTGCCGATGATGCGGTTGAGCGAGGAGGTCATGCCCGCTTCGGTGTGGGTGGACACCAGCTTGCCGGTGATCAGCAGGCCCCAGGAGGCGGCGTTGACGAACATCGACGGGCTCTGGCCCAGGTGCTGGCTCCAATTGCCGTTGGCGATCTTGTCGCGGATCAGGGCGTCGCGGGTGGCCTTGTCCGGGATGCGCAGCAGCGCCTCGGCCAGGCACATCAGCGCCACGCCTTCCTGGGACGACAGGGAGAACTCCTGCAGCAGGCCCTGCACCAGGCCCTGGCGGCCGCCGGCGCTCTTCTGGTTGCGCAGCTTCTCGGCGATGCCCAGGGCCATCTTGTTGGCCGCGTCAGCCAGGGCCTGCGGCAGGCGCGCCTGCTCCAGCAGCATCGGCAGGGCTTCGGTTTCCGGGCGGCGGTAGGCCGAGGTGATGGCGGCGCGCAGCACGGACTGCGGCAGGATGCTCTCGGCGAACTCGAGGAACACCTGCAGGCCCTGTTCGCTCAGCGCTTCCAGCGATTCTTCGCCGGCTGCGGCTGCCAGGCCGGCGTGGGCGGCGGGGTTCAGGCCCCCTTCGATCTGTTCCAGGTAGTTGAAGATGGCCTGCTTGATCAGCCAGTGCGGGGTGCGCTCGATGGTCTGCGCGGCTTGCTTGAGGCGTTCACGGGTGGCGTCGTCAAGTTTCACGCCAAGGGTGGTGGTGGCCATGGTTCTACCTGTTCTTGGAAAGGGGCACGACAAAGTGGCGAGAATATAAACGTCGGCATTCTCGGGTGCAACCAGGTGCAACCGCGTCTTTCGCAGGTTTCAGAACGTCCGGTTGGTAGTCTGTTTCTCCCTGTCAGAGGCCGGTTTTGCTGGGCTCGCCATCGGTGATGGCAGGCTGTTGAGTGTTTTGGCCGGCTGCCCGGCCGAGCGCCTGGACCGCCTTCGAGGCGACGAGGTGCAACCCTTTCGTCGGGAGGGCTCCGAGGTGGTTCTCCTTGCAAGGAGGGCACTGCAAGGACAGTGCCGGTTCACGACGAGTGGCGTCGCACCGCCAAGCTCGCGGGGCGTGCAGGTGCCTGGCGATGGGGTTGCCCTTGGAGTCAGCCGGTGGTGTTACCACGCGTAGCGCTGGCGGCCGGCAATGGGTGCAGCCTGCGGCGGGGCAAGGAGCAGCGGAAGGTGCGCGAAGTTGGGGCGCCGGCCGCGCTGGCAATGGGCCGGTCGGCGGATTCAGGCGTCGGCCGGCTCGCGGGTTTCCGTGCGGCCGGCGTAGATCATCGGTTCGATGGTAAAGAGCATGCCCGGCTCCAGCCGCAGCGCCTTGTCGAGTTCGGCCGGGGTGCGGCGGCGGATCGGCGGGCGTTTCACTGGCTGAGTTCCTCGTGGTGATCGGATTCGCCCTGGCGCCAGTAGGCGGCGATGCGCATGGTTTCCTTCAGCTGGCCCTTCTCCTGGGTCAGCAGGTTGCGCACGCGGACCATGCTGGCGGACTCGCCGGCGCCCCAGCAGAAGCCTTCGCCTTCGGGCAGTTGCAATGCCTCGACGGCGGCCAGCAGTTGTTCGCTGCTATCGAACCATTGCAGTTGAACATCGGCGGCGCTGTCGAACGCGCGACGATCGGCGGCCTCGACCTGCAGCAGGACAATGGCGCGGGTGCCGGCCGGCAGTTCCTCCAGGCAGCGATGCACGGCGGGCAGGCCGGTGGCGTCGGCGATCAGCAGGCGCCAGGCGAAATCGGTGGGGACGATCATCGAGCCGCGCGGCCCGCCGATCACTGCCGCATCGCCGACCTGCGCATTCTCGGCCCATTGGCAGACCTTGCCGTCGCCGTGCAGGGCAAATTCCACGGTCAGCTCGCGGGCCTGTCGGTCGAAGCGGCGCGGGGTGTAGTCGCGGCGCACGGTGTTGCCGTCGGCGTCGTCGAACATGAACTTGATGTGGTCGTCGAAACCGGCGGAGACGAAGTCCGCCAGGGCTTCGCCGGCAAAGGTGAGGCTGATGAAGTGCGGGCTGATGCGCTCGCGGCGGACGACTTCGACTTCGCGCATGCGCAGTTCGTGGCGGATGCGCTGGACGCGGCGTTGTACGGTGGCTTGGGTCATGGCTTGCCCTCGTGGGCTATGGTTGATAATGTCAACAAATCCTAAGAACTAGTAGTTGATATTGTCAACCATATAGCCGTGAAAACCGACGATCCGCTCGAACTCATCCACGCCGTCATGCACCTGTACCGCTCGCGGCAGTACCGCGAATTGCGCGACGGTCCCCACGAGCTCACGCACATGGAGTTCAAGGTGCTGGGCTTTTTCGCCCGCCATCCGGGCGCGACCCAGCGTGACCTGGTGCAGCACAGCGGGCGCGACAAGGCGCAGATCGCCCGGCTGATCCAGGGCCTGCGCCAGCGCGAGTTGCTCGACGCCAGCGCCGACGAGCAGGACAAGCGCAGCCTCTGCCTGAGTCTGAGCGAGGCGGGGGAGACGGTATACGGCGTGGTCGCGCGCCAGGGCCGGCGCCTGTCCGAGGTGGCGGTGCAGGGCTTCAGCGCCGAAGAGAAGCAGGCACTCGCGGCGTTGCTGGAGCGGGTGCGCGAGAACCTCGAAGACGAAGGCTGATGCCCGACTCAGGCGTCCAGCTGGCGGACGTCCAGGCGTTCTACCGTGCGGGCACGTAGTTGCCCGCAGCCGCCATCGACGTCCTGCCCGGCGCTGTTGCGCACCTTGGTCAGCACGCCGCGGCTGTGCAGGTAGCGGACGATCTCGACGATGCGCTCGCCGTCCGGGCGCTGGTAGGCGTCGCCTTCCAGGGCGTTGAAGGGGATCAGGTTGAGCACCGCGAACTTGCCCTTGAGCAGGCGCAGGATGCCGTCCAGCTCGTCCTGGCCATCGTTGACGCCCTTGAGCAGGGTCCACTGGTACTGGATCGGGTAGCTGACCTCGCGGGCGTAGGTTTCGCCCAGTTCGACCAGTTCGTCCGGGGTGATCTTCGGTGCCTTGGGCAGCAGGTGCTCGCGCAGCTCGGCCTTGGTGGTGTGCAGCGAAAGCGCGAGGGCCGGCTTCACCTGTTGTTGTGGCAGGCGCTCGAACACGCGCGGATCGCCGACGGTGGAGAACACCAGGTTCTTGTGGCCGATGCCGGCGCTGCTGCCGAAGATGTCGATGGCTTCGAGCACGTTGTCGAGGTTGTGCGCCGGCTCGCCCATGCCCATGAACACCACTTTCTTCACCGGGCGCAGTCGCCGCGCCAAGACCAACTGGGCGACGATCTCGCTGCTGTGCACCTGGCGCAGCAGACCGCTCTTGCCGGTCATGCAGAAACGGCAACCGACCGCACAGCCGACCTGGGTCGATACGCACAGACCGCCGCGCGGCAGCAGCACACTCTCGACCATCTGGCCGTCGGCCAGGCTCACCAGCAGGCGCTCGGAGCCGTCGCCGGCCGGGTGGCGGGAATGCAGGCGGGCCAGGCCGTCGAGCGCCGCGCTCAGCTCGGGCACGGCATTGCGCACCGCCAGCGGCAGGAAGTTCTCGCTCGCCTGGCGGCGCGTGCCGAGGTCCAGCGGCTGGCCCTGCAGCCAGGCACGCAGCATCCGCGCGCGGTGCTTGGGCAGCGCGCCGAGGTCGGCGAGGCGTTGGTCGAGTTCGGTCAGGCGCATGGGGCGCGCATGCTATCACCGGGCATGCGTGCCGCGTAGCGCTGGCCGTCCGTTGGGAGGGGAAGGGCGGGGCCGGACGAGCCGGCCCCGCTGTTTCAGGCGCCGCTGCCGACCACCCGGTAGCACGGCTTGTAGGCCGCGCCGCCGGGCAGCTTCATGCGGTGTTGCTTGACGAAGGCCTGCAGCAGGTCGTCCAGCGGCTTCATCACCTGGTGGTCGCCGTGGATCTCGTAGGGGCCGTGCTCCTCGATCAGGCGCACGCCGTTCTCCTTCACGTTGCCCGCGACTATGCCGGAGAAGGCCCGGCGCAGGTTGGCGGCCAGCTTGTGCGGCGGTATGTCTTTCGTGAGCTGCAGCGCGGCCATGTTCTCGTGGGTCGGGTCGAACGGACGCTGGAAGCGCTCGTCGATCTTCAGCAGCCAGTTGAAGTGGAAGGCGTCGTTGCGCTCGCGGCGGAACTGCTTGACCTCCTTGAGCCCCTTTGCCATTTCCCGCGCCACTTCCGCCGGATCGTCGATGAGGATGCGGTAGCGACGCTGCGCGGCTTCGCCGAGGGTGGCGCCGACGAAGGCATGCAGCTGTTCGAAGTAGGGCGCGGCGCTCTTCGGCCCAGTGAGCAGCAGCGGGAAGGGCAGCTCCTGGTTGTCCGGGTGCATGAGGATGCCCAGCAGGTAGAGGAACTCCTCGGCCGTGCCCACGCCGCCGGGGAAGATGATGATGCCGTGGCCGACGCGGACGAAGGCTTCCAGGCGCTTCTCGATGTCCGGCAGGATCACCAGTTCATTGACGATCGGGTTCGGCGCCTCGGCGGCGATGATCCCCGGCTCGGTCAGGCCCAGGTAGCGGCCACCGTGGTGGCGCTGCTTGGCGTGGCCGATGGTGGCGCCCTTCATCGGGCCCTTCATCACGCCGGGGCCGCAACCGGTGCAGACGTCGAGGTTACGCAGGCCCAGCTCGTGGCCGACCTTCTTGGTGTACTTGTATTCCTCGGTGCTGATGGAGTGGCCGCCCCAGCACACGACGATCTTCGGCTCGACGCCGGCGCGCAGGGTGCGGGCGTTGCGCAGCAGGTGGAAGACGTAGTCGGTGATGCCCGCCGAGCTGTTCAGGTCGACGCGCTGGTTCTCCAGCTCGCTGGCGGTGTAGACGATGTCGCGCAGCGCGCTGAAGAGCATTTCGCGGGTGCCGGCGATCATCTCGCCATCGACGAAGGCGTCGGCCGGCGCGTTCAGCAGTTCCAGGCGCACGCCACGGTCCTGCTGGTGGATGCGGACCTCGAAGTCGCGGTAGGCGTCGAGGATGGTCTTGGCGTTGTCGATACGAGCGCCGGTGTTGAGGATCGCCAGCACGCACTGGCGGAAGAGCTGGTAGAGGTTGCCCGAGCCGGCTTCGCTGAGTTGCGCCACTTCGCGCTGGGACAGGGTTTCGAGGGTGCCCTTGGGGCTGACCGAGGCATTGATGGTGGGTCTGTGGGACATTACAGCTTCCATGTATTCGGATGCCGCTGGGGCATCTGGGTACTTCAACCGCGCGGCGGCGGTGTCCTGCCCCGGGGGCCGCAAGGGCGGCCGCTGAAGGGTGGGGCTTACCTGGATAGTAGTGCGAGTTTTATGACTGCTGCGAGTCCGTTTGGCTGCAGCGCACTCTCGGTTGGACCGCCGGATGGGGCGCTGTGTTCGCTGCTTCGCGGATGATCGCCGCGCGCTCGCCGGCGTGGGGCGCCGGATCGACTCAGATCACGCCAAGCGCGCCAAGGCTGCGATAGAGCATGTAGAGCGCGGTCGCGCCGATCATGGTGGCGGAAACCAGGTTGAGCAGCCCCTGGCTGCGCGACAGGCGCGTGGCCAACAGGGCGCCGAGCAGGCCGCCGCCGATGCCGCCTGCGATGAACACCAGCGCCAGCATCCAGTCGACCAGCCCGGAACGCGCGTAGTTGAGCGCGGTGGTCAGGCCGAAGGCGGTGACCGCCACCAGCGAGCTGCCGACGGCGAAGAGGATCGGCATGCGCGTGGCGACCATCAGTCCGGGGACGATGAGGAAGCCGCCGCCGATGCCGAAGAACCCCGAGAGCGCCCCGGCCAGTCCTCCGAAGGCCGCCAGGCGAGGGGCGTTGCCCGGGCCGAGTGCGACACTGGCGTCGCCCTCGCTGCCGCGTCCGCGCACCATGAGGGCGGCCACCACCAGCATCAGCAGCGAGAACAGCACCAGCAGCTTCTGTCCGTCGAAGGCCTTGCCCAGGCTGGAGCCGAAGAACGCGCCTATCACCCCGACCACCGCGAAGACCGATGCGCACGGCCATTTAACGTTGCCACGGCGGGCGTGATTGAGCAGGTTCGCCGCGGCGTTGGCGGCCACCGCCAGGGCGCTGGTGCCGATGGCGATGTGCGGGTTGTCGACCCCGACCAGGTAGACCATCAGCGGCACGGCGAGGATCGAGCCGCCGCCGCCGACCAGGCCGAGGGTGAAGCCGACCAGCGAACCGGCGGCGGCGCCGAGCAGGTACTGCAGCAAGCTCAGGGTCGGCATGGCGGCTCCTCAGGCGCTTGCAGCGGTGGTGTGGCGGGCCGGTGCGCAGAGCCATTCGCGGCCCTTGAGCATGGCGTTCCAGTACAGGCTCGGCAGCGCCTCGGACTTCAGGTGCCAGGCGAGGCTCGAGGGACGACGGCCGTCGATCAGCCAGCGCGGGAAGGTCGGCAGCAGCTTGCCGCCATAACCGAACTCGGCGAGCACGATCTTGCCGCGCTCCACGGTCAGCGGGCAGGAGCCATAGCCGTCGTACGCCGCCTGCAGCGGCTGGTCGTCGAGGCAGGCGAGGACGTTCTCCGCCACCACCGGCGCCTGCTTGCGCGCCGCCGCGGCCGTCTTGGCGTTGGGCGCGGCGCTGACGTCGCCGAGGGCGAAGACGTTGGCGAAGCGCTGGTGGCGAAGGGTGTTGTGATCGACATCGATCCAGCCGCTCTCGCTGGCCAGCGGACTGCGGCGGATGAAGTCCGGCGCGGTCTGTGGGGGGCAGACGTGGAGCATGTCGAACTCGCGGGTTTCCTCGATGCGCTGGCCGTTGGCATCGGTGCGAGCGAAGGTCGCGGTGCGCGCGGGGCCATCGACGGCGACCAGGGTCGAGCCGAAATTGAGCTGCGCGCGGTAGCGCTCGACGTACTCCATCAGTGCCGGGACGTAGGCTTCGACGCCGAACAGCGCGGCGCCGGCGGTGTGGAACTGGATGTCGATGCCGTCCAGGCGGCCGCTGCGGCGCCAGTGGTCGGCCGACAGGTACATGGCCTTCTGTGGTGCGCCGGCGCACTTGATCGGCATCGGCGGCTGGGTGAAGAGCGCGCGGCCGCTGTGCAGGCCGCGTACCAGTTGCCAGGTGTAGGGGGCGAGGTCGAAGCGGTAGTTGGAGGTCACCCCGTTGCGCCCGAGCGTCTCGGCCAGGCCGGGGATCGATTGCCAGTCGAGCTTGATGCCGGGCGCGACCACCAGGGTGCGGTATCGCAGGCTATCGCCATTGGCCAGGATCACTCGGTCGTGCTGCGGTTCGAAGGCGGCCGCGGCGGAGCGCTCCCAGGCCACGCAGTCGGGGATCAGCGAGGCCATGGGGCGCACGGTGCGCTCCTGGGTGAAGACGCCGGCGCCGACCATGGTCCAGCCTGGCTGGTAGAAGTGCTCGGAAGCCGGCTCGACCACGCAGATGCGCAGGTCCTGGCGACGCTTGAGCAGGCTGGCGCAGGTGGCCAGGCCGGCAGCGCCGGCGCCGATCAGGACCACGTCGTAGAGCGGCTCGCGAAGATTGGCCGGGCGGGCCGCGCGATGCAGGCGCCAGTGCAGGGTGGAGAGATCGAAGCCGGCGCGGGTGGTGGCGGCGAGGATCTGCTCCAGCGGCCGTCGGTCGGCCTGGCTCAGTGCCCATAGCGAGGCCGAGCGCATGCCGCTGCGGCAGTAGGCGAGCAGCGGGCCGGGTCGTTCGGCCAGGGCGGTGGCGAAGGCGGCGACCGCGGCCTCGTCGATGGCGCCGCTGACGACCGGAATGTGCACGAAGTCGATGCCGTGGGCTTGGGCGGCTCGTGCGATGGCATCGCTACCGGGTTGATCGGCGGCTTCGCCGTCGGGGCGATTGCATATCAGGGTGCGGAAACCGGCGGCGGCCAGTTCCGGGATGTCTTCCGGGCGAATCTGCGCGGCGACGGCGAATCCGTCGTCGAGGTCGAGACGATGCATGGGGTTACCTCGTGCGGCGGCGCTGCAAGGCAAGGAGTGGGCGAGGCGCCGGCCGCCGCGGCGCCTCGCTCGCGCTGCTCACAGGAGGTTCAGTGGCAGCTTCAGGTAGCTCACGCCGTTGTCTTCCGGCTCCGGCAGGCGGCCGCCGCGCATGTTCACCTGCACCGAGGGCAGGATCAGGCGCGGCATGGCGAGGGTGGCATCGCGCGCATCGCGCATGGCGACGAATTCGCCTTCGGCAATGCCTTCGTGGATGTGCACGTTGTGGCAGCGCTGTTCGCCGATGCTGGATTCCCAGACGTAGTGGTCGCGGCCGGGCGCCTTGTAGTCGTGGCAGAGCAGCACGCGAGTGGCGTCCGGCAGCGCCAGCAGGCGTTGCACCGAGCGGTAGAGGGTGGCGCTGTCGCCGCCGGGGAAGTCGCAGCGGGCGGTGCCGTAGTCGGGCATGAACAGGGTGTCGCCGACGAACACCGCGTCGCCGATCACGTAGGCCATGCATGCGGGGGTGTGGCCGGGTACGTGCAGGGCGATGGCTTCGAGATTGCCGATACGGAAACTTTCGCCATCCGCGTAAAGATGATCGAACTGGCTGCCGTCGCGGGCGAAGGCGCTGCCCTCGTTGAAGATCTTGCCGAAGGCTTGCTGCACCACCGTGATCTTCTCGCCGATGGCGAGGCGTCCGCCCAGTTCCTGCTGCAGCAGCGGCGCGGCGGACAGATGGTCGGCGTGGGCGTGGGTCTCCAGCAGCCATTCGACGTGCAGGTCGTGTTCGCGGACGAAGGCCATTACGGCGTCGGCAGAGGTACTGCTGGTGCGGCCGCTGGCAGCGTCGAAGTCGAGCACGCTGTCGATGATGGCGCAGGCCTGGCTGGACGGGTCGCGCACCACATGGCTGGCGGTGAAGGTGGCTTCGTCGAAGAAGGAGGTGATCTGCGGGCGCCTGGCCGGGGCGGCCTGGGTGGCTTCGACCAGCGCGATGGCGCGGGTCAGGGCCTGATCGGGGTTCGCGGACGTCATGCTGACATCTCCTGCGGCATTGACTTAAATCATGCTTACATTATTTAAGTAATTACGCAATTGTAATCTCGGAAATACCGTCATCGACGCTACCGAGCCCTGGCGTTAGCATGGCGGGCCTGTTCATTCGAGGATGCCGAGCACCGTGGAACCCATCGTCAGCCCCGCACCTGCCATGCCGCCCCTGCGGCAGAACGACCGTGCGCCGGAGTTTCGCGCACGCACCACCCGTGGCGATGTCGCCTTGAGTGATTATCGTGGGCGTTGGCTGTTGCTGTTCTCCCATCCGGCGGATTTCACGCCGGTGTGCACCAGCGAGTTCATCGCCTTCGCCCGTGCCAAGCCGCGCTTCGATGCGCTGGGATGCGAGCTGCTCGCGCTGTCGGTGGACGGCCTCTATTCGCACCTGGCGTGGATCCGGGACATCCACGAGCGCTTCGGCGTGGCCATCGACTTCCCGATCATCGAGGACCCGTCCATGGCCATCGCCCGTGGCTACGGCATGGTCGCCGCCGATGCCAGCGACAGCTCGACAGCTCGCGTCAGCTATGTGATCGACCCGGAAGGCATCATTCGCGCCATGAACTGGTACCCGATGAACGTCGGTCGCTCGGTCGATGAGCTGTTGCGCCTGGTGGCTGCGCTGCAGGCCAGCGATCGCTACGGCGCTTCCACCCCGGAA
This sequence comes from Pseudomonas knackmussii B13, assembly GCF_000689415.1. Taxonomy (NCBI): domain Bacteria; kingdom Pseudomonadati; phylum Pseudomonadota; class Gammaproteobacteria; order Pseudomonadales; family Pseudomonadaceae; genus Pseudomonas; species Pseudomonas knackmussii. Next base: position 4,420,006 of record NZ_HG322950.1, on the reverse strand, counting down.
GGCTGGCAGCCGGAGCAACCGCTGCTCGAGCCGGTGGCCCTCGACGCACGCGAAGCCCTGGCGTTGAAGCCGGCCGACGACGAGGCCTGGTACTACCGCTGGAGACGCCCGTGACAGCGCTGGCCGCCGTCGAGCTGGAGGCGCTCAAGGCGCGCGCCAATGACGCCGCCGAGCTGCTGCGCCTGTTGGCCAACCCGACGCGCCTGCTGCTGCTCTGCCACATCGCCCGTGGCGAATGTTCGGTGGCCGAGCTGGAACGCGACCTGGGCCTGCGCCAGCCGGGCTTGTCGCAGCAGTTGGCCGAACTGCGCCAGAACCAGTTGGTGAAGACTCGCCGCGAGTCGCGCTCGATCTACTACAGCATCGCCGATGCGCGTGTGCAGGTGATGCTCGATGCGCTCCACGAGGCCTTGTGCGGCGATCCGCAGCTTCGCGAAGGCTCCGTGCAGGAGTCGGACGGCACTGCGCGGCACGGCGAAAGCGCGCGTTTCGCGCAGATCATTCGCTGAGCGCGGATTGCTGGCACGCGGGCCGGCCCTACCGCGCCTGCGGCCTGGGTATCCGCTGGCGGCAACGACGGGCCGTGATGCGGGAGGCGTCTCCCGCCTTCACGAGCCCGCTCAACTGGCCAGGGCGGCGACCGGGATACCCTGCAGGTTGGGGTGGTAGCCGTTGCCCAGGGACAGGCTGACCGGCTGGCGTTGCGGACGCAGGAAAGCCAGCATGGCGTCCTGGGTTTCCTGCCAGGCCTGCTTGTGCTCGACGTCGATGAAGTGCCCTGCATTGCGGATGGTGCGGAACTCGCAGTCGCGGATCAGTTGCTGGAACTGCCGTGCGTCGCCCGGCGTGGTGTACAGGTCCATCTCGCCATTGAGGAACAGCAGCGGGATGTCGATGGCGGCGAAGTCTTCCATGTAGTTCTCGGTGCTGAGCTTGAACACCTGGCAGATGTGGTAGTGCATCTGCAGGTACTCGTGCTCGTCGAGACCGGCGACGTGGCGGAAGTTGTAGCGCTTGAACAGCTGCGGCAGGTAGCGGCCGATGGTCTCGTTGACCAGGTTGGCCACGTTCGCCCGGTCGCACGCCGCCAGGTAATCCATGCCGCGGTGCAGGTAGTCCAGCATGGCCGCATTGAAGACTGGCGAGAACGAACTGATTACCGCCTTGCGGATGCGGCTTGGGCGCTGTGCCAGGGCCAGCAGGGCAGCCACGCCGCCCCACGAGAAGGACATCACCACGTCGGCGCGGAAGTGCTCGATCAGGCCCAGCAGCAGCTGCGCTTCGTACTCCTTGGTGATGAATTCGCCCGGCGCGTTGAATGCCTTGGACCCGCCCGCATAGGGCTGGTCGTAGCAGACCACGTTGAAGTGCGGTTGCAGGTACTTCACCGTTTGCGCAAAGGAGGCGGTAGTCGACAGCGAGCCGTTGACCAGGATGATGGTCTGGCGTGCTTCCCTGTTCGCATAGAACTCCGTGTAAACCCGGTGTTGCAGAATCTCGACGACGGCGGTTTCCGGCCTCATGTCGCTTCCTCCATACGCAGCTCGAATGGACGCACCCGACTATCGGATGCAGAGGACTACCAGGCAGAGGAAAACGCTTTGAGGTGACAACTTCATTGCACCCAGCGAAACTTCATAAATTCTTTATTTTCAACAGCTTATGTTTCAAATAGAGCGAAGCGCAAAGCCCTTGTGGAGGCTGTGCGAGGGTACTGGGCAGGTATTTCGAAAGGGCCTGGCGGGGAGGTGCCGGGCGGATGGAGCTTCTTAGAAGTATTGCGTGACCGGTGAGTCACGCATGGGGCAGAGTTAAGCAGGACGGTCCGAGCCACGCAACCCCGTCGGAACCGGCGAGTCACATTTTTTCGCTGCTTGGCCGGCGGATTCCGACGAACTGCGTTTGTCCGGCAAAAGGCCAGCGCCCTATTACACTTTCCCACTAGTCGTTTCCTCAGCATCGCCCTGCCGCGGAAGAGGTAGTTGCACTCCTCCCTGGCCGACACAACGGATGGGTCGGTTCCATGGTCTTGTTCCCTGTCTTGCGCATCGGGCTGCTGTGCGCCCTCATGAATTGCGCCTCCCTGTATGCGGCCGCGGAAGACCGCTACGGCTGCGCTACGCCGGTGCGCCTGGCGTTCTATCCACACCCGATCCTCTACGAGGACGGCAAGGGCATGGATGTCGATGTGGCCACCGAACTGGCGCGTCGCAGTGGCTGCCGCTTCGAGGTTTCGGTCCGGCCCCGTGCGCAGATCTGGCAGGACATCGAGAGCGGCGAGGTGGACCTGACCATGAGCGGCGTGGCGAGCCCCGACCGCCTGCGACTGGCGTACTTCATTCCCTACCTGTACCTGCGTGAGCGCCTGATCGTGCCGCTCGAACAGTCCATGGACCTGCACGACCTGAACGATTTCCGCGCGCGGCCCGGTGTGCGCCTGGGCGTGATCAGCGGCTACCGCCACGGCACCTACCTCGACGCCATATTGCGGATCATGGCCGCCGACGGGCAGTTGAGGGAGTACCCCGACGAGCGCGGCAGCTTCGCCGCCCTGCAAAAAGGCGAGGTGAACGGGCTGATCGGGCACGCGCTGGTGCTCTCCACCGTTCTGAGCGATCCGGCCATGCGCCATCGCTACCGCGTGATCGAGCTGAATGCGCCGGGCGTGGCGCGTGGACTGGTGCTCTCGCGCCGTCACTTCAGCGCCGCGCAGAGCGCCGAGTGGTTGCGCCTGCTCGAGGACCTGCGCCTGGACGGTGGCCTCTCCAGAATCCTCCTTCGCAACGCGCCGCTGGATATCGCGGCATCGTTGCTCGACAACGGTTATCGCGCGCCTGCGGGCGACCTGGACAAGCAACCATGACCATGAAAGCGAAAAGACGCGGCATTCCACTGCAGGTCCTGCTAACCGGCGCCATCATCCTCAGCATGCTGGTACTCGCGGCGTCGCTGCTGATCCAGGGCTATCGGGGCGTCGAGGCCGCGATGGTGTCGGCAGCCGGGGAGGCCGCCGCGCAGCTCGGCATTACGGTCAACGAGCGTATCCGGCGCCTGCTGGACCCGGCGCAGAACACCTTGCGTCTGCTCAGCTATGACCGTATCTCGCAGGCCGACAACCTTTCCGCGCGCCTGGAGCGCCTGCCGGTCCTGGTCGAGAACCTGCGCGCCAACCGCACGCTGAGCGCGGTGTACATCGGTTATCCGAATGGCGAGTTCCTGCTGGTGCGCGCGCTCAACGCCGCCTCGGTGCGGGAGAAGCTCAAGGCGCCGCCGAAGGCGCTCTATCTGGTGCAGAGCCAGACGCTCGACGCGCAGAACGTGCCGCAGGGCGAGTGGCGCTTCTACGACGATCAGCTGCAGCTGCTTCAGCGCCTGGACATGCCCGACTACCATTTCGACGCTCGCCAGCGTGGCTGGTACCAGGAGGCATCCGCCAGTCGCACCACGGTTCTTACCCAGCCCTACGTGTTCTTCACCACCGGCGAGATCGGCTTGACCCTGGCGCAGCGCAGCGTCGATGGCGCCGCGGTGATCGGCATGGACGCCTCTGTCAACGACCTGGCCGAGGAAATGGGCGATCTGCGCCAGACCGTGCATACCGAGCTGGCAGTGATCGACGGGCACGATACCGTGATCGCCTATCCCGACCTGTCGCGTCTGCTCGTACGCGAGGGCCGCAAGGCGCGCCTGGCCAAGCTTGGCGAGCTGGGCGTGCCGAGCCTGAGTCGGCTGGCCGAGATCGGTGGCCAGCCCCGCATGGCGCAGGCCTATCGAGTCGACGGCGAGAACTGGTATGGCATCTGGGTGCCGCTGGCGAGTTTCGCCAGCACCCAGGCGCGCGTGCTGATCAGCATTCCCGCCGCCGAACTGCTGGCCGGAGCGCGGGCGACCCTGCTGCAGCAAGCCCTGTGGGGCGGCGTGCTGCTGTTGGTGTTGCTGCTACTCGGCTCGCTCATCGGCCGCCGCATCGCCCGCCCGCTGAACCAGCTGACCGAGCAGCTCGGCGCCCTGGCGGCCTTCGACTTCGCCCGCCCGGTGGGGGTGAACTCGCGGATCGCCGAAGTGCGCGAGCTCAGCCAGGTGCTGGGCGGCATGTCGAAGACCATCCGCAATTTCCAGGGCATCACTCTGAGCCTCAGCCGCGAGACGCGGCTGGACAGCATGCTCGCCGACGTGCTGTCGCGCCTGGTCGAGGCCACCGGCGTGCTCGGTGGCGCGGTCTACCTGCTGCACGAGGAGGAGAACCGCCTGGGCCTGGCCTGCGCGGTCAATGGCGAGCATTACCGGCAATCGCTGCCCATCCAGGGCTTCGACGAAAAGCAGTTGGCCTCATTGCTGGACCAGGCGCTGAGCGGCAGCGGCCGGCACATGGAAGTGGCCCTGCGCAATCGCAGCGAGGAACTGCTCGGCGTGCTGGTGCTGCAACTGCAGGAGGAGGGCGAGCGGCGGCGCAAACCGCGTCGGCCGTTCCGGCGCTTCGTCGAGGAGCTCTCCGGCGCCGCCGCCGTGGCCATCGAGACGCGCCAGTTGATCGAAGCGCAGCAACGCCTGCTGGACGCCATCATCAAGCTGCTGGCCGACGCCATCGACGCCAAGAGCCCCTACACCGGCGGGCACTGCGAGCGCGTGCCGCAACTGGCCGACATGCTCCTGCAGAAGGCCATCGACGACCGCGACCGCTATGCCGATTTCGCCATGAGCGACGCCGACCGCTACGAATTCCAGATCGCCGCCTGGCTGCACGACTGCGGCAAGATCACCAGCCCGGAATACGTGGTGGACAAGGCCACCAAGCTGGAGACCCTGTACAACCGCCTGCACGAAGTGCGCATGCGCTTCGAGGTGCTCTGGCGCGACGCCGAGATCGACTACTGGCGCGGTCTCGCCGAGGGTGGCGACAGCGCAGCACTGGGCGCGCGCCGCGATGCCGAACGGCAGGCGTTGCAGGAAGACTTCGCCTTCGTCGCCCAGGCCAACGTCGGCGGCGAGTTCATGAAGGACGAGGACATCGAGCGCCTGCAGCGGATCGGCGAACGCCGCTGGCTGCGCCACTTCGACGACCGCCTGGGCATTTCCCACGACGAAGCCGCGCGGCTGGTCGGCGTGCCGGCAGCCTCCTTGCCGGCGGAAGAACGCCTGCTCGCCGACAAACCCGAACACTGCGTGCCCTGGGGCGAGCGCAAGCCGCCGGTGGACAAGGACGACCCGCGCAACCGCTGGGGTTTCGACATGCGCCTGCCGCCCTGCGCGAGCAACTACGGCGAGCTCTACAACCTCGGCATCCGCCGCGGGACCCTCACCGACGAAGAGCGTTTCAAGATCAACGAGCACATCGTGCAGACCCTGATGATGCTCAGCGCCCTGCCGTTGCCCAAGCACCTCAAGCGCGTGCCGACCATCGCCGCCAACCACCACGAGAAGATGGACGGCACCGGCTATCCAAGACGCCTGGCGGGCGAGGACATGAGCATTCCGGAAAGGGTGATGGCGATTGCCGACATCTTCGAGGCCCTGACCGCCGCCGACCGCCCGTACAAGGCGCCCAAGACGCTCTCCGAATCGCTGAAGATCCTCGCCTTCATGGCCCGCGACCGCCACGTCGACAGCGAGCTGTTCCGCCTGTTCGTCGAAACCGGGGTATACCGCGAGTACGGCGAGAAATTCCTCCGCCCGGACCAGCTCGACGCGGTGGACGAAAAAGCGATGCTGGCGATCGTCGAGGCGCCCGCGAGGGCGTAGCGCTCTTCGTAGGCGCGAGGGGGACGCCTGGTTTTTGCTCGCGAATCACGCATGCCGGCTGACTGCAAAGCCGCTCGTTCTGCCGACCAGTCCCCTCTCCCGCTTGCGGGGGAGGGTTAGGGAGGGGGAGCGGAGTCTGGCCTGGCGCCGGCGCTGAGGTGAGGTCCGTAACCCACTCCCTGAGGAAGAGGGGCCGTTCGGCATGGGCGGATAGAGGCCGGCGTCATCCTGTAGGAGCGGACGCATCCGCGAAAAAATCTGTACCGATACCCCGTGTAGGAGCGGGCCATGCCCGCGATTCGCGGCCATGGGCCGCTCCTACAGGGAGACACCCTGCCAGGTCGTTTGCGGATGAATCCGCTCTTGCAGAGCCGAACAAGGGGAGGGGGGAGCGGGGCGGCGAACCGCCCCGGTGGGGCTCAGCGCTTGGCCAGCGTCGTCGCGCGGCCCAGGTTGGGCGCCTTGGCCACGGTGCAGCTGGCGCCGGCGAGGTACTGCGAATTGCTCAGCCAGTTCTGCTGCGGGTAGTAGGCGAACACGTAACTGCCTTGCGACAGCGTGTCGATCAGCCGCTTCGCCACTTGCGGACGTACCGCCGGGCAGCCCTGGCTGCGGCCGAGGCGGCCGAGGCCGGGGACCACTTTCGGGTCGGCGTAGGCGGCCGCGTGCATCACGATGGCGCGCTCTTCACTGTTGTCGTTGAAACCCGGCTCCAGGCCCAGCAGGCGCAGTGAGCGGCCGTGCTTGCCGCTGTAGGTGTTGCCGGTCTGGTAAAGGCCCAGCGACGACTGGTAGCTGTTCGGGCGGTTGGAGAAGGAAGTGGCGACGTCGTCGCCGCTGTTCTTGCCGTGGGCCACCCACTCCTCGAACAGCAGCTTGCGCTTGCTCAGGTCGAACACCCACAGGCGCTTGTCGCGCGAAGGCTTGGAGTAGTCGATGACGGTCAGCAGTTCGCCCTTGCCGCCCAGTTGGCTGCTGGCGCACTGGTATGCGCTGAGCGCCAGGCGCAAGGCCTGCAGGCTGGTGGCCGGGGCCAGGCGGTGGAGTTCCTCGGCGCTGGGCAGGGCAGCGGCGTGGACGGTGCCGCAGCCGAGCGCGAGAAGCGCGCCCACGGCAAGCAGCGGCCGGAGTTTCCCCCAGACGTTCGATACGGACGGCATGGCGCCGTTCCCCCCTTGGTGTTTTTCCTAAGGTCTAGTTTTGGTATAGCGCGCAAGTGCGCGAAATTGGGCCGGATTTTCGCTTATTTTTTGATCGATGCAGGTACCGCTTGTCGATCATTGGTGGTGATCACCGTGAAGTCCGAACTGCTTCGGGTATCGCGGCTGGAGGGCAGGTCGGTGATCACCAGGGTGCTGCCGACGTCCATCGCCAGCAGCAGCGAGCGCAGGAAATGCGAGTCCATGCTGAACTGGCCGAGCTGTTCGGAAGGCGTCAGCCCGGCCTGCGGGTTGCTCACCTGCACCGCGCTCCAGCGCAGGTTCGGGGTGGCGCTGGCGAGCTGTTCCGGCGTCGGCCGCTCGAGCAGCGAGAAGGCGGCGACGCCGGTGCGCGCGCCCGGATTGTCGATGGTCACCGGGGCGCTGCCGATCTGGGTGCCGCCGCGGTAGACGTAGGCACGCCGGTCGGCGCGGCTGATCAGCACCGATATCGGACCGACGGCCGCGCCCGGATCGTTCAAATAGGGCTCCGCCTCCGGGCTGGCCGGTCCGCTGGCCTTGCCGTCGCTGACCTGGGGCGCCAGCAGGCCGGGATGGTAGACCTCCACCGGCGAGCTCTTGGCGTCGGAGATGATCACCGTGGTGCTGGTGAAGCCGGTGACCTCATAGAGCTTCTTGGCGAAGGCCATCGGCATGCGGATGCAGCCGTGCGAGGCCGGGTAGCCCGGCAGGTTGCCGGCGTGCAGGGCGATGCCGTCCCAGGTCAGGCGCTGCATGTAGGGCATGGGCGCGCTGTCGTAGAGGTCGGAGTAGTACTCGACTTTCTTCTGCAGGATGGTGAATACGCCGGTCGGGGTTTCCCGGCCGCGCTTGCCGGTGCTCACGGTGGCGACGCCGATGGCGATGCCGTTGCGGTAAACGTAGGCGCGTTGCTCGGTCAGGCTGACCACCACGGTGACTGGCCCCTGCGGTGAAATTTCCGGGTACCAGAGGAACTGCCCTGGCTTGAGCTTCTTCAGCGCTGCCTGCAGGTCATTGAGCGGCGATCCGTGGCTGCTCGTGGCGGCCACGGCGGGAAGGGCGAACAGGCTGATCGCGAGCAGGGCGGCGTGCAGAGTCTTCATCGGAATCCTTCGAGAAGCGAGCGTCAACGCAGCTTAGTCGCGGCGTTGGTGCCCCTGCAATCGAGGATGCCAGACGGTCCGGCTCAGCCCGAAGCGGCTACTTCCGCGGCGCTCAGGGCCCGGTACTGGCCCGGTGCCAGGGCTGGGTCGAGGCTGATGCCCGCCATGCTTTCGCGGTGCAGGCGGGTGACCTTGTTCTGGAAGTGGCCGAACATCCGCTTGACCTGGTGGTAGCGGCCTTCGTGCAGGGTCAGGCGCGCGGCGCGGGTGTCGAGGATTTCCAGTTGCGCGGGCAGCGTGGTGAGGTCCTCGAAGCGGAAGTACAGGCCTTTGGCGAAGGTTTCCGCGTAATGCGCTTCGATCGGCTGCTCGGTCTCGACGTAGTAGACCTTCGGCAGCTTGCGCCCCGGCAGGGTCATGCGCCGCGACCAGAGGCCGTCGTTGGTGATCAGCAGCAGGCCGGTGCTGTTGTAGTCGAGGCGGCCGCCGATGTGCAGCTCGTGCTTGTCCGGCTCGTCGAGCAGGTCGAGCACGGTGCGGTGCTCGGCGTCGCGGGTCGCGCTGACGCAGCCTTCGGGCTTGTGCAGCATGAAGTAGCGCGCCGGCTTGCCGGCCTGCAGCACCTCGTCGTCCAGCTCCACGCGGCTGAACTCGCGCACCTCGAAGCGGCCGTCGCGCACCACTTCGCCGTCGACGCGCAGGCGGCCGGAGACGAGCAAGAGGCGCGCATCCTGGCGGCTGAAGCGGGGCAGGTTGGAGAGCAGGCGGTCCAGGCGCATCAGGTCGGTTCGTCTTCGGGCGGCAGGTTCTGCGCGCAGCGCGGGCAGAGGCAGGCGCGGTCGACCGATTCCGGGGCAATGCGCTGCAGGGCGACGGGGTCGATGGCCGTTTCGAAGCACCAGCAGGACGTGCCGTCCGCGGCCGGATCGGCCTGAGCGCAGCGGTTGCGCTGGCCGCAGAGCGGGCAGCGGGTGGGGTCGATGTCGGTCATGTCGCGGGGTCGGGAATTCGCCGGGCGCACAGGGTGCAGCGCGGCAGGGTGCGGTGCAAGGGGATTCGGATGCCTGGAGGTGTCGGCGGCGCATGAACGCGAACGGTCATGCGCCGTTGTTCGTCAGCGCGCCTGGATCTTCTCGATCCACGGCTCCAGGCGCTGGCCGAAATCCACCTCGGCGACGAAGGGTTGGGCGGCTTCCTGGGCGGCGCGTTGTTCGGCGCGGGGGGCGAGACCTTCGAGTTCCTCGTGCCAGCGCTTGGGCACGTTCAGTGCGCGTACGCCCTCGGTGCTGGCCATGCCGCCGATGATCCAGGCGCGGTTGCGGTATAGCGAGCTGGGCCGCACCTGGCCGTGGACGATGGCGTAGCGCTGGCGGTCCGGGTAGCGTGCGCGCAGGGCCTGCAGATCGTTGCCGGCGTCGGCGAGGAACAGGCGGCTGGCGCGTTGTCCCTCGTGCTCCAGGGCGTCGCGCTGGAAGTCGCGCTCGCTCTTGAGATGGACGTTGCCGGGGTCGCCGGCCAGCGCCCGTTCGGCCTGCGCCAGGCGCTGCTGGGCAAGCTGGAGTTCGCGCTGGTACAGCGGGCCGTCCAGTTCCAGCACCAGCAGGGCGTCGCGGGCCTGCTGGCGGTCGTAGGCCAGGGCGCTTTCGCGGTCGATGCGCTCGGGCACCGTGAAGCCCAGCGCGCGCATGCTGTCTGCCGGGATGCGCGGGGCCCAGGCGACGTTCGGCTCGTCGCTGGGGATGCGCCACAGCAAGCGCAGGCTGATGCCGCTGTTCTCGTTATGCCAGTCGCTGTTGCGCACCAGCTCGCGCTCGCTCAGTGCCAGGCGGCTGTCCGGCTCGCCGCTGCGGTTCCAGGCGGCGGCGCCGAGGGCCGCGGCATTGGCCAGGACGATCAGGCCGAGCCCGGCGAGCAGGCCCTGGGTACGTGTCCAGTTCATCACAGGCGCCCTCCCAGCAGGCCGTGGACGTTGCGCAGGTAGCGCAGGAACAGCAGGATCGCCACCGCGCCCAGCCCGAGGACCAGGAAGAACAGGTACTTGGGCAGCACCTCCCACCACCAGTCGAAGAACTTGGTGTAGAGGAAGATGACGAAGAAGGTCAGCCCGGTGTTCACCACCTCCGGCCACTCCTGCCGCGCGCCCAGCCAGATGGCCAGGGCCGCGCAGACGAAGCCGAGCAATTGGTAGAGGCTTTCCAGCTTGTGCGGGGCGAACGGCAGGTAGCTGGACCCGCCCCAGTTGGCCATCACCAGCATCGGCAGGAAGAGTGCGAGCAGGCCGAACACCCGGTAGATCGCGGCGAAACCGTCGAAGCGGTGCTGCTCGAAGACCAGCGGCACCAGGAAGATCAGCACGGCGGCGGGGAAGAAGTTCTCCGGGCGCTCGCCGACGTCGAGCCAATAGACCCCGCTCCAGGTGCCGCAGCGCGCGGCGATGAAGCCCATCAGGCAGATGAGCGCGGCGGCCAGCAACAGCCGCGACTGGCACAGGTAGGCCAGCAGCAGGGCGTAGGCGGCCCAGGGCAGCAGTGCGAGGTCGGACGGGGTGAGGTTGAAGATCTGCCCGATCATGCTGATGTTCAGCACCAGCGCGGCGAAGGCCAGCATGGCCGCCAGCTTGGCGAAGTAGCCGGACGCGTCGCGGCGCTGCAGCCAGAAGGTGGCCAGCAGCGTGAGCAGCGAGGCGCCGACCAGGATGGCGACCTGCGCGCCTTCGCCGAACAGTCCCCAGAACTGGTAGAAGAGGAAGAACAGGCTGGCTGCCAGGGCCAGCGCGCCGAGGAAGGACGCCACGCGCATGCCCAGCGACAGGCGGCTGTCCTGGCTGTCGCGGTCGATGTCGAACTGCGCGCGGTAGTCGTCGAGCAGGCGCAGGTGATGGGTTTCCACACGGGCGCGCTGGTCCGCGTCCAGCTCCAGCGCGCCTTCCTCGCCCAGGCGTCGCAGCTCCCGGTTGAAGGCGTGGATATCGTTGACCCGCTGCTGGGCGTCGTGGTGGCTGAGCATCGGCATGACACAACCTCGGCGATAGGCTTCCACTCACTCTAGCGACTCCCGCAGCACCCCTCCACTGCGTCCGGTCCGCGTACCGCGACCCTTAGCCGCGGCTGGCCAGCCAGGCTCTCCAGCCGCCGAAATGGCTGATGTCCTCGGCACCGGCGAGGCCCCAGCCGTCGCAGATGAAACCGGTCTCCCAGCGGCCGTCGGCCAGCTCCACCTTGCCCAGCCCCAGCGGCGCCGGGATGCCGGTGAGGAAGGAGCCGAGCTCGGCGCTGGGCAGTTCCCAGATCTCCACTTCGATGGCCGTGCCGCCTTCCGCCACCCGGACCATGCCTGGCCGCAGCGGCGGGCCGCCGGCCAGGGCGTAGAGCTTGTAGGCCGGCGCGCTTTGAGTGGCTTCGAGCAGGCGCGCGCCGCGCTGGCGCAGTTGCCAGTTCAGCGCCAGGCCGTCGAGGTGGGCGCCGCACACCACCAGCCGCGCGCGGTCGCTGCGTGCGGATACGGCGGGCGCAGGACTGTTCAGCGCATTGCCGCCGACCAGTGGTAGCGCGTTGTGGCGTTGCAGCGCGTCGCCCAGGCCGAGCAGGTACTGGTCGGTGAAGGCGCGGCCGAACAGCGTCAGGCCCCAGGGCAGGCCATTGGTCATGAAGGCGCTGGGCAGCGCCAGGGCGGCGTAGTCCAGCAGGTTCATGAAGTTGGTGTAGTAGCCCAGCTGCGAGTTGCGCAGCACGGGTGCGGCGTGCAGTTCGTCGAGGGTGACGGGGCGGCCGATGGTCGGGGTCAGCACGCAATCCAGCTCGGCGATGATCGCGTCGCATTGCGCCTTGAGTTCCTGCAGGCGGTACTGCGCGCGGAACAGCTCCACCGCGCTGGCGCCAGGGGCTTTTTCCAGCACCGCGCGGATCACCGGCAGCACGGCCTGCGGATCGCGCTCGATCAGCTCGCCGGCGACGCTGTAGCGCTCGGCCACCCAGGGGCCTTCGTAAAGCAGTCGAGCGGCTTCGAGGAAGGGCGCGAAATCGATCTCCACCGGTGTGCCGCCGATGCCGCGCAATTGTTCGATGGCCTGGGCGAACAGCGCCGGCCCCTCGTTGCAGCCGAAGAATTCGAGGTCCTGGGCGCGGGGAACGCCGAAGCGGAACGGGCGTGGCGTACCGAAGGCGCTGCCGTCGTTCCAGGAAGGATTGGTGCGGCTGTAGCCATCTTGTGGATCGTGGCGCGCGCTCAGGGCCAGCAGCTCGCTGGCCTCGGCGGCCGTGGCGGTGAAGTAGGTGATGCAGTCGAGCGTGCGGCAGGCCGGCACCAGGCCGTGGTTGGACAGCAGGCCCTTGCTCGGTTTCAGGCCAACGAGATTGTTCAGCGCCGCCGGCACGCGGCCGGAGCCGGCGGTGTCGGTGCCCAGCGCGAAGCTGGCCACGCCGAGGGCCACGGCCAGCGAGGAGCCGGCGCTGGAACCGCCGGACGGGAACTCCGGCAGCACGCTGTTCGGGCATTCGCCATAGGGCGAACGGGTGCCGTTGAGGCCGGTGGCGAACTGGTCGAGGTTGGTCTTGCCCAGCGGCACCGCGCCCAGCTCGATCAGTCGCTGCACCAGCGTGGCCGATTCACTCGGCGTATAGGCGAAAGCCGGGCAGGCGGCGGTGGTGGGGATGCCGGCCAGGTCGATGTTGTCCTTGATGGCGAAGGGGATGCCGTAGAGCGGCAACTGCTCGGGTGACTTGCCGTCGAGCGCCGCGAGGTAGGGCTCAAGCTCCGCCAGCGTCAGCAGGTGGATGAACAGGTGGTAGTCCGGGTTCAGCGCGGCGGCCTTGTCGCGCAGCTCGGCGATCAGCTGGCGCGGGGTGCTGCGGCCTTCGCGGTAGGCGGCGCGCAGGGTGGATAGGCGGAGGTCGAAGGGTTGGCTCATCTGTTTTTCCTCAATAGGTTCCGGGCGATTCGCGGCGTTGCGCGGATCAAGCCTCTTCCAGCACCACCACCCGCTGTCCCGCCCGCACCGGCGAACCGGGCTGCACGCGGACCTCGCGGACCACGCCGTCGCGCGGGGCGGTGAGGGGGATTTCCATCTTCATCGACTCGAGGATCACCAGGGTGTCGCCGGCCTTCACGCTGGCGCCCTCGCTCACCTGCACCTGCCAGAGGTTGCCGGCGACGTGGCTCTCGATGGCGTGCTGGCCGGCTTCCAGGGGCGCGTCCTCGCCCAGCTCCGGTGCAACTTCCTCGCTCTCGAAATGCGCCTGGCCGGAGGCGATCCAGCGTTGCCGTTCGGCGTCGAAGGCGGCGCGCTGGTGCGTGCGGAAGGCCTCGATGCTCTCGGCCTCGCGGCCCAGGAAGGCCTGGTAGTCGGCCAGGCACAGCTCGCTTTCCTCGATGCGCAGCGGATAGCGGCCGAGCGGAAAGTCGCGGCGGATGCGCAGCAACTCCTCGGCGCTCACCGGGTAGAAGCGGATCTGGTCGAAGAAGCGCAGTAGCCAGGGCTTGCCGCCGAAGGCCTCGACGGCGCGGTAGCGGTTCCACATCTGCAGGGTGCGGCCGACGAACTGATAGCCGCCGGGGCCTTCCATGCCGTACACGCACATGTAGGCGCCGCCGATACCTACCGAGTTCTCCGCGGTCCAGGTGCGTGCCGGGTTGTACTTGGTGGTGACCAGCCGGTGGCGCGGGTCCAGCGGCGTGGCCACGGGCGCGCCGAGGTAGACGTCGCCCAGGCCCATCACCAGGTAGCTGGCCTCGAACACCGTGCGGTACACGGCCTCAAGGTCAGGCAGCTCGTTGATGCGGCGGATGAACTCCAGGTTGCTCGGGCACCAGGGTGCGTCCTTGCGCACCGTGGTCATGTATTTCTCGATGGCCAGCTGACAGGCCGGGTCGTCCCAGGACAGCGGCAGGTGGACGATGCGCGAGGGCACCTTGAGGTCGCGCGCGGCGCAGACGCCGTCCCACAGGCCGGCGACGGTTTCCAGCAGCTTCGCAAGCGGCAGGGCTTCGGGCTGGTAGTGCACTTGCAGCGAGCGGATGCCCGGGGTGAGGTCGATCACGCCTTCCAGCGCCAGGGCTTCCAGGGCCTGCATCAGCGCGTGGGCGCGGAAGCGCAGCACCAGGTCGAGCTCGGGCTGGCCGATCTCCAGCAGCAGGTGGGTGTCGCCGGAAAGGCGCGCGACCAGGCGGGTGTCGTCCTGGCCGAGGTCGAGGACGATGGGGGAGGTGAGGGCGGTGCCGGGGCTTCCCTCTCCCCCCGTCCTCTCCCGCAAGCGGGAGAGGGTGCTGTCCGTGCCGGCCCTGGCCAGTTCGCGCGCCGTGGCGATATCCACCGGTTCGAAGCGCACCTTGTCCCCGGCCTTGAGCTGGCCGAGCTGCCAGAGGTCGGCCTCGATCACCGTCACCGGGCAGACGAAGCCGCCCAGGCTCGGGCCGTCCGGGCCGAGGATCACCGGCATGTCGCCGGTGAAGTCCACCGCGCCGATGGCGTAGGGGTTGTCGTGGATGTTCGACGGGTGCAGGCCGGCCTCGCCGCCGCTGTCGCGCACCCATTCGGGTTTCGGGCCGATCAGGCGCACGCCGGTGCGGCTGGAGTTGAAGTGGACTTCCCAGGCAGTGGCGAAGAAGGTCTCGATGTAGGCCGGGGTGAAGTATTCCGGCGCGCCGTGCGGGCCGTAGATGACGCGGATGCGCCGCAGCTCCGGCAGCTCGGTGCATTGCTCGGCGGGCAGGCGGGCGCCGTGGCTGGCGTCACTCAGTTCCGCCAGGTGCAGCACATCGCCGGCGCGCAGGGCGCGGCCGCCGTGGCCGCCGAACTGGCCGAGGGTGAAGGTGCTCTTGCTGCCCAGGTAGTCCGGCAGTTGCAGGCCGCCGCGCAGGCACAGGTAGCTGCGCGCGCCGGCACCGGAAATGCTGCCCAGGGCGAGAGTCGAGCCGGCGGGCAGGAAGAGCGCGGTGTCCATCGGTTGCTCGACACCGTCCAGGCTCAGGGCGATGCGCGCGCCAGTGACGGCGACCACGGCGTCGGTGTTGAAGCGCAGGGTCGGGCCGCTCATGGTAATTTCCAGGCCGGCGGCGCCTTCCGGGTTGCCCAGCAGGCGGTTGCCCAGGCGCAGCGCGCGGTCGTCCATCGGCCCCGACGGCGGCACGCCGACCGCCCAGTAGCCGAGGCGGCCGGGGAAGTCCTGCACGCTGGTCTGGGTGCCGGCGCTCAACACCTCGAAAGTCTGCGCGCGGTAGCGCAGGCCTTCCAGGCAGCGGGTCCAGGGCGAGCCGCTGGCGAAGGGCACGTCGGCGAGGATCTGCCGCAGGTAGTCGCGGTTGCATTCCACGCCGTACAGCAGGCTGTCGGCCAGTGCGCGGTCGAGGCCGGCGCGGGCTTGTTCGCGGTCCGGCGCCCAGGCGATCAGCTTGGCGATCATCGGGTCGAAGTAGGGCGGGATCTCGCAGCCGGCCTCGACCCAGGTGTCGATGCGCAGCGCCTTGCCATCCGCTGGCGGGAAGGCGACGGCGGTGAGCAGGCCGGGGCTGGGCTGGAAGTCGCGGCCCGGGTCCTCGGCATAGAGGCGCGCCTGGATGGCGTGGCCTTGCGGTTTCAGCGCGGCGGCCAGCTCGGCCAGCGCGCCGGCAGGGTCGCCGGCCGCCAGTTCGATCATCCAGCGCACCAGGTCGACGCCCCAGACCTGCTCGGTGACGCCGTGCTCCACCTGCAGGCGGGTGTTCACTTCGAGGAAGTAGAAGCGCTCGGCCAGGCTGTCGTAGACGAACTCGACGGTGCCGGCGCTGCGGTAGTTCGCCGCCTTGGCCAGCTTGATCGCCGCCGCGCAGAGCTCGTCGGCCATGCCGGCCGGCAGGTTAGGCGCGGGGGTTTCCTCCAGCACCTTCTGGTTGCGCCGCTGCACCGAGCAGTCGCGCACGCCGAGGGCGATGACTTCGCCCTGGCCGTCGCCGAACACCTGCACTTCCAGGTGGCGGGCGCGTTCGATGTACTTCTCGATGAACACGCCGGAGTCGCTGAAGTTGTTCTGCCCCAGGCGCTTCACCGCGTCGAAGGCGTCGGAGAGCTCCTGCGCCGAGCGGCACACGCGCATGCCGATGCCGCCGCCGCCGGCGGTGCTCTTGAGCATCACCGGGTAGCCGACGGTTTCGCCGGCGGCCAGCGCGGCGTCGAGGTTTTCCAGCAGGTCGGTGCCTTCGAGCAGCGGCACGCCCTGTTCGCGCGCCAGGGCGCGGGCGGTGTGCTTGAGGCCGAACAGGCGCAGCTGCTGCGGCGTCGGGCCGACGAAGGCGATGCCTGCCGCTTCGCAGGCTTCGGCGAAGGCGGCGTTTTCAGAGAGGAAGCCGTAGCCCGGGTGGATGGCCTGGGCGCCGCTTTCACGGGCGGAGGCGAGGATCTTGTCGACTACCAGGTAGGTGCTGGCGGCGGGGCCGGCGCCCAGCTCGAAGGCTTCGTCGGCCTGCTGTACGTGCAGGCTGGCGGCGTCGGCTTCGGCGTAGACCGCCACGCCCTTCACTTCGAGCTGACGCAGGGTGCGCAGGATGCGGCAGGCGATGGCGCCGCGGTTGGCGATCAGGAGCTTGTCGAACATGAGGAAGTCCCCATGGGGTGGCGGGCCGTCCCGCCGTCATTCGGTCTGCGCCACGGTCGTCCGTGGTCGGGTTGTAGGAGCGCGCCATGCGCGCGATTCGCGGGCATGGCCCGCTCCTACGGTTTCAGGCATTGCCCGGAGCGGCTCTGGCAGAGCAGGAAGAGCAGGGCGCGCAGGCGCTGGCTCAGTCCCATACCAGCAGCTCCGCCGGGGTCGGGTTGTAGGCGTTGCATGGGTTGTTCAGCTGCGGGCAGTTGGAGATCAGGACGATCACGTCCATGTGCGCGAGCAACTCGACGTACTTGCCGGCGGCGGAGATGCCGTCCTCGAAGGTCAGGCCGCCTTCCGGGGTGACCGGCACGTTCATGAAGAAGTTGATGTTGTGGCTGATGTCGGCCTTGCTCAGGCGCCCGTCGTGCAGGCTGGCGCGCAGGAAGTTGTCGCGGCAGCTGTGCATGTAGCGCTTGTCCAGGGCGTAGCGCACGGTGTTGCTTTCCTGGGCGCAGGCGCCGCCGAGGGTGTCGTGGCGGCCGCAGGTGTCGGCGACGATGGTCAGCATCGGGTTGCCGAGGTTGGAATAGAACACGCTGCCGGCGGAGAGGTAGACGCGCCCCTGTTTACGCAGGGTGCGCTGTACGTCATAGCGCTCGCGCGGATTGGCGGCGCTGTAGAAGAGGGTATCCACCGCCTGGTTGCCTTCCAGGTCGAGTATGCGCAGGGTCTGGCCGGCCTTGAGTTCGGTGAGGCTGGGTTCGCCGGCGGGGATCAGGGTGCGCGAGAAGGCGGCTTCGGGGTGTTTGTCGCTGGGGACGATGGGCATGCTCGCGTTCCTTCAGATGAACAGGCGTTCGGTGTTGTGGAAACCGCGGCCGTTTTCCGGGCGCGAGGTTCGGCAGAGCACGCTGATGCCGTCGCTGGCGACCTCGTGCCAGGACAGGCCGATGGGCTTGGGTGCGTATTGCGTGTTCGGGTCCATCGGGTGCTGCAGCGCAGTGAGCACGACGAGCGTGTCCATCGGCGCGTAGAGCTCCACGTAGTCGCCGGCTTTGGAATTGCCGGGTACGAAGTGGAAGCAGCCGTCGGCGTCCACATCCACGCGGCTGAACAGGTTCAGGCACATCAGCAGGTCCTGCAGGCGCATGTCCCACTTGCCCATTTCCACCAGCAGGTTGTCCGCGCCGTTGCGGAAGAAACCGTTGCGCAGTTCCTGGTAGCGGCCCTGGCCGTACTTCTCCAGCACTTCGGCGGCGTTGAGCACGCCGCCGAAGCTGTCGTGCCAGCCACAGGTGTCGGCGCTGATGGCGGCTAGCACGCGGCCCATGTCGGAGTAGAGGCAATGCCCGGCGGTAAACTTGGCGGTGTGCTGGCACTTGAGGCTGTCCGGCAGGTTCAGCCGTTCGCTTTTCTCGGCGGCGTTGAACAGCAGCACGGCGAGGTTGCCACCGCCTTCGATATCGGTGATGCGCAGCAGCTGGCCGCGCTTGAGTACGAAAGAGGTGTGGCCGCCGCCGGGGACGGTTTCTTCGTAGAGGGTCGAGCGCAGGGCGAGGGATGCGGTCATGTCGGGTTCCTTAATAGGCCGGCGTGATCAGGGGCGCGGCGGGGGTCTCGCCGGACGCTTCCAGGCGCGCGGCAAGCGGGGCCGGCAGGGCCGCGCGGGCGGCGCGGCGATCGGCGTTGAGCGGGATGTCGTAGGTGATGCGCGCGCCGTAGGCGTTGGGCGCGTGCGGGTCGTGGCGGACCTTGTCGAAGACCAGCAGGCGGGTGCCCAGGCTGAAGCCTTCGGCGAGGTCGTGGGTAACCATGAACACGGTCAGCCGGGTTTCCTGCCAGAGGTCGAGCAGCAGCAGGTGCATGTCCTTGCGGATGCCCGGGTCGAGGGCGCCGAAGGGCTCGTCGAGGAGCAGCACGCGCGGCTTCATGATCAGCGCCTGGGCGATTGCCAGGCGTTGCTGCATGCCGCCGGAGAGGGCGCTGGGGTACTTGTCCAGGGCATGGCCGAGGCCGACTTTCTTCAGCAGTTCGGCGGCCTGTTCGCGGGCTTCGCGGCGGGCGGCGCCGAACAGCCGGCCGAGCAGCTTGGCGCGGGGCAGTTCGAGGCCGAGCACCACGTTGTCGAGCACGGTCAGGTGCGGGAACACCGAGTAGCGCTGGAACACCACGCCACGGCTCGGGTCGGGCTCGCCGGGCAGCGCCTGGCCGTCGAGCAGCAGCTCGCCGCGGCTGGGGCGCTCCTGGCCGAGCAGCAGGCGCAGGAAGGTCGACTTGCCGCAGCCGGAGGCGCCGACCAGGGTGCAGAACTCGCCCTCGTTCACGCTCAGGTTGAGACTTTCGAGGATCACGTTGCCGGCGTATTCCTGCCAGACGTTGCGGACCTGGATGAAGCTCATGCCTTGCCTCCTTCGTACCAGGGGAAGGCGCGCCGGGTCAGCACGCGCAGGGCCCAGTCCATCAGCCAGGCGAGCAGGGTGATCCAGACCACGTAGGGGACGATCACGTCCATCGCCAGGTAGCGGCGCACGAGGAAGATGCGGTAGCCCAGGCCGTCGGTCGAGGCGATGGCCTCGGCGGCGATGAGGAACAGCCAGGCCGAGCCGAGCATCAGGCGCAGGGAGATCAGTAGGCGCGGCAGCAGCTGCGGCAGCACCACGCGCAGGATCAGGGTCCAGGTATTGGCGCCGAGGGTCTGCGCCTTGATCAGCAGCTCGCGGGGGATTTCCCGGGCGCGCTGCTCGATGTCGCGGGCGATGCAGGGGGCGACGCCGATGACGATCAGCACCACCTTGGACAGCTCGCCGAGGCCGAAGACGATGAACAGGATCGGCAGCAAGGCCAGCGGCGGCACCATCGACAGCACGGTGAGCAGCGGCGACAGCGGCGCGCCGAACAGCGGCACGCTGCCGGCGGCGATGCCCAGCGTGAGGCCGAGCAATGCGGCGATGCCAAGGCCCAGGCCGAGACGTTGCAGGCTGGCGCCGGTGTCGCCCCAGAACAGCACTTCGCCGGTGCGCTTGTCCTCGCTGAAGGCCAGGCGGTCGACGGCATCGACCATCTGCGCGGCGCTGGGCAGCAGCTTGTCGTTGGGGTTTTCCGCCAGCCGCGACGCCGAACCGGTGAAGTAGGCGAACAGCAGCAGGGCGAAGGGCAGCAGCACCAGGAACAGGCGGCTGCCGCGGTCGGGTTGCAGGTTGATCAGGCGCATATCGTCTACCCGTAGAAGGTGGCTGTAGGAGCGGATCTCATCCGCGAATCGCGCTGGAGGAGCCGGTCATCGCGGACAAGGTCCGCTCCTACGGTCTGCGGCTCAGAGCTTCCCTTCCGCCGCCATCTGCACGTAGCTCGGGTCGAAGCGCAGCTTGAGGTTGCCGGCGTCGCCCAGGGCCACGCCGTTGGCGAAGCTCATGCCGACCGCGTCGGGGCTCTTGGCGCCTTCGCCGAGCAGGCCGTGGGCGAAGGAGAATTTCGCCACCTTCTGCATGGTGTCCGGCAGGCCGGCGCTGGTGGCGAAGGCCAGGGCCTCGGCCGGGGTGGCGAAGAGCTTGGTGGTGGCGAGCTGCGACTGGTAGCCGGCGAGGTCGGTGCCGGAGGCCTTGGCCATGTGTTCCAGGGCTTCCTTGCTCTGCGCGTTGTCGGCCTTCATCAGGGCCACGGTCTCGAACCAGGCGCCGGTCAGCGCCTTGCCCAGGGCGGGGTTGTCCTTCAGCGTCTGGCTGTTGACCACCATCATGTCCATGATCTCGCCGGGCACCTTGCTGGAGTCGAACACCTCGGTGGTGCCGGGCTTGGCGCGGGCTTCGGCGAGCATCGGGTTCCAGGTGGTCACCGCCTGCACCTCGTCGGTGTTGAAGGCGGCGGCGATGTCGGCGTCGGACGTGTTGACGGTCTTCACGTCCTTCTCGGCGAGCTTGGCGGTCTCCAGGGCGCGGGCGAGCAGGTAGTGGGAGACCGACAGCTCGACCAGGTTGACCTTCATGCCCTTGAGGTCGGCGAGGGTCTTGCCTTCGCCCTTGAGGACGATCCCGTCGTTGCCGTTGGAGAAGTCGCTGACGATCAGCGCGGTGGAGTCGACGCCGCCGGCGGCGGGGATGGTCAGGGCGTCCATGTTGGTCATGGTGCAGCCGTCGAACTGGCCGGCGGTGTACTGGTTGATCGACTCGATGTAGTCGTTGAGCTGGGTGATCTTGATGTCGATGCCGTACTTCTTCGCCCACTTGTCGACGATGCCGTGGCTGGCGGCGTATTCCCAGGGCATCCAGCCGGCGTAGATGGTCCAGCAGAGGTTGAAGCTGTTCTTGCTCGCGGCGGAGGCGGAGAGGCTGACGGCGGCCAGGGCGGCGGCCAGCAGGGCGGTGAGGCGGGACTTGCGCATGGGAACCTCCAGGTCGGTTGTCGGGCAGGCGGGAGTCGGGCGGCGGTGGCGTCGCGCTCTTCTCCCGGGCTTTTGTCCCGCCGTGTAACCTCGCTGGAGGTCGATGGCTCTCGGACCAGACGCCCGCAACGCGAGCCGGAACCCTAGCCATCCATTTCGAATTGTGGTGCCGCGAACCCGCATGGCGGGTGACTCCTGCACATCGATCCCTAAGCGATAGGCGTGCCAACTACGCGGCGCTCCCGTGGCAGAGCGGCCGCGCCACTTCCGGCGGCGCGCGCGCGGTGTCGGCGTGCCCCGCCATGCAGCACGTCGCCACATCCTGGTGCGCGCCAGTCGAAAGTCGGTGTCGAGGCGCCCTGGCCTCACGGCAGACTGCGGCGACCAATCCCCATCGGAGTCGTCCCCATGTCGCACCTGCTGTCCTTCGCCAAGGGCGCGCTGGCCATGTTCTGGCTGGCCGCCGCGGTCAACCTGGTCTACCCGTTCGGCGAGCTGCATCGGCCGCTGTTGCTGCTGGCCGGCGTGCTGCTGGTGGTGCATGCCGGCGAGGTGCTGCTGTTCGGCAAACGCCTGAAACAGCGCCCGCAGCCCTGGCTGGAGCGCCTGCAGGTGCTGCTCTTCGGCGTCCTGCATCTGCCCGCCATGCGTCCGTAAATCGATGATTTACAAAAGCTTTACCTGAGGCTGTGGCACTCGCTGCAAGGCGCTCGGTCTGATCTATCAAGTCGCTGCTACGCGCTTTCGCGAAGCGGACTTGCCCAGATCAGGAGTTAGCCGTGCGTCGCTTGTTCATTGCCTTGCTGTTGTTCCTGCCGTTGTCCGGCTGCGTGGTCTACGAACACGATCACGGCTGGCGCGGGCCGCGCTACTACGGCCCGCCGGCTCATTACTACGATCACGATCGATATGACCACGATCGCTACGACCGCGACTGGCGGCGTTGATCGCGCTGACTGACGGCACCTTCGGGTGCCGTCAGCTTTTTCGCTTGCCGTCTTCGACCGGATGGCCTTCGGTCTCCAGCAGCAATTCGAGGAGGCCCCCAGCCGCCGGCGACAGGCTGCGGCTGGCATGGCGCACCAGGCCGTAGGCAGAGCGGCGCAGCGTGGCGTCGCCGGCCAGGCGCGGCCAATGCAGCGCAGCCAGGCGTCCGCTGGCGATGTCGGCGGCGACCACGTCGGCCACCGCCAGGCAGAGCATGTCGCTGCCGCGCACCAGTTCCTTGAGCATCAGTACGTCGTCGCATTGCACGTCCAGCGGCTGCTCGCGGCCGAGCGTCTGCACCAGACGGTGATGAGCGTCGCGCGGCAGGCGCGGGCCGGCCAGGGGGAAGTCGAGCAGGCGCTCGATGCCGGGCTCCGCCTCGCTCAACAGCGGATGGCCGGGGCGGCAGAACAGCAGGCTGTCGTGCTCGCGTAGCGGAAGGATGTCGAGGCGAGGATCGTCCATGAGTTCGCGGCAGTCGGCGACGAAGAGTTCCAGCTCATCGTCGAGCAGCCGCTGGTGCAGCTCGCCCCAGTTCTCGATCGACAGCACCAGGCTGACCTTCGGGTGCGCCCGGCTGAACGCGGCCAGCACCTGCGGCATCAGGCGCGCGGCGGGGAAGGGGCCCGAGCCCAGGCGCAGCTCGCCGGCGCCCATTTCGCCCAGCTGGCGCACCGCGTTGTCCAGTGCGCGGCTGCCGGCGAGCAGGCGGCGGGCATGTTCCAGCACCAGTCGGCCATGGGCGGTGAGGGTGATGCCGCGCGGATTGCGGTCGAGCAGACGGCAGTCGAGCTGGCTTTCCAGCGCCTGGATGCTGCGCGAAAGCGCGGGTTGACTAAGGTTTACTGCCTCGGCGGCGCGGGCGAAGTGACCGTATTCGGCGAGGGCGACGAAGTGGCGGAGCTGGCGAAGGTCGGTCATGCGCATACTGCATTGAAGTAGATAAAGGAATGCATTGGAATTATTGATCCTCGCGGCGGCATAGTGCCAGGCATTCCCATAACAAAAACCGGAGTTCCTTCGCATGATGCGTCTGTCCGCCGCCGTCCTCCTGGCCGGCCTGTCTCCCCTGCTGCTCGCCGCCGACGATCCCGCCGATGCGCCCAAGGCGCCGAGCACCTTCACCATCGCCGCGCAGCAGAAGGTCCGCGAGTCGCTCCCGTTCAGCGACCGCGCCGACTTCGAGCGGGTCGAGAAGGGCCTGATCAAGCGCCCGCCGGCGCTGGAGATCAAGAACGAAGACGGCAGCGTGGCCTGGACCCTCGGCGGCTTCGACTTCCTCAATGCCGGCAAGGACTTCGACAGCATCAACCCGAGCCTGCAGCGCCAGGCCCTGCTCAACCTCAAGTACGGCCTGTACAAGGTCACCGACGGTGTCTACCAGGTACGTGGCTTCGACCTCGCCAACACCACCTTCATCGAAGGCAAGACCGGCTGGATCGTCATCGACACCCTGACCACCCCGGCCACCTCGAAGGCCGCCTATGCGCTCGTCAGCCAGGAGCTAGGGCAGAAGCCGATCAAGGCGATCATCTACAGCCACGCCCACGTCGACCATTTCGGCGGGGTGAAGGGGCTGGTCAGCCAGGAACAGGTGGACAAGGGCGAGGTGCAGATCATCGCGCCCAAGGGCTTCATGGAGGCGGCGATCAAGGAAAACGTGCTGGCCGGCAACGCCATGCTGCGCCGCGCCACCTACCAGTACGGCACGGAATTGCCACACGGGCCGACGGGCCTGGTGGACATGGCCATCGGCAAGAACGTCGCCCACGGCCCCATGTCCCTGATCGCGCCGACCAGGGTGATCGAACGCGACGACGAGCAGTTGGACATCGACGGCGTGACCTTCGCCTTCCAGAACACCCCGGGTACCGAATCGCCGGCGGAGATGAACATCTGGATGCCGCAGCAGAAGGCCCTGATGATGGCCGAGAACGTCACCGCGACCCTGCACAACCTCTACACCCTGCGCGGTGCCGAGACCCGCGATGCGCTGGGCTGGAGCAAGTACATCAACGCCGCGCTGCACCGCTATGGCGACCAGGCCGAAGTGATGCTGGCCGTGCACAACTGGCCGCGCTGGGGGCACGACGACATCGTTCGTACCCTGGAGAAGGAGCGCGACCTGTACGGCTACCTCAACGACCAGAGCCTGCACCTGGCCAACCAGGGCGTGACCATCAACCAGATCCACGAGCGCTTCCAGTTGCCGCCGGAACTGGCCAACGAATGGTTCAACCGCGGCTACCACGGCTCGGTCAGCCACAACGTGCGCGCGGTGGTGAACAAGTACCTGGGCTACTACGACGGCAACCCGGCGACGCTCAACCCGCTGGCGCCGGAGGATTCGGCGAAGAAATACGTGGAGTTCATGGGCGGCGCGGAGCACCTGCTGCAGATGGCGCAGAAATCCTTCGACCAGGGCGAGTACCGCTGGGTGGTGGAGGTGGTCAACAAGCTGGTCTTCGCCGAGCCGGACAACCAGGCCGCCCGCCGCCTGCAGGCCGACGCCCTGGAGCAGCTCGGCTACCAGTCGGAGAACGCCGGCTGGCGCAACAGCTACCTGGCCGCCGCCGACGAACTGCGCCACGGCGTGCCGCGCAACCTGCCATCGCTTAAGACCTCCAGTTCCGACGCCCTGGCGGCGATGGATACCGGCCTGCTGTTCGACTACCTGGGCGTGCGCCTGAACGCCGGCAAGGCCGAGGGCGAGGATTTCGCCATCAACCTGGTGCTGCCGGATCTCAAGCAGCAATACCTGCTGGAGCTGAAGAACTCGCACCTGAACAACATCCAGGGCGTGCAGAGCGACAAGGCCGGGCAGACGGTGACCATCGACCGCGTCGACCTCAACCGCTTGCTGCTCAAGCAGGTCAACCCGGTGGTGCTGATCGCCGAGGGCAAACTGAAGAGCTCGGGCAACCCGCTGCTGCTGCCCAAGCTGTTCGGCATGCTGGACGACTTCGACTTCTGGTTCGACATCGCCACGCCGGCGAAGCGGGAGGGGTAACGGAAACGGCGCTTTTCGTAGGAGCGAGCTTGCTCGCGAACGGCTGCGGCACAGGGCTTGTTCGCGAGCAAGCTCGCTCCTACAAGAGCAGGCTGCCGCAGGACGCAGGGCGCATAACCCCCGAGGGGGTTATGCGCCTTGTCGTTTCAATAAGCCACGGTGAACCGCTGCTGGTGATGCGCCGGTTTCTCCGCCTCGTCGAGCATGGCGACGGCGAGGTCGGGCAGCGAGATGCGGCTTTCGCCCTTGGCATCGAACAGCACCTGGTCGCCGCCGATGCGGAAGCTGCCGGTGCGGGTTTCGCCTTCGAGGAGCATGGCCGGGCTGAGGAAGGCCCAGTCCAGGTCTTTCTCGCCGCACAGTTGGTCGAGGGCATCGGCGGCGCCGAGGGCGCCCTGTTTCCACTGCTCGGGGAATTCCGGGCTGTCCACCAGGCGTTGACCGGGCGCGATCTCCAGGCTGCCGGCGCCGCCGAGCACCAGCAGTCGCTTCACCCCGGCCGCCTTGGTGCCTTCGAGGATGGCGCGGCTGCCATTGGCGTGGGCGTTGCGGATGTCCGGGTTGCCCCAGCCGGCGTTGAAGGCGCTGATCACCACGTCATGTCCGGCCACCGCCTTGGCCACCTGTGCGGCGTCGTAGACATCCGCCTGGACTGCGCTGACGCCATCGCGGCCGGCCAGCTTCGCCGGGTCGCGCACCAGTGCGGTCACCGCATGACCACGGCGCAGGGCTTCTTCCAGGAAATAATGGCCGACGTGGCCGGTGGCGCCGATCAGGGCGATTTTCATGGGGCATCTCCTTTGTCTGGGCCGCGATTGCGGCGGGAAAGGCGCCCATGATCGGCTGGTGCGGGGCGTGGAAAAACCACTGGAACAGCCATGCACTCATTAGCTGGGCTTCACAATCAATCGGTTGGCTCATTGATCAGCGACAGGCCCCGAGCCACCGCCACGGAGATGAACAGCACACCCAGGACGGCTTCGCTGGTCGCCAGTAGGCGGGTGATCGGCAGCAGCGGCTGGATGTCGCCGTAGCCGACGGTGGTGAGGGTGATCAGGCTGAAATAAACGAAGCTGTCCAGGTGCAGTTCGCTGCCCGGTGGGCCGAATCCGCCGGGCAGGTAGCGCTGGATCAAGGCGTAGAGCAGGGCATAGGCCAGGGCCAGCTGCAGGTAGAGTGCGCTCAATCCGTAGAGCAGTTCGCCGGTCACCGGGCGTTCGCGGGCTACACGGCGGAACAGCGTGACGAGCAGGACGGCATAGAAGGCCAGCAACGGCGGCGTGCGGTCGAAGTACGGTGAATGCCCATTGAGCTCGGCGAGCAGCGAGAAAACGACGCACGCGCTACCGAACAGCGCCGCCAGGATAATCCAGCCGCGACGTTGCGGCAGGCTGTTGATACCGCTTAGCACCAGCGTCAGCAGCGCGATCTGGTCCAGCGCCAGCGGCGGTTGCGGGAAGCCGAGCACCAGCAACATGAAGACGCTGCTGAAGAACAGCAGGCGAAAGCGGAAACGGTGCAGGAAGCCGGGCATCTCCATGCTCTCCGATGTGTCTGTGTTCAGTGATCGAAGAGCTTCTGCACCACCGAGAAGTCCTTGTCGCCGAAGCCCTGGCGCAGCAGCAGGCGATACAGGCTGGTGGCCAGGCTGCCCATGGGCGTGCTGTTGCCGCTGACCAGCGCGGCTTCCTGGGCCAGGCCCAGGTCCTTGACCATAAGCGCGGTGAGGAAACCGCCTTCGTAGCCGCGCGTGGCCGGGGCATTCTCCATCACTCCCGGCCAGGGGTTGTAGACCTCCAGGGCCCAGTTGCCGCCGGAGCTGCGGCGCATGATCTCGGACAGCACGCGCGGATCGAGACCGTTGGCGACACCCAGCGCGAGAGATTCGGCGGTGCCGATCATCAGCACGGCGAGCAGTTGGTTGTTGCACACCTTGGCGACCTGGCCGGCGCCGTCGGAACCGGCATGGAAGATGTTGCGGCCCATGGCGGAGAACACCGGTTTCGCTTGTTCGAGCACGTCGGCATCGCCGCCGACCATGAAGGTCAGGGTGCCGGCGATGGCACCACCGACGCCGCCGGACACCGGCGCGTCGAGCATCGGGATGCGCAGTTCGGCAGCGGCCTTGTGCACCTTGCGCGCCGAGGCCGGGGCGATGGTCGAGCATTCGAGGACCAGGGTGCCGGGGGTGATGTGCCGGAGCAGGCCTTCTTCGCCGAGGTAGAGCCCTTCGACATGGTGGCTGGCCGGCAGCATGGTGATCACCACGTCGGCGCCGTCCACCGCGTCGTGGGCGCTGCGCGTGGCGTTGGCGCCAAGTGGCACCAGGCCGTCCATGGCGCTCTGCACCAGGTCGAAGACCCGCAGCAGGTAACCGGCCTTGAGCAGGTTGGCGGCCATGGGCGCGCCCATGTGGCCGAGGCCGATGAAGGCTATCTGTTTCATCCGCGTTCTCCTCTGGTTGCCAGGGCGAACGCGTCGATGCCGCCTACTGGGCTCCCGCGTTCGCGGGAGTGACGGGGACGGGCGTGGTGCCCATACCCGTCTTCCCCGCGAGGGCGGGGACCCAGCAGATAGCCGATCGGGAAGGGCGGGGGGATCAGAGATCCGCCAGCGGGTGCGCGCCCTCCCAGGTCGCCTCGAAATGCGCGTCCACCACTGCCTCAGGTATGGCAGCGATATCCGGCCAGTGCCAGTGCGGCGCGTTGTCCTTGTCGATCAGGCGCGCGCGCACGCCTTCGGCGAACTCCGGATGGCGGCAGCAGTTCAGGCTCATCGCGTATTCCATGCGGAACACCTCGGCGAGCGACGAATGGCGGGCGCGACGGATCTGTTCCCAGACCAGCCGGGCAGTCAGCGGACAGCCGCTGGCCATGGTCCGGGCGGCCTTCGCCAGCAGCAGGTCGGCGTCGTTCTGCTTGGCGGCCAGGGCCTGCCAGGCGTCGGCGGCGTCGGCCACGTCGAGCAGCGCGTCGAGCCGTTCGCGGCGCGGCAGCAGCTGGGCCTCGGGCAGTTCGCCCCGGGCTTCGTGCTCCAGGGCGCGCAGCAGGCTGTGCAGTTGCACTTCCGGCTGCTCGCGCCAGTTCAGTTGCACCAGTCCGGCGAGCAGGGCGTCCTGCTGGTTGTCGAGGAGGAAGCGGTCGGCGAGGTCGAGGTCCAGGGCGTCGCGGGCGTTCAGCTGGGTCGCGCCCAGGCCGAGGAACAGGCCCAGGCGACCCGGCAGGCGGGCGAGGAACCAGCTGGCGCCGACGTCCGGGTACAGGCCGATGCTGATTTCCGGCATGGCCAGGCGGCTGGACGGGGTGACGATGCGCATGCCGGCGCCCTGCATCAGGCCCATGCCGCCGCCCATCACGTAGCCGTGGGCCCAGCAGATCAGCGGCTTGCCGAAGGTGTGGATGAGGTGGTCGAGGCGGTATTCGTCGGCGAAGAAGCGCCGCGCGAGTTCAGGCACCTCGCCGGGGTGTTCGCGGCAGGCATCGACCAGCTTGCGCACGTCGCCGCCGGCACAGAACGCCTTGGCGCCCGCGCCGCGAAGCAGCACGCAGGCGATGTGCGGGTCCTCGCGCCACAGCTTCAGGCGCTGGGCCAGGGCCTCGATCATCGGCAGGCTGAGGGCGTTGAGGCTCTTTTCCGCGTCGAGGGTGGCGATGCCGATGCGGTAGCCGTGCAGTCCGGAGCGTTCCTCGAAGAGTACGTTCATGGCCCTTTCCTTATTTGTTGCGCCAGTTCGGCTCGCGCTTCTCGAGGAAGGCGTTGACGCCCTCGCGGGTGTCGTCGGCGTCGAACAGGTCGACGAAGCGCTCGCGCTCCTCGCTCAGCCAGGTGTTCGGCCCACGCTCGCGGGCGCCCTGGATCAGCGGCTTGATGGTGCGCACGGCCACCGGGCTCTGCCGCGCCACCTTGGACGCCAGCAGCAGGGCGGTACCGCGGGCCTCGCCGCTGTCCACCACCTGCTCGACCAAGCCGATGCGTTGCGCGGTATCGGCGTCTATGCGCTCGCCGCAGAGGATCATGCGCTTGGCCCAGCCTTCGCCGACCAGCCAGGCCAGCGCCTGGGTGCCGCCGGCGCAGGGCAGCAGGCCCACCGCGGCTTCCGGCAGGGCCATCTGCGCGTGGCGCTCGGCGATGCGGATGTCGCAGGCCAGGGCGCATTCCAGGCCGCCGCCCATGGCGTAGCCGTTAATCGCGGCGATGGACACGCCACGGAAATCGCGCAGGGCCTCGAAGGCTTCGCCGAAGCGGCGCGCCATCTCGCGGGCGCGGGCCTTGTCGCCATCGGCGAACATGTTCAGATCGGCGCCGGCGGAGAAGAACTTCGGCCCCTGGCCGGTGATCACCAGGGCGTAGATGTCGTCGTCGCGATTCAGGTGTTCGACCAGCTGGCGCAGGCCGATCAGCGAGTCGCGGTCCCAGGTGTTGGCCGGCGGATGGTTGATGGTGATCAGCGCGGTGTGGCCGTGCTTCTCCACGGTGAGCTTGTGGGTCAGGTCGAAGAGGCCGGGCTTGTAGGGTTCGACGGCGGTGCTCATGGCGTTCTCCTTATCGATGGCCGCGCTCGGCGGGCGTATGTCGTTGGACTCTAGGCGGGCGCGGTTGCGCGCGTCCATGTCCGATCTGTTCAGTTGGCGCCCGTGCGGTGGGCGTTTTTTCCTGTGGAAGCGTTACAGCAGGCGATCCAGCATCCCGCCCTGGTCGAGCAGGCGGCGGGCGACTATCACCCGCATGATCTCGTTGGTGCCTTCGAGGATCTGGTGCACGCGGCTGTCGCGCACCCAGCGCTCCAGCGGGTAGTCGTTGAGGTAGCCGTAGCCGCCGTGCAGTTGCAGCGCCTCGTTGCACAGGGCGAAGCAGCGGTCGGTGGCGAAACGCTTGGCCATGGCGCAGAAGAGCGTGGCCTCGCCGTCCTTGTGGTCCAGCTTGTGCGCGGCCAGGCGCACCATCTGCCGGCTGGCGGTGAGATCGGTGAGCATGTCGGCGAGCTTGAACTGCAGGGCCTGGAACTCGGCCAGGGCCTTGCCGAACTGCTTGCGCTCCTCGACGTAGCGCAGCGATTGCTCCAGCGCCGCTTGTGCCGCGCCGAGGGAGCAGCTGGCAATGTTCAGGCGGCCGCCGTCCAGGCCCTTCATGGCGTAGACGAAGCCATGGCCTTCCGGGCCGATGCGGTTGCCCGCCGGGATACGCACGCCCTCGAAGGTGATGGTACGGGTCGGCTGGGCCTTCCAGCCCATCTTGTCTTCGTTGCGGCCGTAGCGGACGCCTTCGGCATTGGCCGGCACCAGGAAGCAGGAAATGCCCTTGGCGCCGTCCTCGCCGGTGCGCGCCATGACGATCAGCACGTCGGTGGAGCCGGCGCCGGAGATGAAGGTCTTGGCGCCGTCCAGCACGTACTCCTCGCCGTCGCGGCGAGCGCGGGTGCGTAGGTGCGCGGCGTCGGAGCCGGCGTCCGGTTCGGTGAGGCAATAAGAAGCGAGCAGCTCGCCGCCGATCAGGCCGGGCAGCCACTGTTCCTTGAGCGCCGCGTCACCGAAGGAGGCGAGCATCCAGGTAGCCATGTTGTGGATGGTCATGTAGGCGGTGGTGGCGACGCAGCCGGCAGCCAGTTGCTCGAAGATCAGCGAGGCGGAGAGCCGCGACAGGCCCAGGCCGCCGTCGTCCTCGGCGATGTACAGGCCCAGGTAGCCCTGCTCGGCGGCGCGGCGAATCACCTCTACCGGGAAGTGGTGCTCGCGGTCCCAGTCCGCCGCGTGCGGGGCGAGTTCGCGAGAGGCGAAGGCGCGGGCGCTTTCCACCAGCAGGCGCTGTTCTTCGCTGAGATCGAAATCCATGGGGGCGCTTCCTCGGTTTGTTCTTGTGAAATGGGACAGCCTGCTGCGGTTATAGCGCGAGCCGGGGGGCGCTGTGGATTGACGATCTTGCTCGCGGGATGGACGATCTTGGTGTTGAGCAATGCATTATCGAGGTCGTGATCGCGATGTCCGGCAGTCCGCTCCTGTCCACCTGGCCCCTGCCGCAGCAGGGCGTCCGTTTCATCACGCCGCCGCGCCTGCGCCGCGCGTTGGCCCGTCACCCGCTCGGTCAGGCCTGCTATCCGCTCGCCCTGGGCTACTACCCGGCGGCGTCCGGGCACCTCATGCAGCGCCAGGTCCCTGACGATCACCTGCTGATCTACTGCAGCGCGGGGGAGGGTTGGCTGGAGATCGGGGATGGACGATTCGATGTCATGGCTGGCGACCTGCTGGTGTTGCCGAAGGGCCAGGCGCACGCCTATGGCGCTTCCGCCGAGCGGCCCTGGTCGATCTTCTGGGTACACCTGGAAGGCGGGCTGGCCGAGGAGTTCCTGCGGCCGCTGGGCAAGTCGCCGCGCCTGCGCATCGGCGTGCAGCCGCGCCTGCGCGGGGAGTTCGACGCCTTGCTGGCGCTGCGTCGCCAGGGCTTGAGCCTGCCGCACTTCATCCACGCCGCGCATCTGTTGCAAAGCCTGCTCACGTCCCTGGCGCTGCGCCCGGTGCGGGCGCGACTGAAGTCAGGCGGGGTGCTGGATATCGAAGCGGTACAGGCGCTGATGCGCGAGCACCTGGATTCGACGCTCAACCTCGACGAGCTGGCTGCGCAGTTCCACTTGTCGCGTTTCCATTTCGCCAAGACCTACCGGGCGCTGACCGGCCAGGCGCCGATCCAGGATTTCATCCGCTTGAAGATGACCCATGCCTGCCGCCTGCTCGACCAGGGGCATCTGGAAGTGCGCCAGGTCGCCGAGCAGCTCGGCTATGCCGATGCCTACTACTTTTCGCGGTTGTTCAAGCGCGTGGTGGGCATGGCGCCCAGTCACTACCGGGCGCTGCACCAGGGCTGATCAGCGGTTGCCGAGCAGTTGGCGCCAGCCCTGGAAGTCGCCGGCCAGCTCTTCGCGCAGGCGCTCCATCGAGGTCGGCAGCGCGGGGCAGAGGCTGCGCAGGCGGGCGAAGGCCGGCAATTTCGCCAGGGCGTCGTCGGCCAGCTGCGGGTTGCGCAGGTGGTGGGCGATCTGCACCAGGTCGGCCAGGTCGATCTCACCGGTCGTTTCGCGGCTCCAGCAGGTGCGCTGGCGGGCGCATTCGATCAGGTTGGTGGGCAGCTTCCAGACGGTCATGATGACCACGCCTATGTCGCCGGACAGCCACTCGCACAGCTGATTCAGCGAATCCTGCTCGCGCGACTGCTGCGGCCAGCGCTCCAGTTCGGCGAGCAGCGGCAGGCTGCCGACGTCCTGCAGCAGGCCGCCAAGCAGGGCTTCGTCGATCTCCACGCGCTCGCAGCGCTGTGCCAGCGCCGCGCTGTAGGCGGCGCGTTCGAGGGCGGCTCGCCAGCGGGCGCGGAACACCTGCTGCAGGGCCGACTCCTTGCCGATGTAGAGGTTGCGTATGGCGAAGCCGGTTACGAGGCTGCCCAGGCGGCGGATGCCCAGGCGCGCCAAAACGTCACGCAGCGGCGCGCCGGGGCGGGTGCCGCGCAGCAGCGGGCTGTCGGCGAACTGCATGAGGTAGGCGGCCAGCGGCGGGTCGGCCTTGATCGTCTGCGCCAGTTGCTCCAGCGAGGCTTTCGGGTCGGCCAGCAGGCGGCGCACGCGAAGATAGGCCTCGGGCATCTGCGGGATCTTCGCCTCGCCTTTCAGGAAACGGTTGTATAGCGCGAAGCGCATGGCTTCGGCGCTCATCGGCTTGGGCGGGTTTTCCGCGTTTTCCATGTCGGCCTGCCGGATTGACAAGGGGGTCGGGCTTTTCTAGGGTGCGCCGGCCATGTTTCATCAGGTGTCCCATGACCGAGAGCGACGATCGTATCAAACTGGAAGCAAGCTGGAAGGAAGCCCTGCGCGACGAATTCGACAAGCCCTATATGCATGAGCTGAGCGAATTCCTACGCAGTGAGAAAGCCGCCGGCAAGGTGATCTACCCGCCGGGGCCGCTGATCTTCAACGCGCTCAACTCGACGCCGCTGGACCGGATCAAGGTGGTGATCATCGGCCAGGACCCTTACCACGGACCGGGCCAGGCCCACGGGCTGTGCTTTTCGGTGCAGCCGGGCGTGCCGACGCCGCCGTCGTTGCAGAACATCTATAAGGAGCTGCAGCGCGACCTGAACATCCCCATCCCCGCGCACGGCTACCTGCAGCACTGGGCCGAGCAGGGCGTGCTGCTGCTCAACACCTCGCTGACGGTCGAGCAGGCGCGCGCCGGCTCGCACGCCAATGCCGGCTGGCAGCAATTCACCGATCGGGTGATCCAGGTGGTCAGCGAACGGTGCGACGGGCTGGTGTTCCTGCTCTGGGGCTCGCATGCGCAAGGCAAGCAGAAGTTCATCGACGCGCAGAAGCACCTGATCCTCAAGTCGGCGCATCCGTCGCCGCTTTCGGCCTACCGCGGGTTCCTCGGCAACGGCCATTTCAGCCGCACCAACAAGTTCCTCGAACAGCACGGCAAGGCGCCAATCGACTGGGCGCTGCCGGCACTGGGCTGAAACCATGAAAAAAGGCGCCGCCGGATAGCCCGGCAGCGCCTTTTTCATTGAGCCGTGCTTAGCCGCGCATCATTTCCTTGAGGATCTTCTCCTGGTCGCGGAATTCCTGCTGGCGAGCATCCAGCTTGGCGGCCAGGGTGAAGTTGCCGCCGGCGCGGCGCTTGGCGAAGTCCAGCTGCTCGATGGCCGAAGGGTAGTCGCCGGTCAGCGCCAGGTACTCGGCGCGCGCCTGGTGCACGCCGATGGCGTTGCCGTCGATGGTGCGGGCGTCGGCCAGGCGGCTCCAGACGTCCGGGTCGAGCGGGCGGGCCTGGGTCAGCTTGATCAGGATCTTCTCGGCGTCGGCCGCGCGGTTGAGCTTCATCAGCACGTCGGTCTGGGCCTGGATCAGCGGGTAGCTGTCGGGGTACTGGCCCAGCAGGCGCTGCACGCGGGAGAGGGCGTCGTTCAGCTTGTTCGCGGTGATGTCCAGGTCGACCTGGGCGAGGTTGTAGGCCAGTTCATTGGGCGCCTTGGCCAGCAGCGGTTGCAGGGTGGCGCGAGCTTCGTTGAGCTGGCCGATGCGGGTCTGCGACAGCGCCAGGCCGTAGCGCGCGGCATCGAGCTTGGGATTGTCGTCGAGCATGGCGCGGAAGCGCTTGCCGGCCATGCCGGGCATTTCCTCGAAGATCAGCTGCACGCGGGCGCGCATCAACTGGTAGCGCAGGCTGTCTTCCTTGCCGCTCGACGGGTATTGCTCGGCACGATTTCGGGTGTCGGCGATACGCGAGTCGGTGACCGGGTGGGTGAGGAGGAATTCCGGCGGCTTGGCGTCGTAGCGGTACTGCCGCGCCAGGCGCTCGAACATGGTCGGCATGGAGCGCGGATCGTAGCCGGCGCGAACCATGTTGACCACGCCAACGCGGTCGGCCTCCTGCTCGTTCTGCCGGGAGAAGCGCAGCTGGTTCTGGATCGCCGCCGCCTGGGTCGAGGCGATGGTGGCGATGCCGGCATCGCCGGCGCCGGCGGCGGCCGCGACGATACCGGCGAGCATCGCTGCCATTACCGGCAACTGCATCTGTTTCTGCGCTTCCAGGCCGCGGGCGAAGTGGCGCTGGATCAGGTGACCCAGTTCGTGCGCCAGTACCGCGGCGTACTCGCCTTCGGTTTGCGCATAGAGGAACAGGCCGCCGTTCACCCCGATGACTCCGCCGGGTGCGGCGAAGGCGTTGATCTGCGGGTCCTTGATGAGGATGAAAGCCAGGCGGTGGTCCTGCAGGTCGCTGGTTTCGGCCAGGCGATAGACGCTGGATTCGACGAAATCCTTGATCTGCGGGTCGTTGATCGAGTCGACCTGGTTGCGCAGC
Source organism: Pseudomonas knackmussii B13 (assembly GCF_000689415.1). Classification (NCBI taxonomy): domain Bacteria; kingdom Pseudomonadati; phylum Pseudomonadota; class Gammaproteobacteria; order Pseudomonadales; family Pseudomonadaceae; genus Pseudomonas; species Pseudomonas knackmussii. The sequence goes on along the minus strand of NZ_HG322950.1, from coordinate 4,385,211 downwards.
ATGCTCAGCCAGGCGCGACCGAGCTGGAACTCCTGCTCCTGGGAAACGATGGACGAGCTGGAATCGCCCAGGGACGGCAGGTCGTCCGCCACGGTGGGCATGGCCAGCAGGCAGGCAAGCGACAGCAGGGCAGGGCGCAGTACTTTCATGTACATGAGGCTCGTTCCGGGAAAGGCACTACTTTAGCCGCAGGCTGTCGCCACTGCCTAGGTTATGGCGGGGCGTCGCGGCGGGGCTGGAAGCGATCCGGCTTCCTTTCTAGGCCTCGGGGCTGAAGGTTTGCTTAAGGTCACGCGAGTGCGCGCGAGCCGGGCAGTTTTCCAACGGATTCGGTATTCTTGGGCGCCTTGCCCGGAGACCACGACATGCCAGCCGATATTCATTGTGACGCCGAGCTGGATGCCAGCGGTCTGAATTGTCCCCTGCCGCTGCTCAAGGCCAAGCTGGAACTCAATCGCCTGGCCAGCGGTCAGGTGCTCAAGGTCATCGCCACCGACGCCGGTTCGCAGCGCGACTTCCGCGCCTTCGCCGAACTTGCCGGGCACCAGCTGCTGCGCGAAGAGGCCGACCAGGGCCAGTACCGCTACTGGCTGCGCAAGAAGTAACCCCGCCCGGGCCCGCGCCCGGGCGTTTCCATTTCGCAGGACTCCCGATGCTCAAAGTTCTACAAGGCTGGATGCAGCGCTACTTTTCCGACGAGGAAGCGGTGGTGCTGGCAGTCATCCTGGCGCTTGGTTTCACCGTCGTCCTGGCCTTCGGCAGCATGCTTGCGCCGGTGCTCGCGGCCATGGTCGTGGCCTTCCTGATCAAGGGCCTGCAGGGTCAGCTGGAACGCCTGCGGGTGCCCAGGCTGTTCGCTCTGTGGCTGGTCTACGCGCTCTTCCTGGGAATGCTCGGGTTGTTCCTGCTGGTGCTGGTGCCGCTGATCTGGAAGCAGCTGTTCACCCTCGTCAACGAGATGCCGCGCATGCTCGGCGAGTGGCAGTCGGTGCTGCTGATGCTGCCCGAGCGCTACCCGGAGATGGTCAACGAGGAGCAGGTGCTCAAGGTGATAGAAACGGCGCGCAGCGAGTTGGGCCAGCTCGGCCAGTGGGCGCTGACCTTCTCCCTCTCGGGCCTGCCGATCCTGGTCAACGCCATGATCTACCTGGTGCTGGTGCCGATCCTGGTGTTCTTCTTCCTCAAGGACCGCCGGCGCTTCCAGCTCTGGTTCCGTCGCTACCTGCCGCGCGAGCGCGGGCTGATGAAGCAGGTCTGGGTGGAGATGGACAAGCAGATCGCCAACTACATCCGCGGCAAGGTCATCGAGATCGTCATTACCGGCGCCGCCAGCTACGTCGCCTTTGTCGTGCTCGGCCTGAACTACGCCGCGCTGCTGGCCCTGCTGGTGGGCCTGTCGGTGGTGGTGCCTTATATAGGCGCGCTGGTGGTGACCGTGCCGGTGGCGCTGATCGGGTTGTTCCAGTGGGGCTGGGGCGACCAGTTCATCTACCTGATGGTGGCCCACGCGGTGATCCAGGCGCTGGACGGCAACGTGCTGGTGCCGCTGCTGTTCTCCGAGGCGGTGAACCTGCACCCGGTGGCGATCATTTGCGCGGTGCTGCTGTTCGGCGGCTTGTGGGGCTTCTGGGGCGTGTTCTTCGCCATCCCCCTGGCGACCCTGGTGAAGGCGGTGCTGGACGCCTGGCCGAAGCAGCCGGAGCTGCAGCCGCAGGTCAGCCCGCTGATGTAAACGGAAAAGGCCGCTGGAAAGCGGCCTTTTTCATGGTGCGGCGGAAGATCAGGCCTTGGCCAGTTCCTGCGCGGCGGCGAGCACGGCATCGACGTGGCCGGGCACCTTGACCCCGCGCCACTCGTGACGCAACACGCCCTTGGCGTCGATCAGGAAGGTGCTGCGGTCGACGCCCATGTATTCCTTGCCGTAGAGCTTCTTCAGCTTGATCACGTCGAACAGCTGGCAGAGCGCCTCATCCTTGTCGCTGATCAGTTCGAAGGGGAAGCACTGCTTGGCCTTGAAGTTCTCGTGGGACTTCAGGCCGTCGCGGGAGACGCCGAAGATCACCGTGTTGGCCTTGGCGAAGGCCTCGATCTGGTCGCGGAAGCCCTGGCCTTCGGTGGTGCAGCCGGGGGTGCTGTCCTTGGGATAGAAGTACAGCACTACCTGCTGGCCCTTCAGCGCCGAGAGTTGCACCTGCTGGCCACTGGTGGCAGCAGCTTGGAAGTCGGCGACGGGTTTGTTGAGTTCAACGGCCATGCGGTGCTTCTCCTTACGGGTGCTGCGGGCGCCAGGGTTCGATCAGCGCGTCGAGGTTCAGTGCATCGGCGAAGTCGAGGAACTGGTCGCGCAGCCAGCTGATCTGGGTGCCGGCCGGCAACGTCACGGTGATGGTGGCGTTGAGCATGCTGGTGTTGGTGTGCGGCGCCTGGTAGGTGTCGCAGGTCAGGTTCTCCAGCTCGATGTTGTGGTCGATGAAGAACTGGCACAGCTCGTTGAGGATGTCCGGGCGGTACACCGCGCTGACATAGGCCACGTAGGGCAGGGCCTGGGCGCGGGTCACGTGGGCGTTGCTGCGGGTCACGCTGAGGGTGAATCCATGGCGCTTGGCCAGCGCCGGCAGGCCGCCTTCCAGGCGGGCCAGGGCGTCCCAGCTGCCGGAGACCTGCAGAACAAGCGCGCTGAACTCGCCGTGGCGGGTCAGGCGGCTGCTGATGACCGAGCAGCGGTTGTCGATGCAGGTGCGGCAGAGCACGCTGGTCAGCTCCATGGGGTTGGGCCCCAGGGCACTGATCAGGAGGAATTGTTCACGGGGGTGGGAGGCGGACATGCAGCTTTCCTGGGATGGGCGACCGAAGGGGCCGCGTCGACAAAGGGGAAAGGGTAGCGAAAAGCGGCCGCAAGGGGAATGTCCGGTATGCGCCGGACGCCGCGCTCAGCTTGTGCAAGGCAGGTGGCCCCAGTACCATTACGGCTTTCTTTTTCCGGCAGGAGCGGTTGCATGATTGCGGGCAGTATGGTGGCGCTGGTCACCCCCTTCGATGCTCAGGGTCGACTGGATTGGGACAGCCTCGCCAAGCTGGTGGACTTCCACCTGCAGGAAGGCACCAACGCCATAGTTGCAGTCGGCACCACGGGTGAATCGGCGACCCTCGATGTGAACGAACACCTCGAGGTCATCCGCCGCGTCGTCGACCAGGTCAATGGTCGCATCCCGGTGATCGCCGGTACCGGCGCCAACTCCACCCGCGAGGCGGTCGAGCTGACCGAGGCGGCCAAGAGCGGCGGCGCCGATGCCTGCCTGCTGGTCACCCCGTACTACAACAAGCCGACCCAGGAAGGCCTGTACCAGCACTTCCGCCACATCGCCGAAGCCGTGGCCATCCCGCAGATCCTCTACAACGTGCCGGGCCGTACCGCCTGCGACATGCTGCCGGAGACCGTCGAGCGCCTGTCCAAGGTGCCGAACATCATCGGTATCAAGGAAGCCACCGGCGACCTGCAGCGCGGCAAGGAAGTCCTGGACCGCGTCGGCAAGGATTTCCTGGTCTACTCCGGCGATGACGCCACCGCCGTCGAGCTGATGCTGATGGGCGGCAAGGGCAACATCTCGGTGACCGCCAACGTCGCCCCGCGCGCCATGAGCGACCTGTGCGCCGCCGCCATGCGTGGCGACGCCGCTGCCGCCCGTGCGATCAACGACCGTCTGATGCCGCTGCACAAGGCGCTGTTCATCGAATCCAACCCGATTCCGGTGAAATTCGCCCTGCACGAGATGGGCCTGATCCCCGAGGGCATCCGTCTGCCGCTGACCTGGCTCAGCTCGCGTTGCCAGGAACCGCTGCGTCAGGCCATGCGCCAGACCGGCATTCTGGCCTGACGGAGAGCGATTGCATGAAGCGACTGGCAGGACTGACCGCGCTCGCCCTGATCATTGGCAACACAACCGGCTGCAGCTGGTTGTGGGGCAAGGATGGCTACTTCCGCGACCGCGGCACCGATTACCTGGATTCCCGCGAAACCGCACCGATGAAGGTGCCGGAAGGCTTGCATACCAAGCCTCTGGACCCGCTGCTGCCGATTCCAATGAACGTCGCCGACAGCCACGAGAAGGCCGGTGAGTTCGAGGTGCCGCGCCCGGTGGCTCTGGCCACTACCGGCGCCAGCTCCAGCGATTACAGCCTGCAGAAGAGCGGCGATTCGCGGTGGCTGATCGCCCAGCGCCCGCCGGCGGAAGTCTGGCCGGTCGCCCACCAGTTCTACCAGGACAACGGCTTCGCCTTCGCCGAGGAAAAACCGCAGACCGGCGAGTTCACCACCCGCTGGCAGCCGCTGACCTCGCTGTCCGCCTCGCTGTCCCGTCGCCTGAGCAGCCGCGTGGCTGGCATCGACCCGAGCAGCGAGGCGCGCGTTCGCGTGCGCATCGAACCGGGCGTGCAGACCAACACCAGCGAAGTCTACGTGCTCAGTGAAACCCGTCCGGCCGGCAGCAATGCCAGCCAGGACTGGCCGAGCAAGCCGGTCGTCCCGGCACTCGATGCCGCTCTGCTCGACGAAATGCTGGCCAACATGGCCACCACCTCGGAGAAAGGCGGTTCGGTTTCCCTGCTGGCTGCGCACTCCACCTTCGACACCCCCGGCAGCGTAGTTCTGGACAAGGACGGCAACGGCAACCCGATGCTGACCATCGACTCCGACTTCGACCGCGCCTGGGTCAGCGTCGGCCGCGCTCTGGACAAGGCCGACGTTCGCGTAGACGACATCAACCGCAGCCTCGGCGTGTACTACGTGAACGTCGCCGAAGGTGCGAAGAAGCTCGACGAAGAGAAGAAGCCCGGCTTCTTCAGCCGCCTGTTCGGCGCCAGCGAAGAGAAGGCCAAGGCCGAGGAAGAGAAGAAGGCCCAGCGCTACCAGGTCCGCCTGACCAGTGTGAACAACACCGTGCAGGTAACCCTCGACAAGGACATCAACACCTCCGCGCCGACCGATGTTGCGCAGAACGTGCTGGAAAAAATTCAAGAGAGCATGCGTGATGCACTTCGCGGTCCTGGGGAGCGGAAGCCGGGGCAATTCGGCCTTGGTGAGAAGTTCTGACGCCCGCGTCCTGATCGATTGCGGCTTTCCGCTGCGTGAAACCGTCAAGCGACTGGCTCGCCTGGGTATCGAACCCGGCGAGCTGGACGCGATCCTGGTCACGCACGAACACGCCGATCATGTGCATGGCGTCGAATTGCTCGCCCGGCACCACCGGATACCCGTCTACCTCAGCGCCGGAACCCTGCAGGGACTGCGCAAGCCATTGGAGCCCGCCGGGCTGTTGACGGCCGGTCAGCGTCTGCAGATCAAGGACATGGAAATCACCGCCGTCGGCGTCGCCCACGATGCCCGCGAGCCCTTGCAGTTCGTGCTTTCCGATGGTCGGCGGCGATTCGGTCAGTTGACCGATCTGGGGAGCGTCACCGCCGAAGTGCTGGAGTGCTATCGTGGCCTGGATGCGCTGGTGGTCGAGGCCAACCACGACAGCGAGATGCTCGCCCGTGGTCCCTATCCCTACCCGCTGAAGGCCCGCGTGGGCGGCCAGTGGGGACACTTGAACAACCAGCAGGCCGCCGACCTGGTCGCGGCGCTGGACTGGGAAGGGCTGCAGCACCTGGTGCTGGCCCACCTCAGCGAAAAGAACAACACGCCGCAGCTGGCCCGGCAATGTTTCGTCGACACCCTCGGGTGCGACCCGGACTGGCTGCAGGTAGCCGATCAGCATTCGGGGCTCGACTGGCGCGAGATCGCCTGACCCCATCAACCTAGCAAGCGGAGCCCATCATGGAAAAACGCGAAGAACTTTATCGCGGCAAGGCCAAATCGGTTTACACCACCGACGACGCCGACCGCCTCGTCCTGCTGTTCCGCAACGATACCTCGGCGTTCGACGGCAAGCGCATCGAGCAGCTGGATCGCAAGGGCATGGTGAACAACAAGTTCAACGCCTTCATCATGCAGAAGCTGGAAGAAGCCGGCATTCCCACCCAGTTCGACAAACTGCTGTCGGACAACGAGGTGCTGGTGAAGAAGCTGGCGATGATTCCGGTCGAGTGCGTAGTGCGCAACTACGCCGCCGGCAGCCTGGTGCGCCGCCTGGGTGTGGAAGAGGGCCTGCAGCTGACGCCGCCGACCTTCGAGCTGTTCCTGAAGAACGACGCCCTGGGCGACCCCTTCATCAACGAATCCCACGTCCAGGCCTTTGGCTGGGCGACCCTCGAGCAACTGGCGCAGATGAAGGCCTACTCCTTCAAGGTCAACGAAGTGCTGAACAAGCTCTTCGACGACGCCGGCCTGCTGCTGGTCGACTTCAAGCTGGAGTTCGGCGTGTTCCACGGCCAGATCGTCCTTGGCGACGAGTTCAGTCCGGACGGCTGCCGCCTGTGGGACAAGGAAACCCGCAAGAAGATGGACAAGGACCGCTTCCGCCAAGGCCTGGGCGACGTGATCGAAGCCTACGAGGAAGTCGCGCAACGCCTCGGCGTTCCGCTCTAACCTGTTCAAAGCGCGCAAGCGACTGAAAGAACGCGAAAATTTCCAAAAGAAAGCTTCGCGTTCTGCAATCAAGCTGGTATCATGCGCGCCGCACGGAGAGATGCCGGAGTGGTCGAACGGGACGGATTCGAAATCCGTTGAGTCAGCAATGGCTCCTAGGGTTCAAATCCCTATCTCTCCGCCATTACATATGGCCAGAGCCCCTGAAATGCCTAGCGTTTCAGGGGTTTTGTCTTTTCTGGGGGAGTCTCTAGGGAATGCCAGCAGGTAGGCGTGGTAATGGCGATCTGCTAGCGTTCCCGGTGTGAACTCCAGATCAAGGCCGGAAATGGGATCAGCAGTCGGAAAGGGATTGTCATTCGCTCGGCGCATCTACCCGCCGCGCACCGTTGGGCTGGGTATCGGCTTCTTCTGTGTGGCCGCTGCGCTACAGCCGCTGGGGATGCCCCTGTGGGGCTGGGGGCTGCTGGTTTTCAACGGATTTCTCTGGCCGCATCTGGCCTATCAGTTGGCGCGCCATTCTCGGCAACCGTACCAGGCCGAGCGCCGCAACCTCTTGCTGGACTCGCTGTTCGGCGGCTTCTGGGCCGGCGCCATGCAGCTCAATCCGCTGCCTAGCGTGACCATCCTGTCGATGATGGCGATGGACAACATCGCTGCCGGCGGACTGCGCTTCTTCCTGCTCGGCAGCCTGGCGCAACTGCTCGGCCTGTCGCTCGCCGTGGCGCTCTTCGGCTTCACCTTCATCTCCGTGGCGACTCCGCTGCAGGTGTACGCCTGCCTGCCAATGCTGGTGATCTATCCGCTGGCGGTCGGCGGGGGCAGTTTCAGCCTGGCCAAGCGTCTCTCCGAGCACAAGAAGGCCTTGCGCGCGGTGAGTCGCACCGACAGCCTGACCGGGCTGCTCAACCACGGCAGCTGGATGGACCAGCTGGAAAGCGAGTTCCAGCGCTGCCGCCAGCAGCACACCCGCTCCAGCATCGCACTCATCGACATCGACCGCTTCAAGAACGTCAACGACACCTACGGGCACGTGCTGGGTGACATGGTTATCGCCGAGCTCAGCCGCGTCCTGACCCATACGCTGCGCGATACGGACACGCCCGGCCGCTACGGCGGCGACGAGTTCTGCGTGATCCTCCCCGGCACCACGCAGTCCCTGGCGGTGGAAGTGATGCAGCGCCTGCGGCAGAACTTCGCCAAGGTGCGCTTCGAACTGTATCCGGAGCTGATGGTGAGCCTGAGCATCGGCGTCGCCTCCTACAGCCCCTACCAGGTGGACGCCTGCGCTTGGCTCAACGAGGCCGACCGCGCCTTGTACCAGGCGAAGAACCAGGGGCGCGACCAGGTGGTGCTCGGCAAGCCAGAGGCTCAGCCGCAGTAAGCGTCCATCTTCACGCGGTTCTTCTCGCTGGGATCGGCCTGGTACTGCTGGCGCCAGAATTGGCAGGGCGCACTGTTGAAGCGCTTGTCGCGTTCGCTCTGCTCGACCTTCTGATTCTGCTCGGCCTGCAGCTTGCGCTGGCTCTCAAGGTATTGCTGGAACATGGCCGCGTTGGCGTCTTCGGCGGTGGGGCGCGCGGGTGCTGGCGCTGGCAGCACGCGCTTCGCGACTTCGGCCGGAGCCTGGGGCAGGTAGCGATAGAGCAGGGCGCAGCTGAGGGCTACGGCAGCGAAGCCGAGCCAGATGCCGGCGGCAATGCCGAGGGCCAGTTTCCAGGTGCTGAATCCAGGTGTGGACATGGCGGCTCACGTCAGAGGGTAAGCCGCCACTGATAGCGCATTTCCGCCGACGGCATCAACCGGCGGAAGATTCGTACGCCTCCAGGGCGCGCAGCGAGTAGACATAGGCCGCGCCCGCGTTCATGGCGATGGCCGTGGCAAGTGCCTGCGCCACTTCCGCTTCGCTCGCGCCGGCCTTGCGTGCAGCCTCTGCATGCACCCCGATGCAACCGTCGCAGCGAGTGGTGATGGCCACGGCCAGGGAGATGAGTTCGCGGGTCTTGGCGTCCAGCGCATCGCCGTCCGCCGCGGCGGCATCCAGCGCCTGGTAGGCGGCGATCATTTTTGGATGCTTCTTGCCCAGGGCGCCGAAGGCTTTCTTCACCGCGGGAACGTATTCGGACCAGTTGAACAGCATGGCGGCAGCTCCTTTCTTCGGGATCGGAGCATGCAGCGTAGTCCGGCGTCGATGGGTGCGCCGGCCAGGTCAGCTGGCGTCGAGGATTTCGTAGACCTGCTTGCCCACCTGCAACTCGTCGCCCGGCTGGTGATTGAGCAGGGCGCCACCCAGTGGCGAGCGCGGGCTGATGACGAGGATCTCCTGGCCATCCAGCGCCACCTTCAGACCGGCGGCGTCCGGGCCGAGGAACAGCCACATAAGGCGGTCGTCCTGATCTGCCAGCTGCACCAGCGCGCTGGTCTGCACGCCCTGGTCCGGGTCGAAGTCGCGCAGTACCAGGTTCTGGAAGCGCGCCAGGGCCTGGCGGATCTCCTCGACACGGCGCGATTGCCCGGCGGCCAGGTAGGCGGCCTCCAGGCCGAGCGTGTCGTACTTGTTTTCGGCGACGTTTTCCTCGTGAGTGGCGGCCTCGTGGGCAGTACGGGCAGCGCCCACGGCGATGTCCAGGTCGGCTTCGAGGCGGTCGAGGATCAACTGGTAGACGCGTTTCTTGTCCATGGCGGCGGCGAGCGGGGCGGAAAGGGCGCCTATCGTAGTGGCTTTCGCCGGCGCGGGCGAATCCGCATCTCAAGATTTCCCCGTGCCGGTCGATAGCAGGCTGCATACCCGGAAAAGGAACCCGGACATGATTGTGTCTCCATCTAGCTCGAACTATGTGATCTCGGTCTCCACCAACGCCTCGTCAGGTAATGGCGCGGGAATGGCTGACACCGCCAAGGACGAGACTACGACGCGCCAGGCCGTGCCTACTGGCCGCTCTTCCGCCGCAAGCGGCAGTGCCTCGGCGGGCGGCTCGTCCACTACCGTGCAGCAACTGCAGAAGCGCCTCAAGGAACTGCAGAAGCAGCTCCAGCAGGAGCAGCAAGAACTGTCCGCCGCCCAGGCGCGACACTATTCGTCCGATGCCGAGCGCACCGCCGCGTTGATGGCGATTCAGAGCCGCATCGCCAGTACCAGTGCAGCGCTGCAGACGACCGCCGCAGCGCTCGTCCAGGCGCTTCAGAAAGGTGGCGGCGGCGCCGGCTCGCTGCTGAGCGCCACCGCCTGAGCCGAGCCGGCATCAATAGCCGGCGAGTACGCTGACCACCGCGCCGGTGGCGATCGCGATCAGCACGTAGTCGCCGTTGACGTACAGCCAGCGATGATCGCGCGGCGGTGCATACAGATGGCGCGCGTGCCAGTCGGTGACCCAGTAGCGGTCGCTACGGTAGACCGGCTGCACCACCCACCCCCTGCGCCACTCCCGATGCGGCACCGGCATGCCGGGGCGCGGCTGGTAATGCGGATCGCGGTAGTAGCGCGGGTCCGCATGGCCGGAGCGGCCGTGGTCATGGCCCGGCTTCGGCGGTTGACCGTAGCCCGGCGGGCGATGGTCGGGGCCTCGATCCGGGCCCGGTTGGGCGAAGCTGCTCAGCGGGCCGGCCAGGGCAAGGGCGGCACAGAGCAGGGCGAGAGTCTTTTTCATGTTGGGCTCCTGGAGCGCCGGTCCGGCGCGTTCATCGGGTCGCGTCCGCGTCGAGCGATTGCCGCGCGGTTGCAAACTCTGACTGCGCAGGCCCGTCAAGAAACGCCAAGCAGTGGTAAAGGTCGGGTAAAGACGCAGGCTTCGGCTCATTTCACGTTCTGTGGAAATATCACTTTGTGTGATATAAATGATGAAATTTCACCAAGGAGGCGCGCGCCATGAGTGCCCTGATCCAGGACAGTCCGTCGCCCGACATCGTTCTTGCCAAGGCCGTTCTGGCTGCCCGCGAGCAACTGGGCATGACCCAGCAGGAGCTGGCCGATATCGTCGGTGTGGACCGCAGCGCGGTGAGCCGCTGGAAGGGCGCTGGCCTGCGGGTCAACAGCAAGACCGGCGAGTTGGCGCTGCTGCTGGTGCGTATCTATCGCGCGCTGTTTGCCTTGTTCGGCGGCAACCTTGAGGACATGCGCCACTTCCTGCGCACCGACAACCATCACCTGGGCGGCGTGCCGCTGCAGCTCATGGAACAGGTGCAGGGCCTGGTACAGGTGGTGGAATACCTCGACGCCATTCGGGGCAAAGTCTGAATGGCTTCCGACGCGGGCGCCGAGCTCTGGCGGCGTTGCCAGGGCGAGCAGACGATCACGCCGCTGCGCGGCAAGCTGGTGCGCCTGGTGGAAAGCCAGGAGCAGGTCGCGACCCTGCAATTGGTGGATACCCTCGAGGAGCAGGCGCTGCTCGAGGAACTGATCGAAACCAGCAAGCCGCGCCTGCCGCAGACGACTACGGATCTGCATTACCTGCTCAAGACACCGTTCCGCTATCCGCCGCTGCGCTGGGGTTCACGCTTCGGTCGGCGCCACGAGCCGAGCCTGTTCTACGCCGCCCTGCGCCTGGAAACCGCGATGGCCGAAGGCGCCTATTACCGCTTCGTGCTGTGGGAGGGCATGAGCAGCCCGCCGCCCAGCGGACGCATTCTTTCCGAACATGCGTCCTTCGAGGCGCGTTTCCAGGTGCAGCGGGGTGTGCGCCTGCAACAGGCGCCCTTCGCCGAACATGCTGCGAAGCTGGAAGATCGGCAGGACTACGGGCTGACCCAGGGCCTGGGCAGTGCGATGCGCGGTGCCGGGGTCGAGGCGTTCGAGTATCGTTCGGCGCGTTGTCCGCTGGGTGGACTCAATGCGGCGCTGTTCGCGCCGTCGGCCTTCGTCGATCGGCGCCCGCGCAACTTGCAGCCCTGGCTGTGCGAAACCACGGGCGACTATGTGGCCTATAAGCAGGCGCAGGTGCCGGATGCGCCGCGGTTGTTCCCGCGCGAGACATTCCTGGTGGATGGACGACTGCCGTACCCGGCCTGACCGTTTGTCGTCCTCCGCTGTAGGAGCAGTCTGAAGGGTTTAGCTTATAGGGCTGGCCAGCAAGGAGCGCCGCCATGGATGTCCGCCTGGAAGCCCATCCCCATGACCGTCAGCAATGGCGCGTCTACCTGAATCAGCAGTTCTTCTTCCAGTACTCGAGCAAGCTTGCCGCGCAGCGCATGTTCGAGCGCGTTCGCCTGTCGCTCTGCGATGTTGCACCACCCTGGCACAAACCGCCGTCGACGCCTGTCGTCGAGCGCCGCCGAGGCTCTCGCCAGTACGTCTGAAACGCCCCGGAAAAGCCCCTGGTATGCCGCTTTGCCGCCCTGAATTGAGGCGGTCTGCGGCCGTGTGCCGCAGACTTGTGCACATCGCGCGTGCGCCCTGTCAAGCCTTTGAGAAAATCTTCCGCAAGCCTTTGATTTTTCACTTTACATTCATAAGTTATTGAAAATATTATTGTTTTTCTGTTGGTGAAAAAATCGACAATCTAAGCCGCGGCCCCGCAGGGCAAGGCGTATAAGACGTTTTCATCATCTTATCCACGAAGTTATCCACAGCTTCTGTGGATTGTCCCAAGCGCTTGCTTCCGGCCACCTTTGTCAAGCCTTTCCAGGCCGTTGCCAGGGACTTTTTCGTCGCTCATCGCTGCTACCATGGCGCGCAACTTTCCTCCCCGCCGTCTGTTCCGGAGCCTGCGAATGCCCATTGACCTGCCAAACCTGCTGATCGGATTGCTCGCCGGGATGCTGCCGCTGGCCGGGCTCGCCTGGCGCCTGCGCGAGCGGCTGGCCGAGCGCGAGGGCGAGCTGGCCCTGCTAGGCGAGCGCCTGACGACCGCGCAATTGGCCCAGGACGGCCTCGGCGTGCAGCTGGAGGCGGAACGCGAGGCTGTCCAGCACCTCAATGGTCGCAATGGCGAGCTGGTGGCGGAGGCGGCGGCGCTGCGTCGCGAAGTCGAGCTGCGCCGTACCGAACGCGAGCGCCAGGTGCAGGCGGAGCGCGCCTGGCAGGGCGAGCGCGAGAGCAAGGAAGAGGAGCTGCGCCGTCTGGCCGCCGAACGCGCGTCCCTCGCGGCCGAGTTGCGCGAGCAGCAGGAAGGTCACCAGCAGCGCCTGGGCGATCTGCAGTCGGCTCGTGATGAGTTGCGCGCGCAGTTCGCCGAGCTGGCCGGGAAGATCTTCGAGGAGCGCGAGCAGCGTTTCGCCGAGAACAGCCAGCAGCGCCTGGGGCAATTGCTCGATCCGCTGAAGGAGCGCATCCAGGCCTTCGAGAAGCGTGTCGAGGAAAGCTATCAACAGGAGGCGCGCGAGCGCTTCTCGCTGGGCAAGGAACTGGAGCGCCTACAACAGCTGAACCTGCGCCTGGGCGAGGAGGCGACCAACCTGACCCGTGCGCTCAAGGGCCAGAAGACCCAGGGCAACTGGGGCGAGCTGGTGCTGGAGCGGGTGCTGGAGCATGCCGGGCTGGAGAAGGGTCGCGAGTACGAGACCCAGGTCAGCCTGCGTGCCGCCGACGGCGAGCGCTTCCAGCCTGACGTGTTGATCCGCCTGCCTGGCGACAAGCAGGTGGTGGTGGATGCCAAGGTCAGCCTGACCGCCTACCAGCAGTTCGTCGCCAGTGACGACGAGGAAATCCGCCTGCAAGCGCTGAAGCAGCACGTGCAGTCGCTGCGCAACCATGTGAAGGGCCTTTCCGGCAAGGATTACCGGCGCCTGGAAGGCCTGCACAGCCTGGACTTCGTGCTGCTCTTCATGCCGGTGGAAGCTGCATTTTCCGCCGCCCTGCAAGCCGAACCGAACCTGTTCCAGGAGGCGTTCGAGCGCAACATCGTGATCGTCAGCCCGACCACCCTGCTAGCCACGCTGCGGGTGATCGACAGCCTGTGGCGCCAGGAGCGGCAGACGCAGAACGCCCGCGAGATTGCCGAGCGCGCCGGCGCGCTGTACGACAAGTTCGTGCTTTTCGTGCAGGACCTGGATGAAGTGGGCTCGCGCCTGCAGCAGCTGGACAAGGCTTACGCCTCGGCCCGCAACAAGCTCTGCGAAGGGCGTGGCAACCTGATCAGCCGTGCGGAGCAGGTCAAGCTGCTCGGCGCGCGGGCCAGCAAGAGCCTGCCGGGCGACTGGCTGGAGCGGGCGCTGGGCGACGAGCCGCAGGTGCTTGAAGGCGAGTAATCCGGCGTATACCGGTCGGTACGCGCGGTGCCTGCTCTTGGTAGGAGGACCTTGTCCGCGATTCGCGGCCATGGGCCGCTCCTACAGCTTTCGGCGCCATTCGCGGTACAGGATCGCTAGAACAGCGAATACGGCTTTCCGGCGGTGCCATCGGCGAAGCGCCGCAGGCGGAAGGCGTGCAGGTCCAGACCTGGCTGGCCGTCGAGCAGCCACTGGCGCATCAGTTGGCCGACGATCGGCCCCATGGCGAATCCGTGGCCGCAGAAGCCCGTGGCCACCAGCAGGCCCGGCACTTCGCTCGGGGCGTCCAGCACCGGGATGCCGTCGGGCAGCACGTCGATCATCCCGGCCCAGCTTTCCACTACCTTCACCTCTTTCAAGGCCGGGAAGGCCTTGGCCAGGTTGCGCTGGGCATCCAGCACGCGGCGCTGATTCACAGCGACTTGCGGATCTCGCTCGCCGATCACTGGGCCGTTGCGCTGTCTCTCCGAGCCCGGCAGGCGCTGGCACAGGTCATGGAGCAGCTTGCCATTGAGCTTGAAGGCGAAGCTTGCGCGGTTGTCCGGCAAGTGCGGCAGGTACCACTTGGCTGCGCGCAGGTAGTCGAGGCTGAGGTCGATATCGGCCTGGGTTTCGTCGGCCAGGTTGAAGCTGCCGTCGGCACGCTGGCGGATGCCGATGCCATGACCGATGAAGCTTTGCGCACCGATATGCGGGCCGGGGCTGGTGCGCGATACCGTGCAGCGCACGGCTTGCTGCGGCAGTTCCAGGCCGATGCTCTGCAGCAGGCGCCAACTGCTGGCGCCGGCGGCGACCAGCAGATGCTTCGTCTTCACGTAACCGCGTTCGGTCTGCACGCCGCAAATGCGTCCGGCGGCGAGGTCGATGCCGCTCACGCCACAGCCTTCGACGAACACGGCGCCGCGCTCACGGGCGCGCAAGGCATATGCAGGTGCGACTCGGCGTGGTTCGGCCTGCCCGTCGTTGGCGGTGTACAGGGCGCCAAGGCCCGTGTCGGAAAGGCCCGGCATCAGCGCCTTCACTTCGGCGGGCGAGATCACGCGGGTGCCGAGTCCGAATTGTGCGGCGACCTTCAGCCACTCCTCATGGCGGGTGCGCTGCTCGGCGTTTTCGGCCAGGTACAGGCAACCGCCCTGGCGCCACTCCAGTGGCATTTGCAGTTCGCTTTCGAGGCGCTCCCAGAGCGGGATGGCCGCCATCATCAACGGCACTTCGGCGGGATCACGGGCCTGCTGGCGGACGAAGCCCCAGGCGCGGGTGGACTGCTGGCTGGCGAGGCCGGCCTTGTCGCAGACCAGCACGCGCAGCCCGCGCCCGGCCAGTTCCCAGGCGCTGGCGCAGCCCATGATGCCGCTGCCGGCGACGACCAGGTCGACTTCCTCGGGCAGGCGCTCGGCGCTGGCGAGGGCGGGGTGCAGCGGATAGGTTCCGGTCGGCATCGGCGTTCCCTGTCGTACTCAATGGAGGGCCGAGTATGCCGGTGGCGAGCCGCGCCCATCCATGGGCGCGGGTCCGCGGGGACTCAGGCGCGCGCGGCGCGGCTGGCGGCCGGCGAGCGGGCGAGGTAGTCCAGCGCTTCCTGGGTGTTGGCCTCGTGGTCCGGGTGGTACCAGGGCTTGAAGTAGCGCAGGAAGCTGGTCGCCACCGAGGAGATCCTTGGCAGCAGGCCGCGCTTCGCGCTGTCGCGCCAGATGGCGAAGAAGCCGCGCGGCTTGGTCAGGCTCGGGTCCTGGCGGGCGATGGTGCGAGTGCCGAAGGCGAACAGCCAGACGATCAGCGGCCAGACCACGAACATCCACAGCTGGCGGCTGACGAAGCTGCCGCCCAGGTGCACGTGCAGGTCGTGGGCGACGTTCCGGTGCTCCACTTCCTCGGCGCCGTGCCAGCGGAACAGGTCGAGCAGCACCGGGTCGGCCTTGGCGCGGTCCAGCGCATCGGCCTCGAGAATCCATTTCCCGAGTACGCAGGTGAAGTGCTCGACGGCGGCGACGATGGCGCAACGCTGGCCGATCCACCAGCGCTGCAGCCAAGGCCGGCGGTTGAACAGCTGGTAGCCGAAGGGTGTGTCGCTGAGCAGCTGCTCGAACAGGTAGTCCATCACCTTCAGGTACTTAGACGAGTCGATGTTATGCACCGACAGGTAGCGCTCCAGCGCCCCGGAGTGCGCGCGCGAGTGCATCGCCTCCTGGCGGATGAAACCCTGCACGTCGTCGCGCAGGCGGGCGTCCTTCACGAAGGGCAGGGCCTTGTTGTACAGGCGGCAGAACCACAGCTCGCCGGCCGGCAGCATCATATGGATGACGTTGATCACGTGGGAGGCCTCGGCCTCGCCGGGGATCCAGTGCAGCGGCGAGTCGCTGTAGTCGAACTGGACCTTGCGCTGCACCAGGCGGTGATGATGGTCGATCATGGCGCGTACCTCAGGAAGTCAGGTTGAAACGGGCGAACAGACGCGACAGGCCGGGCAGCAGGCGCCATTGCCAGTGCGCCATGTGCACCTCGCTGCCGGCGGCGACCACCGGCTTGTTGCGTTGCACGGCCTGGACGATCTTCTCGCCCACGCTATCGGGGCTGAGCCGGCGGCGCCGGTAGAAGCGCTGCACCTTGGCGCGGCGCTTGGCCTGTTGCTCGTCGGAGAGCCCGGCGAAGCGGGTGGCCTGGACGATGCCGGTGTCGACGAAGCCGGGGCAGGCGGCGCTGACGCCGATGCCCTTGCCGGCCAGTTCGGCGCGCAGGCATTCGCTGAGCATCAGCACCGCGGCCTTGCTGGTGGCGTAGGCCGGGTAGTTGCGCGACGGGGCAAAGGCCACGCCGGAGGCGACGTTGACCAGGTGCCCGGGTTTGCCGGCCTCGACCATCTGCCGGCCGAACAGGCGGCAGCCGTCGATCACGCTCCACAGGTTGACCCGCAGCAGACGCTCCCAGTCCGCCGGGGTGGTGTCGAGCATGGCGCCGGCCATGCCGATGCCGGCGTTGCTGATCACCACGTCGGGCACGCCCAGGCTGCTCTTCACCCATTGGGCGAAGCGCTCCATGGCGGCGCTGTCGCCGACATCCACGCAATAGCTGAAGGCGCTCGTGCCCATCGCACGGGCCAGTTCGGCACTGCGTTCGGCGGCGGCCGGGTCGATGTCCGCGGCGAGCACGCTGGCGCCGCGCTCGGCGAAGCTGAGCAGGGTCGAGCGACCGATGCCACCGCCGGCGCCGGTGACCACCACCAGCTTGCCGGCGAAGGGCCCAGAACCCGGCTTCAGTGCGGCGCGTTGCAGTGCCTGACTGGCTTCGCCGCCTTCGATGTGGCTGGCGAATTCGTCGATCCAGCCGGCCAGGCGATCGGCTTCGGCGAGCAGCGTCCAGTGCCCGGCGGACACATCGCGCCGCCACAGCCGCGGCGCCCACAGCGAGAGTTGCTGGAACAGCTGCTGGCCGACGTAGCGGTCGCGGGTCGGCACTATCAGTTGCACGGGGACCTCGGTGTGGCGCTTGCGCGGCTTGAAGATCGAGGTGATGAAGTTCGCCCGATACAGCTTCACCCCATGCACGCCGTCGCTGGCCTGGTGCGGGTTTATCGCCGGATTGCGAACGCCCTCGACCTTGCGCAGGTATTGCGGCCACAGGCGAGCCACGCCCAGGCGCCAGGACAGCGCCGGGAGCAGCGGCAGGTGGAAGTAGTAGATGTACCAGGAGTGCACGAGCTGGCTGACCAGTTGCAGCAGTGCGCGCGGGCTCTTCTGCCGCAGGCGGTCGCGCATCCAGAAGCCGACGTGGTCGAGGCAGGGGCCGGAGACACTGGTGTAGGAAGCGATGCGCTCGCGCAGCGCCGGGTCGGTGACGCTTTCCCAGGTCTGGATCGAGCCCCAGTCGTGGGCGACCAGGTGCACCGGGCGTTCGGGGCTTACCGCATCCAGCACGGCCTTGAGGTCCTGGCTGAGCAGTTCCAGGCGGTAGTCGCGGGTCTTGCCCGGCTTGTCCGATGCGCCGGCGCCGCGCACGTCGTAGGCCACGACTTGATAGCGACCAACCAGGCGTTCGATCAGTGGCAGCCAGACTTCATGGTTGTCCGGGTAGCCGTGGACGAACAGCAGCATCGGTTTGCTCGCGTCGCCCCAGCGGTAGACGGCCAGGCGCACGTCGCCGGACTGCGCCGTCAGGCGTTCGGCCGGCGGCAGGCCGGGGCGCTGTTCCAACATGGCGTTCATGCGGCCTCCTTGCGCACTGCCAGCAGGCCGCGCTCGCGCCAACGGCGTACATGAGGCAAGTCGTCGTCCAGCCAGAAGGCATCGTCTTCGGTGATCACCAGCAGCTCTTCGTATTTCACGCCGACGCCACGCAGGCCGAGGTGCGGTTCCACCGCCCAGAAGCCAGGTGTGGGCGCGTGTTCAGAGCGGGCGTTGCTCGACCACAACGGCGACCAGCCTTCGCGGCGCCCGGTGAGCAGCGCGTTGCGCGTCAGGGTGTAGAGGTTGCGCACGCCGAAGCGGGCGATGGACGGGCCGCTCTTGCGCTCGCCGAGCTTTTCCACGCGGTGTGCCAGGACTTCGAACGGGTAGGCCTTGTGTCGCGGCAGGGTGCCCTGGCGCTGGCACAGGCGGTCTACCGCGCGGCTGACCTCGGCCATCGGCTGGCGCTGGCGGATGAGGTCGAGGATGAGTTCGCGGTGCGGCAGCAGGTCGTCCATCAACCGGTCGACCAGCAGGTTGCTGCCCAGGGCGCCCGAGTAACCGACGTCGGCGGTATAGGCGCCGAGGGTGGGGGCGCAGTCGAGGATGAACGGCATGCCCTCTTCCAGGCGCGTGCGTCCGGGGTAGAAGGCCAGGTTGAAGCCGCCCAGGTGGCGCAGGCCGTCGAAGCCCTTGAAGGCGGTGCGGGTGCCGAACCAGGCGAAGGGTTGGTGGAACCACTCGTGCACGCCGTGATCCTGCAGCCAGGTCTTCATCAATGCGGCGGTTTCGCGCTCGCTGATGCCGGGGTGCAACTCGCCGGCGATGGTTTCGCAGCAACGGTAGGCGAGCTGCTGGACGTCGCGGAAGCGCGCCAGGTCTTCGGGGGTGGGCAGCCAAGCGCCGTGGGACATGACTCTCTCCAGGCCGGTTGTTGTTATGGGTCTGCGGAAGTGATCGTGACATTGGTCGATGTCATGGTTCGATGCTGACCCATCCGCCTCGCGCGCGCCATGCCCGGGGGCGGTGTTACCGTCCCGGTCATTCGTCTACAGGCCAGGAACCGCGCGGGTTGAGCGGAAGAGAGGGTTGGGGCGGCGGGGCCAAATCCCGCCTTTGGTTGGGCTCTGGACGGTTTTGTGATCCGCGCTTTGGGAATAACCCGTTCCGGTTGTAGCGCTCGCGATGCCGTCGCTATGATCGCGCCCATGAGCACACCCCTGAGCCTCCTGCAGCGCCTGCTCCAGCGTCCCGACGACAGCCCGCGGGCGCTGGATGACGAGCGCGAATTCAGCGTCGACGAACTGGCCCGCGAAGCCGGCAGCACCGTGCGCAATGTCCGCGCCTATCAGGACCGCGGCCTGCTGCCGCCGCCGGAGAGGCGTGGACGTACCGGCGTCTATTTCGCCAGCCACCTGCGCCGCCTGCGCCTGATCGGCAGCTTGTTGGAGCGCGGTTACGGCCTGTCGAACATCAAGGAGTTGCTGGAGAGCTGGGAGCGCGGCCAGGACCTCGACCATGTCCTCGGCCTCGACGAGGCGATCCTCGGTGCCTGGAACCAGGAAGCGCCGGCGGTGATCGGTTTCGACGAGCTGCAGGCGATCTTCGGTGACGAGCTGAATGACGAAGTGATCGAGCGCGCCCTGGCCCAGGGGCTGCTGCAGTTCGATGGCGAGCGGATAAACGTGCCCAGCCCGCGCCTGTTCAATGCTGGCGTCGAGCTGCACCGCTCGGGTATCCCCCTGGCGGCGCTGCTGGAGCATCTGGCGGTGCTGCGCAGCGACACCGAGCACCTGGCCGCCGGCATCGTGCGCTTGGTGGTGACCCATTTGGTGGACAAGAAGGGCGCCGACCTGCTGCCCGGAGCGGCCGACCTCGGGCAACTGGCGGAGGTGTTCATGCGCTTGCGCCCGCTGGCCGAGCAGGTGGTGCTGGTTGAACTGGCGCGCGGCCTCAAGCTGTCGGCCAACGAGATGCTCGGCGAGCGCGTCGGCGAGATCCTGCGGCAGCTGGAGCAGCCACGCTAATCCTGCGCGGCCTGCTGCAGGCGTTGGCGCAGCCAGAGGCGCGCTGGATCGCGTTCGGCGTCTTCGCGCCAGATCTGCACGAAATCGAAGCGCGGTAGCGCCAGGGGTGGTTCGAACACCGCCAGCGAGTCGGACAGTGCCAGGCGTTCCAGGCAGCGCTCGGCGATGGTCAGGACCAGGTCTGTTCCTTCGAGCAACGCGGGCGCCACAGTGAAGTGAGGCAGGGTCAGCGCCACCCGACGCTGCAGGCCGAGCTTGCCGAGGCAGCCGTCGACCTCCTCCAGCGTATCCTGCAAGGCCACGCGCAGATGCGCGGCGGCCAGGTAGGCGGGCAGCGACAGACTCAAGGGCCGGTCCAGCAGGTCGCGCCGGCAAACGCAGACGAAGCGTTCCTCGAACAGCCGCCAGGCGCGCACGCCAGCAGGCAGCTCCGGAAAAACGCCCAGGGCGCCATCCAGTTCACCTTCAGCCACCTGACGGGCCATTTCCAGGCGTGATTCCTGGGTGACGCCAAGGCTCGAATGCGACGCGCTTTGGCGCAGGTCGCGCAGCAGGCGTGGCAGAACCACCCAGGCGCCGTAGTCGGACATGCCCAGGCGAAAGTGCCGGTGGCTGGACTCCGCCGCGAACGCCGGTCCGCCTAGCAGCCCTCGTACGCCGTCCAGTGCCAGGACGAGTCGAGGCGCCAGCTCCAGCGCGAGGCTGGTCAGGCGCATCTCGTTCCTGACCCGCACCAGCAGTGGGTCGCCCATTAGCTCACGCAGGCGTGCGAGGGCATGACTCACCGCCGGCTGCGACATGGCAAGGCGATCGGCTGCGCGGGATACGTGTCGTTCGGCGAGGAGGGCATCGAGGATCACGAGAAGGTTGAGGTCGATGCGTCGCAGGTCATGAATCTCATGCATATGTGCCGTGCCAAATGTGCATTTCAATTCGCTGATTGGATAGCAAAGGATAGTCCCATCGACAAGTGACGGAGTTCTTCCCATGTCCAAACTTCTGCTCATTGCCCTGGCCGTATCGGTGGGCGGCCTGGTGGCCCTCCAGGCCGGCAGCAACGCCTTTCTCGGGCGTCAACTGGGGCATCCGCTGAGCGCCAGCCTGGCCTCGCTGAGCGTTAGCCTGGGCGTGGTCGTGCTCGCCCTGCTGGTGCTGCGCGTGCCGCTACCGGCCAGCGGCGGATTGGCCGCGACGCCTTGGTGGAGCTGGCTCGGCGGGCTGTTCGGCGCAGCCTACCTGACGGTCGCAGTCATGCTGGCGCCGCGCCTGGGCGGCGCGACTTTCCTGGCCTGCGTGGTCGCCGGTCAGGTGCTTGTCGCCTCGCTGTGCGACCAATACGGCTGG
Organism: Pseudomonas knackmussii B13; assembly: GCF_000689415.1. Classification (NCBI taxonomy): domain Bacteria; kingdom Pseudomonadati; phylum Pseudomonadota; class Gammaproteobacteria; order Pseudomonadales; family Pseudomonadaceae; genus Pseudomonas; species Pseudomonas knackmussii. The sequence continues at coordinate 4,363,951 of NZ_HG322950.1, read as the reverse complement.
CTGGGCTTTCCAGTGCGCCGGCTCAGTGCGGAGGGTGTGATTGCGCTGCTACTGATTGTCGCCGGCGTGCTTCTGCTGCAGTGGCGCGGGCGACTGGCCTGAGCAGCGCCTGCTCATTGCAGGCTCAGGTGCCGGCTCAACAGCGCGCGCAGCGCCGCCGGCTTGACCGGCTTGGCGAGGAACTCCAGGCCCTGGGCATGCACCTGCGCCACCAGTTCGGGGCGGGCGTCGGCGCTGATCACCACGCCGGGCACCGGCTCGCCCATCCGCGCACGTAGCCAGGCCATCAGCTCGGCGCCGGTCTCGCCGTTGTCCAAGTGGTAGTCGATCAAGGCCAGCTCGGGGCGCGCGTCGCCGGCCAGCAGCTGCTCGCAGTCGGCCTTGCTGCGGGCGGTGAGCACGCGGCAGCCCCAGCGGCTGAGCAGGCTGCTCATGCCGACCAGGATGCTGTCTTCGTTATCCACGCAAAGCACCTGAGCACCGTTGAGCTCGGCCGGCGTTTCGACTCGGTGGCCATTGAGTTCGGCCGGCGCCGGTTGCCGGGCCAGCGGCACGCTGACGCTGAAGACGCTGCCTTTGCCTGGCCAGGAGCGTACTTCCAGTCGGTGGCCGAGCACCTTGCACAGCCGGTCGGCGATTGCCAGGCCCAGGCCCAGGCCTTTTTCGGCGCGGGTCTGGTGGCTGTCCAGGCGCTTGAACTCCTCGAAGATCACGCTGAGCTTGTCCTCTGGAATCCCCGGGCCGCGGTCCCAGACTTCCAGGCGCGCATGCCCGGCCTCGCGGCGTACGCCGAGCAGCACGCGGCCCTTGGCGTAACGGAAGGCGTTGGTCAGGAAGTTCTGCAGCACCCGTCGCAGAAGCTTGATGTCGCTGTCCACGCGCAGCTTGCTGCCGCGCAGGCGGAAGTCGATGCCCTGTTCCTGCGCCAGTGCGCAGAACTCCGCGTCCAGCGGATCGAGCAGCGCGCTCAGCGGGAATGCCGTGCGTTCGGCGCTGACCCGGCCGCTTTCCAGGCGCGAGATGTCGAGCAGGTCGGTGATCAGGTCCTCGGCGGAGCGCAGCGAGGAATCCAGGTGGCGCACCAGTTCAGTAGCTTCGCTGGACAGTCCGTTCTGGTGCCCGAGTGCGGCTGAGAACAGCCGGGCGGCGTTCAGCGGCTGCATCAGGTCGTGGCTGACGGCGGCGAGGAAGCGCGTCTTCGACTGGTTGGCCGCCTCGGCGGTGCCCTTGGCCTCGGTCAGCGCCTGGTTCAGCTGCGACAGCTCGTGAGTACGTTCCTGTACGCGTTGCTCCAGGCTTTCGTTGGCTTCCTTGAGTCCGTGCTCGGCGTCGCGGAACGCGGTGATGTCGGTGAAGCTCATGACGAAACCGCCGCCGGGCATGGGGTTGCCGATCAGCTCGATGACGCGGCCGTTGGGGAACAGTCGTTCGGAGGTGTGCGGCGTGCCCTGGCGCATCCAGTACAGGCGCTTGGCCACATGCAGGTCCGGGTCTCCGGGACCGCAAAGACCGCGTTCGGCGTTGTAGCGGATGATGTCTGCGATGGGGCGGCCGACGTAGATCAGGCCTTCTGGGTAGTCGAACAGCTCAATGTAGCGGTGGTTCCAGGCCACCAGGCGCAGCGACTGGTCGACCACGCTGATGCCCTGGGTGATGTTCTCGATGGCGCCCTGCAGCAGCGCGCGGTTGAACTGCAGCACTTCGGAGGCTTCGTCGGCGATCTTCACCACGTCCTCGACCTGCATCTCGCGGCCTTCGATGGCGGCTTTCACCACCGCCCGCGCGGAAGAGGCACCGAGCACGCCGGCGAGCAGGCGTTCGGTGTGGGCGATCCACTCCTCGTTCGCGTTCTGACTGGGCACGAAGCCCTTGCCCTGGCGGTAGGCGAAGCGGATGAAGCTTTGCCGGGCGCGCTCTTCGCCGACGAAGCGCGCGGCAAGCATCAGCAGGTCTTCCAGCTGTACAGCGAGCATCGAGCGCGAGCTGGGCTTCTGCGAAAGCTCCTGGCCAATGAAGCGGCTGGCCTGCCAGTGCTCGGAGACGCGGGTGCGGGAGAACACCGAAACCAGCCCGAACAGCGCGAAGTTGCCGATTAGCGAAAGCAGCACGCCGAGGGTCAGCGGCTCGATGTTCACGCCGAAGGGGCGGCCGGCGAGCCAGGCCAGGCCGGGGAAATTCTCCAGCGGCCAGCCCAGGCCGCGGGCGATCACCGGCAGCACCAGGGTGTAGGCCCAGAGCGCGGAACCGGCGGCGAGGCCGGCGAACACGCCGCGGCGGTTGGCCTGTTTCCAATACAGCGCGCCGATCATTGCCGGGCCGAGTTGGGCGATGGCGGCAAAGGCGATCTGGCCGATGGTGGCGAGGCTCGCGGTGGAGCCGAGTAGGCGGTAGCTGACGTAAGCGAGCAACAGGATCAGCGCGATGCTGACCCGGCGCACGGTGAGCAGCCAGTGGCGGAACACCTCGAACGGCTGCTCGGCATTGCCGCCGCGGCGGCGCAGCAGCCAGGGCAGCAGCATGTCGTTGGAGACCATGGTGGACAGCGCCACGCTGGCGACGATGACCATGCCGGTGGCCGCCGAGGCGCCGCCAATGAAGGCGAGCAAAGCCAGCGCCGGGTGCTGTTCGGCCAGCGGCAGGCTGATCACGAAGGAATCGGGGATGACCCCTGCCGGCAGGGGCATCTGCCCGGCGAGGGCGATCGGCACCACGAAGAGCGCGGCGAGCACCAGGTAGGCCGGGAAGACCCAGCGTGCCAGGCCGAGGTCGCGCGGCTCAATGTTCTCCACCACCAGCACGTGGAACTGCCGGGGCAGGCACATGATCGCGGTCATGGCCACGCCGGTCTGCAGCAGCATGGCCGGCCAATGCACGGTTTCCTGCCAGTACTCGGTCAGTTGCGGCGCGACGCGCGCGGTTTTAAGCAGGTCGTCGAAGCCGTCGTAGAGGCCGTAGGTGACGAAGATGCCGACGGCGAGGAAGGCGGCGAGCTTTACCAGCGCCTCGAAGGCGATAGCCAGGACCATGCCGCGGTGGTGTTCGGTGACGTCCAGGCTGCGCGTGCCGAAGACGATGGTGAACAGCGCCAGCACCAGCGACACGATCAGCGCCGTGTCCTGCGCGCGGCTGCCGCCGGCATCGGCGCCGGCGCCGATCAGCAGGTTGACGCCGAGCACGATGCCCTTCAGTTGCAGGGCGATGTAGGGCAGCACGCAGACCACGCAGATCAGCGCCACCACCACGGCCAGCGCCTGCGACTTGCCGTAGCGCGCGGCGATGAAGTCGGCGATGGAAGTGATGTTCTCCTGCTTGCTGATCATGATCATCTTCTGCAGCACCCAGGGCGCGAAGAGCATGAGCAGCACAGGGCCGATGTAGATCGGCAGGAACGACCAGAGCTGGCCGGCGGCCTGGCCGACCGCGCCGAAGAAGGTCCAGCTGGTGCAGTAGACCGCCAGGGACAGGCTGTAGACCCACGCGCGCATGCGCGGCGACAGCGGCGCGCGGCGGCGGTCGCCGTAGAAGGCGATGGCGAAGAGGATGGCCATGTAGAGAAGGGCGACCGTGGCGATCAGCCCGCTGGACAACGACATGCGAACTCCGGATTGACTCGCTCCCCCGCAGGAGCGCTGTAGCTGCATGCAGTTTCGCACCAAAGCGGGAGGCTGTCAGAAAGCCTGCGACCAAGGTCGCAGCGGTCGCTTGCCGCGCTTCATGCTCGCTGGTAGCTTTGCGCGCCTTCCGCGCCGGGGGGCGCCCGTCGCACCCTGGCGGCGCTAGTGGCACTATTGCCTGGCGCCGGGCTCGAAGCGGAGCCGGCGGAGAGTCGATGCGAGAGGAGGGGCCATGTTCAGACCGTCACCGATAACCCTGCAACGCGGCGCGCTGCGCCTGGAGCCTATGGTCGAGGCCGACGTCTCCGAACTGGTGGCCCTGGCCGAGGCCAATCGCGAGGCGCTGCAATTCATGAGCGCGCCGCAGCGTCCGGACTGGTACCGCCAGAGCATCGCCGACCAGCGCGAAGGCCGCGCCCTGCCGCTGGTGGTGCGCCTGGGCAACCAGATCGTCGGCACCACCCGCTTCATGGACTTCCTTCCGGCGTTGCCGGCCTGCGAGATCGGCGGCACCTGGCTCGACTCCGCGCAACACGGCAGCGGGCTCAATGCCAGCATCAAGTACCTGATGCTGCGCCAGGCCTTCGACAACTGGAAAATGGTCCGCGTGCAACTGAAGACCGCCGCCAGCAACCTGCGCTCGCAGCGTGCCATCGAGAAGCTCGGCGCGGTCCGCGAAGGCGTGCTGCGCAATCATCGCCGACTGGCCGGCGGACGCCTCGACGACTCCGTGATCTACAGCATCACCGACCTGGAGTGGCCGCAGGTCAAGGCCGCGCTGGAAGCCGGTTTCAACGGCTGAGCCGGGGCATGGACACAGGCACGCTGCAGGACGACGCCCAGGGCGAACGTACGCGCTTCTGGCGCGCCCAGGAACTGGGCGGCTTGGAGCTGCTGCATGCGCGCTACATCGGGCAACGCTTCGCTCCGCACGTACATGAAGGCTTCTCCCTGGTGCTGATCGAGCAGGGCGCCCAGCGCTTCCGCCATCGCGGCGCCGAGCACCTGGCGCCGAGCGGCAGCCTGGTGCTGATCAACCCCGATGAAGTGCACACCGGCTCCAAGGCCCACGATGCGGGTTGGCAGTACCGCGGCTTCTACCCGGAGATCGACCAGGTCGGCAGCGTGCTCGACGAGCTGAGCCTTGGCGGTCGCGGCTTGCCGACCTTCGACGCCAGCGTGCTGCACGATCCGCAGCTGAGCCGGGCTTTCATCCATGTACACCGGCTGCTGGAGTCGCCGGCCAGCGACCTGGAGCGCCAGACCTGCTGGCGCGAGGCATTGCTGGCCCTGTTCCAGCGTCATGCGCGGGTGCCGGAGGCGCGTCCGTACGGGCAGGAGCCGCTGGCCGTGGCACGCGCCCGCGAGCTGCTGGCCGCGCGCCTGCTCGATCCGCCGTCGCTGGAGGAGCTCGCAGCGGCGGTCAATCTTTCGCCCTTCCATCTGTCCCGCGTATTCCGCCAGGCCACCGGCTTGCCGCCGCACGCCTGGATCAAGCAGCGTCGCCTGGAGCAGGCGAGGGCGCTGCTCAAGCAGGGCGGCGCGCCGGCAATGGTGGCCGCGCAGTTGGGTTTCGCCGACCAGAGCCACCTTAGTCGCCAGTTCAAGCAGGCCTATGGCGTGGCGCCGGGCGAGTACCGGCTGGCGTGCGGGCGCTCCATCATCTCTTCGTAGGATCGCCGTAGAATTTTTCGCGCGGGGATGTGGCCTGCGGCCCGGCTGTTGCGGTCAAATCAGCGACGGACGCTTCGCGTCCTCCCGGCCCGCTACAGGGTCGCCTGACCAGGTACACACGGACGATGAGCCAACATTCGCAATTCGCCTTGCTGGGCACCCGGCGTTTCCTGCCGTTCTTCATCACCCAGCTGCTCGGCGCCTTCAACGACAACATCTTCAAGCAATCGCTGATCCTGGCGATCCTCTACCACCTGAGCGTCAGCGGTGACCGCAACCTGCTGGTGAACCTCTGCGCGCTGCTGTTCATCCTGCCGTTCTTCCTGTTCTCCGCCCTGGGCGGGCAGTTTGGCGAGAAGTTCAACAAGGACGCGCTGATGCGCGGGCTGAAGCTGGCCGAGATCGTCATCATGCTGGTCGGCGCGGCGGGCTTCCTGCTCGGCAGCCTGACACTGCTGTTCATCGCGCTCTTCGCCATGGGCACCCATTCGGCGCTCTTTGGCCCGGTGAAGTACTCGATCCTGCCGCAGAGCCTGCGCGAGGACGAACTGGTCGGCGGCAACGCCCTGGTGGAAATGGGCACCTTCCTCGCCATCCTCGCCGGCACCATCGGTGCCGGCGTGCTGATGTCGCGCGCCAGTTTCGCGCCGGGCGTGGCAGTCGCCGTGGTGCTGGTCGCCACCTGCGGCTACCTGGCCAGTCGCGGCATCCCGCGTGCCGCGGCGGCGCTGCCGAACCTGCAGTTGGACTGGAACATCTTCAAGCAGTCCTGGAGCATCCTGCGCCTGGGCCTCGGGCAGCGCCCGGCGGTGTCGCGCTCGCTGGTCGGCAACTCCTGGTTCTGGTTCCTCGGCGCGGTCTACCTGACGCAGATCCCGACCTACGCCAAGGAGTTGCTGCACGGCGACGAGAGCGTAGTGACGCTGATCCTCACGGTGTTCTCGGTGGGCATCGCACTGGGTTCGATGCTTTGCGAGAAGCTCTCCGGGAAGAAGGTCGAGATCGGCCTGGTGCCCTTCGGCTCCATCGGCCTGAGCCTGTTCGGCATCCTCCTGTGGTGGCACAGCGGCGGCTTCCCCGCGGCGGACGCGCCTTATACCTGGCTGGGCGTGCTGGAGCAGCCGCAGAGCTGGGCGGTGCTGCTCGACATCCTCGGCATCGGCATCTTCGGCGGCTTCTACATCGTGCCGCTCTATGCGCTGATCCAGGCGCGCACCGAGGAAGACAAGCGTGCCCGCGTGATCGCTGCAAACAACATCCTCAATGCGCTGTTCATGGTGGTCGCGGCCATCGTCTCGATCCTGCTGCTGTCGGTGGCCGGGCTGAGCATCCCGGAGCTGTTCCTGGTGCTCTCGCTGATGAACGTCGCGGTGAACGTGTACATCTTCAAGATCGTGCCCGAGTTCACCATGCGCTTCCTGGTCTGGCTGCTCAGCCACTCGATGTACCGCGTCGATCACCGCAACCTCGAGGCCATCCCCGACGAGGGCCCGGCGGTGCTGGTGTGCAACCACGTGTCCTTCGTCGATGCGCTGCTGATCGCCGGTTCGATTCGCCGGCCGGTGCGCTTCGTCATGTACTACAAGATCTTCCAGATCCCGGTGCTCAACTTCATTTTCCGCACCGCCGGCGCCGTACCCATCGCCGCGCGCCACGAGGACGAGCGGATCTACGAGGAGGCCTTCGCCAAGGTGGCCGAGTACCTGAAGGAAGGCGAGGTGGTGTGTATCTTCCCCGAAGGCAAGCTGACTGCCGATGGCGAGATGAACGAGTTTCGTGGCGGCGTGGAGCGGATCATCGAGGAAACCCCGGTGCCGGTGATCCCGATGGCGCTGCAGGGGTTGTGGGGCAGCTTCTTCAGCCGCGACCCGGGCAAGGGCTTGTTCCGTCGCTTCTGGTCGCGGGTCAGCCTGGTCGCCGGGCAGCCGCTGGCGCCCGAGGTGGCCGGCCGCGAGCGCTTGCAGGCGCTGGTGGCGGACCTGCGGGGCAATGCCCGCTGAAACGAAAAAGCCCCGGCAATGCCGGGGCTTTTTTCAAGCAGCCGAGGTTCAGATGACCTGAACTTCGTCAGCCTGCAGGCCTTTCTGGCCTTCAACGACTACGAAGGAGACCTTCTGGCCTTCCTGCAGCGATTTGAAGCCAGTGCCCTGGATGGAGCGGAAGTGCACGAACAGGTCGCCGCCGCTTTCCTGGGTGATGAAGCCGAAGCCTTTGGCATCGTTGAACCATTTGACGGTGCCGGTTTGACGAGTCGACATGGAATTACACCTTGAACGTTGTGGATTGCTGCGCGGCGAGCCGCGCCGGTTCTGAGTTGCAAGGTGTGGGGGCGGGCGCCGTGACTACCCTGGCAAGCACAGTGGCCGCAGCATACCGGGAGTTTTCCGGGAAAGCGACAGTACGCGCGCAGCGAAATTTCAATGGCTGAGCTTGAGGCCGACCAGGCCGCAAAGGATCAGCAGGATGCTGAGCAGGCGCAGCAGAGCAATGGACTCGCCAAAGAGCAGGATGCCGACGATCACCGTGCCGATGGCGCCTACGCCGGTCCAGATGGCGTAGGCGGTGCCCAGCGGCAGATTCTTCATGGCCAGGCCAAGCAGGCCGATGCTGGTCAGCATGGCCAGCGCGGTAAACAGGCTGGGCCAAAGGCGGGTAAAGCCTTCGGTGTATTTGAGACCGACCGCCCAGGCCACTTCGAACAGGCCGGCGACGAACAGGATGAACCAGGACAAGGAAACCTCCGGGGCAGCATTGAAAGGCAGGGCCGTCCCCGTTGGTACACCGCTCAGGTGGTGAGGTCGTCCTCACGATGCGCAGTATTTTGCACTTTTCTTCTGCCGCGGCAACCGCGGCGGGAGATCGACCTCACTTGCGAGGCTCGTCGGAAAGGCGGCGGAACCAGCTCGACAAGGTTGCGCCTGAGACGTTGTGCCACACGCTGAACAGCGCGCTCGGCACTGCCGCCAGCGGCGAGAAGTGCGCACTCGCGAGGGCTGCGCCAAGCCCGGAGTTCTGCATGCCGACTTCCAGGGCCAGCGACTTGCGCTGTGCCAGCGGCAGCCCGAAGAGTTTCGCGGCGAGGTAGCCGAGGAGGAAGCCGAAGCCGTTGTGCAGGATCACCACGGCCATGATCAGCAGGCCGGACTCGGCGATCTTCGCCTGGCTGGCGGCAACCACCGCCGCAATGATCACCACGATGCAGATCACCGAGACCAACGGCAGCGCTTCCACCACCACGCGTACCCGTGCGCCAAACAGTCGCTGGGCGACCAGGCCGAGGGCGATGGGCAGCAGCACGGCCTGCAGGATCGACCAGAACAGCGCGCCGAAGGATACCGGCAGCCAGGCCGAAGCCAGCAGCCAGATCAGTGCCGGAGTCAGCAGCGGGGCGAGGAGGGTAGTCACCGCGGCGATGGAAACCGACAGCGCCAGGTCGCCACGGGCCAGCCAGGTCATCACGTTCGAGGCTGTGCCGCTCGGGCAGCAGCCAACCAGGATCACGCCGACGGCGATTTCCGCCGGCAGCTGCAGCGCCTGGCAAAGCAGCCAGGCGACGCCGGGCATGATGACGAAGTGCGCTACCACGCCCAGGCACACACGCCACGGGTGGCGCGCCACTTCGGCGAAGTCTTCCAGCTTGAGGGTCAGCCCCATGCCGAACATGACGATGCCGAGCATCGGCACTATCGCCGGGGCTAGCGGGCGGAACCACTGCGGGGCGAAGAAGGCGAGCACGGCGAACAGCAGAACCCAGAGGGCGAAGGTGTTGCCGACGAAGCGGCTCAGCAGGGCGAGGGCGCGCATGGGCGAATCCTGATTGTTCTTCTAATGAAACCGGCGCCCTGGGGCGCCGGTCGTCGCGGACATCTGCTGTTTAGATGCCCTGGGGGATTTCCTCGCCGCCGAGGGCTTCGAACAGCGCGGGGAGGAACTCGCCGAAGGTCAGCATCATCAGGATGAAGCTGGCGTCCAGCTGGCCGAGGGCATCGTCGCCACCGTCCTTCTCCGCCTGCTCCTGCAGCAGCTCCTCGAAGCGCAGGCGCTTGATCGCCAGCTTGTCGTCGAGGACGAAGCTCAGCTTGTCCGACCAGGCCAGGGACAGCTGGGTGACCAGCTTGCCGGAGGACAGGTGAAGCTGGATCTCGTCGCTGGTCAGGTCCTGGCGCTTGCAACGGACTACGCCGCCGTCCTCGTGGGTGTCACGCAGCTCGCACTCGTCGAGGACGAAGAAGTCGCCGGCGGCTTCCTGGGTCTTCACCCAGTCGGTGAGGGTGGCGCTAGGCGCGACTTTCACGCTGAGCGGGCGCACCGGCAGCGAGCCTAGGGCTTCGCGCAGGGTGGACAGCAGGTCCTCGGCCTTCTTCGGGCTGGCCGAGTCGACCAGGATCAGGCCCAGCTCGGGGGCGATCGCGGCGAAGGTCGAGGAGCGGCGGATGAAGGCGCGCGGCAGCAGGGTCTGGACGATCTCGTCCTTCAGCTGGTCGCGCTCCTTCTTGTAGACCTTGCGCATCTGCGCGGTCTCGATTTCGTCGACCTTCTCCTTGAGCGCGTCACGCACCACGCTGCCGGGGAGGATGCGCTCCTCTTTACGCGCGCTGATCAGGTAGAAGCCCTGGCTGACATGCGCCAGCGGCGCGTCGGGGCCCTTGCCGAAGGGCGCGGTGAAACCGTAGGTGGTCAGTTCCTGGCTGGCGCAGGGGCGCGCCGGCTTGCTGGCCAGGGCTTTCTCGAGGGCATCTGCATCGATCTGCAGATCCTGGGTGAGGCGGTAGACGAGCAGGTTACGGAACCACATGAGGGTCAAACTCCCGGACACAAAGGTCTGCATTATTCCCACAGCGGCGGTCCAGGCCAAGCCCATGGCTTTTCGCCTTGCATTGCTAAGCCTTTGGAACGGCAGAAAATTTTTTTTAATCAGGGGCTTGCCAGGGTGCGAATGCGTCCGTAGAATGCGCCCCACTTCGAGAGTGAAGGGTGATTAGCTCAGCTGGGAGAGCATCTGCCTTACAAGCAGAGGGTCGGCGGTTCGATCCCGTCATCACCCACCAATCTCGGGTCCGACGCAGCGGTAGTTCAGTCGGTTAGAATACCGGCCTGTCACGCCGGGGGTCGCGGGTTCGAGTCCCGTCCGCTGCGCCATATTCAAAGCCCTCAGGTAGAAATACCTGGGGGCTTTTTCGTTGCCGTCCGGCATGTTTTCCTGGCCCAGTCCTGGGCACCTATCCTCTTAATTTTTCTATAAGTTTGCCGTGGGAACTTATCCCCCGGCGACGGTTCCTATTGCCCATAGCCATTGGTCGCGACGCCCTGCTAAGCTCGCGGCTTCACCGAAATGCCAGCATGGCGAATAGACAAGGAATCAGCATGAAACAACATCGGTTGGCGGCGGCGATCGCACTGGTCGGCCTGGTTCTCAGCGGCTGCGATCAGAAAGCTGCCACTGTCGAGCTCAAGACTCCGGCGCAGAAGGCCTCTTATGGCATCGGCCTGAACATGGGCAAGAGCCTGGCCCAGGAAGGCATGAATGACCTGGATCCCAAGGCCGTTGCCCTGGGCATCGAAGACGCCATCGGCAAGCAGAAGCAGAAGCTGACCGATGAAGAGCTGACCGAAGCCTTCACCTTCCTGCAGAAGCGTTCCGAAGAGCAGGCGGTCAAGCTGAGCGAAGAAACCCTCAAGGCCGGCAAGAAGTTCCTCGAGGACAACGGCAAGCGCGAAGGCGTGGTCACCACCAAGTCCGGCCTGCAGTACGAAGTCGTGAAGAAGGCCGACGGCGCGCAGCCCAAAGCTACCGACGTGGTCACCGTGCACTACGAGGGCAAGCTGACCGACGGCACCGTGTTCGACAGCTCCATCCAGCGTGGCAGCCCGATCGACCTGCCGGTCAACGGCGTGATCCCGGGTTGGGTAGAAGCGCTGCAGCTGATGCACGTTGGCGAGAAGATCAAGCTCTACATCCCGAGCGAACTGGCTTACGGCGCACAGAGCCCGAGCCCGACCATTCCGGCCAACTCGGTGCTGGTGTTCGACCTGGAACTGCTGGCAATCAAGAATCCGAACCAGGCAGGCGACGAGCCGCAGGCCCCGGCGAAGAACTGAGTACCTTCGTACCACATCGAGCGCCCCGCCCTTTGGCGGGGCGTTCGTTTTTCCGTCGTACGAGCGCAACGCCGGGGCTGACCGACGAGTCTGATTGGGCATGCTGCAGTGCGCGGGTGTTACCCTTATGCACATTTATGACGCAGTTGAAATGTTGCCTGGTGCTTGACAGCGATAGCCCTCATCGCATAGCCGCAACTGCATGATTTTTAACGGGTTTCCAGGCCTGGATAAAAAATCGCCGATCTGTCTGCAGGCCGCTGGTGGCGGGGCATTCGGCTCGGTTGGAAGATAATTTCAACAGAGTTATCCACAGGAAAGGTGGATAACCCACAGGAGGCCCGGCACAGCCCGCCGGGGCGAGGTGGAGCATGAAAAAGCCCGCTGGATTCGATCGTTACCTGAACCTCGCCGAGCGCTTCCTGGCGCGCGGGCGGGTCCCAGCCCTGTTGTTCGCCGTAGCGCGCAAGAGCTCACGGCTGAAGTTGGTGAAGTCCGATCTCAAGTTGCTGCAGGAGCTTGCCCTGGCAACGGTGCGCGGGCAGTACCGCGAGCTCAACCCCAAGGCCCTGCTGGCGGTGGTTGCGGCGCTGCTGTATTTCCTGTCGCCGGTGGACGTGATTCCCGACTGGATCCCCGGCTTCGGCCTGCTCGACGATCTCGCCGTGCTGGCTTGGGTGGTGCGTCACTGGCAGTCCGAATTGGACGCCTTCAAGGCCTGGCGTGACCGCCAGAGCGTGGACGTGCGGCAGTCGCTGAATTTGCTGCCGGCCCCCGGGGAGTCGTCCGCGTCCTGAGCCGCCTTTGAGCGAAGCGCTGCGCTGCTGGGCTGATCGACCTTTCATGGGCGATACTTGTGAAGACAGGGTTTCCGGAATGGTTGCCCGAAATGCCGTCAACGCCTGTAGGACGGCAGACTGTAAGGAGTGCAGTAGATGAATGTGCAAGTGATCATGCGTGACGGCGAAGCGGAATATGCCGTGCTGCCCTGGGCGGACTACCAGGCGCTGTTGGCGTCGTCAGGTAAGGCGCCTGCGGTGGCCGAGGTCGCTAGCCCGGTAGTGGCGGCCCATGCCTCCTGGCGAGAGTTGCGCGAAGCTCGCGGGCTGTCGTTGGAGCACGTGGCCCGTGAGGTGGGCATCAGTCCGCCGTATCTGGCAATGATCGAAAGCGGCGAGCGCGAGGCCAGCGACGCGATCCAGCATGGTTTGCGCCGCGCGTTGGGAGTGAAGTCGGAGCCGGCATCTTGACCGTGCACATCAGCCGCAAGCACTGGCAAGGCTTGCTGGTGGAGCTCGAAGATGCCCGGCGCCAGCGTCATCTGCTTACCTACCGCGCGCTGATCGAGCGCCTGCAGTTGCCGACCCCGGCGATGACGACCCTGACCGCGGCGCTGGAGCATCTGGCGGCGCTGGATGCGCGTGCCGGACGGCCGCTGCGCAGCTCGCTGGTGATCAGCCAGGGCGCCAGTCGCCTGCCGCGCACCGGGTTCTTCGAATGTGTCGAGCGACTCGGGCGTTTCTCCGGCGCTCCCGACGGCCCGGCAGCGGCTGGTTGGCATGCCGCCGAGGTGGTCAGGGTCTTCGAGTTCGACTATCCGGAAGAGCCGTGAGCCGCGAGCTCTTCTGGCGCCTCCGCGCGCGCCTTGGATACGGAGTGGCGCGGCGCTTGCTGGGCTGGCCATGGCTGGTCCGTCAGCCAAGTGCCTGGCAATGGATGCAGGGGCAGTTCGCACGCATGGCCGCTCTTGGCCATGTTCCGGCACAGAATTTCTATGGTCACCTGTTGCTGTTCCGCGGCCAGGGTCAAGGCGCCCGCGATGAGGGCCTCCGGCTGCTCGCGCTCGCCGCTGCGGCGGGCGATGCTAAGGCGGCCTACCAGCTAGGGGTTCAGGCGCTGCAGGGCGACGCACGCAAGGCGCCGGATGGTGCGGCCGCAGCCCGTTATTGGGAGCAGGCTGCCGCTGCCGGGCACCCTTTGGCGGCGCGACGCCTGGCCGATCTCTATCGCCAGGGTGCGCCGGGGCTGGACGCCGATCCGGCCTTGGCGGCGCGCTACAGCGAGCGCGCCGCGCAGCTCGGCCTCTAATCCAGCGTCAGGATGTGCAGGCTGTAGCCGGGCATCTGCTTGGCATGGCGCTTGGCTTCCGATGCAGCGCTGGCCAGTTGGGCGGCATCCAGCTTCGAGCAGGCCGACGGCTTGAGATGGACCACCCCGACCGATAGTGAAAGCAGCGGGAATTCCTGACGCTCGCCCTGCCTGTTGTGCGAGACGAAACAACCTGCCTGCAAGTGTTCCTGGCTGTAGAAGCGCCGGCACTGGCCCTGGAAGTCTTCGAGCAGATGGTTGATTCGGGCGCGCCAGTCTTCGGAGGCGAACACGAGCATGAAGTCGTCCCCGCCGATGTGCCCGACGAAATCGCTGCCTGGGTCGACCCGATCGTTCAGGCATTGCGCCAGGCACAGCAGCACCTCGTCGCCACGGGCGTAGCCATAGAGGTCGTTGAAGGGCTTGAAACTGTCGATGTCGACGTAGCAGATGGCCGCTTCGCGGTTCTGCTGCAGCAGGCGGCCGAGGCATTGCTGGATGGGCACGTTGCCCGGCAGCAGGGTAAGCGGGTTGGCATAGCGCGCCTGGCGGATCTTCAGCTCGGTGATCAGCTTGAGCACGTCGATCACCCGGCCAAGGCCCAGGTAGCGGCCTCCCTGGGTGATGATGAAGTCTTCCTCGATACGCTGCCGTGCGCGACTGGTGAGCAGGCGGCTGACCTGTTGCAGCGACTGGCTCCGCTCCACGGCGAGGAAGTTCTCGCTCATCAGCCGACTGATCGGCTTGCGTGAGAATAGGTCGGTGGCAAAAGGCTTTAGCAGGGCGTCGGACAAGGCATGCCGATGGACGATGCCAACCGGCCGCTGATGCTCGTCGAGCACTGCCAGCGAATTCAAATTCGCCTGGGAATGGAACGCCTCGAGGATCGCGCTGATGGGCGTATCGCTGGCTACCGCGGGTTGCTCCAGAAGCAGCGGACGCAGGTCGGCCTGTTCCTCGTTGGAGAGGCTGTCGATCCGGTCCAGCTCCGGCAGCATGTGCCGGGCCTCGCGTGGCGGATTTTCCTGCGGGCGGCCGATCAGGTAGCCCTGGACCAGGTCGACGCCCATTTCGGAGAGCACCGCCAGTTCCTCGGGCAGTTCGATGCCTTCGGCGATCACCTGCGCGCGGGAGGCGTGGGCCATCTTCAGGATGGAGCCGACGAACTCGCGCTTGACGCCATCCTGGTGGATGCCGTCGATGAAGTGGCGGTCGATCTTCACGTAGTCCGGGCGCAGCTCCGACCACAAGCGCAGGCTGGAATAGCCGGCGCCGAGGTCGTCGAGGGCGATGCAGAAGCCCATGGCGCGATAGTGGTGCAGGGCGGTATCGAGCAGCCCGAAATCCTCGATGGGTGCCTGTTCGGTCAGCTCGATCACGACGTCACTGGGTGAGATGCCCAGTGCCTGCAGCATCTGCAAGGTGCGGCCGGGCTGGTGGGTGGCCTCGAGCAGCGACTCGGGCGACACGTTGAGGAACAGCTTGCCGTCCAGCTTGAGGTCGCGAAAGCGTTGGCAGGCCTTGCGTCGGCACAGGACGTCCAGCTCGCTCAGGCGGCCGGCGTGGCGGGCGGTGCTGAACAGCGTGAGAGGCGAGTGGAGGGGGCTGTTGGACGGGCCGCGGGTGAGGGCTTCGTAGCCCACCAGGCGGCGTTCGGAGAGCGACAGGATGGGCTGGAACAGGCAATGCAGGTCGCCGTGAGCGAGGATCTGGCCCAAGGCGCTCAACTGCTCGGTGACGGTCATGACGGTTCTCGGCGAGTGAAAAGAAGAGGGCCGGTTTCCCGGCCCTCGCGCATTTCACTGCAAGATCATGACGCTTTCATGACCACTCGGAACGTCAGTGCTTGGCCACCGCTGAGCTGAGCGTCAGGTAGTCAAGCAGGATGTGCCCGGACTCGGTGAGGTAGGCGTCGTCCTGTGGCTTGGTCTTGCTATCGTCGTCGAGCAGGTTGTCGTCGTCTTCCTGCTTGAGCTTCTTCAGCGGCTCCTGGCCCTTGGCCTTGCGCAGCTCGTTCTCCATTGCCAGTTGGCGGTTCTCGATGCTGGTCTGCTGGGTACGGCGCTTGGCTTCGTTGAGGCTCAGGGTCTTCTCTTTCATCAGCTCCTGGGCCAGCGCCAGACGCTCGCGGGCGTAGACGAAGTCCGCGTTATGCTCGGTGCGCGCATCGTGCTGGGTCTTGAGCTGATCGAGGAACGGCTTGAAGGGATCGCTCTGCGCCTGCAGCACCGGGCGAATGGTGTCCCAGGGCATGGAGTCGGGCAGAGCGCTCTCGCCGATTTCCTTGTCGTCGACCACCGACGGGTAGCTGATGTCCGGGATCACGCCCTGGTGCTGGGTGCTCTGGCCGGAGACGCGGTAGAACTTGGCCAGGGTCAGCTTCAGCTCGCCATGGTTGAGCGGCTGGATGGTCTGCACGGTGCCCTTGCCGAAGGTCTGGCCGCCGACGATGAGCGCGCGGTGGTAGTCCTGCATGGCGCCGGCGAAGATCTCCGACGCCGAGGCCGAGAGGCGGTTGACCAGCACGGTCATCGGGCCGCTGTAGAAGGCCTTGCCTTCGTCATCGTTGAGCACGTCCACGCGGCCATCGCTGTTGCGCACCAGTACGGTCGGACCCTGGTCGATGAACAGGCCGGTCAGCTCGGTGGCTTCCTGCAGGGAGCCGCCGCCGTTGTTGCGCAGGTCGATGACGATGCCGTCGACCTTGTCCTGCTGCAGCTCGCCGATGAGCTTCTTCACGTCGCGCGTGGTGCTCTTGTAGTTCGGGTCGCCGGCGCGGTAGGCCTTGAAGTCCAGGTAGAAGGCCGGCACGTCGATCACGCCGACCTTGTAGTTGCGGCCGTCGTGGGAGAGGGTGATCTCCGACTTCTTCGCCGCCTGGTCTTCGAGCTTCACCGCTTCGCGGGTGATGGTTACTACCTTGCTGGTCTGGTCGTTCGGCGCGTTGGTCGACGGGATCACTTCCAGACGCACTTGCGAGCCTTTCGGACCGCGGATCAGCTTGACCACCTCGTCGAGGCGCCAGCCCACCACGTCGACCATCTCGCCCTTGCCCTGGGCGACGCCGATGATCTTGTCCGACGGCTTGATCTGCTTGCTCTTCTCCGCCGGGCCGGCTGGTACGAGACGGACCACCTTGACGAAGTCGTTGTCGCTTTGCAGCACGGCGCCGATCCCTTCGAGGGACAGGCTCATGTTGATGTCGAAGTTTTCCGCGCTATCCGGCGACAGGTACTGGGTGTGCGGGTCGTAGGTCTGCGCGAAGGCATTGATGTAGGCCTGGAAGATGTCTTCGCTGCGGGTCTGCTCCAGGCGCATCAGCTGGTTCTTGTAGCGCTTGGTCAACTGGTCCTGGATGGCCTTGTTGTCCTTGCCGGCGATCTTCAGGCGCAGGATCTCGTCCTTGACGCGTTTGCGCCAGAGGTCGTCGAGCTCGGCGCTGTTCTTCGCCCAGGGCGCGTTCTCGCGGTCGATGGTCAGGCTCTCGTCGACGCTGAAGTCGATCTTGTCGACGCCCTTGTTGAGCATCGCCAGGGCGTAGTCCAGGCGCTCCTTCAGGCGGTCCAGGTGACGCTTGTAGATGGTGAAGCCGGGGTCCAGCTCACCGCTCTTGAGGAAGTCGTCGAACTGGGTACGCCAAGGCGTGAACTGCGCGATGTCGGAAGCGGTGAAGTACATCCGCGACGGATCGAGGGCCTTGAGGTAGGCGTCGTAGATCTTCGACGAGCGCTCGTCGTTCAGCGGCGGCTTGCTGTAGTGATGGCGCTTGAGCAACTCAACGATGTTGAGGCTGGCGATCACCTGGTCACGATCCGGCTGCAGGCCATCCCAGGAGTTAGGGCCTGCGGAGGTGCTAGCGAAGGACGGCAGGGCGCTGGCGCCGAGGACCAACATCAGGGTGGTACGGGACAGAAATCGCTTCATGCTTATTCGACTGGGTGCGGAGTTATGACGCATATTAGGCCGTATCTGGCGGTGCCGGGTTCCAAGCTTGTCGAGATTGGCGTCCGGTGCGACGAGCGAAGAATAGGCCCGACCGAAGGGCGCGGGCCTGTTGAAGCACTATGGAGGTAGCGTGAACGCATTGCAAGGCATCGAAGGGCGGGTGGAGTGGGGCGAGCGGCCGGCGCCGGCCTGTGCTCCGGGGCAGATTCGCATCCGTGTGGCAGCGGCCGGGCTCAACCGTGCCGATCTGCTGCAGAAAGCAGGGCTCTATCCGCCGCCGCCGGGCGCCAGCGACATCCTCGGCCTGGAGTGCGCCGGGGTGGTCAGCGAGGCAGGTGCCGGTGTCACCTGGCAGGTTGGCGACCGCGTCTGCGCGCTGCTGGCCGGTGGGGGCATGGCCGAGGAAGTGGTGGTGGATGCGCGTCATGCGCTGCCGGTGCCCGCAGGTCTTTCGCTTGCCGAGGTGGCTGCGTTGCCTGAGGTTTACGCCACGGCTTGGCTGAACCTGTTCCAGCTCGGTGGCTTGAAGCCGGGCGAGAAGGTCCTGCTGCATGCCGGCGCCAGCGGCGTGGGCTCGGCGGGCATTCAACTGTGCAAGGCCTTTGGCAGCCCGTGCTGGGTCAGCGTCGGCTCGGCCGACCGCCTGGCCTACTGCGAGGCTCTGGGCGCCGAGGGCGGCGTGCTGCGCGGAGATGATCTGCAATCGCTGCGCGATTTCGCACCTTTCGACCTGATCCTCGACCCGGTTGGCGCCAACTACGCCGAGCTGAACCTGCAGTTGCTGCGCCAGGATGGCCGCTGGGTGGTCATCGGTCTGATGGGCGGCCGCAAGGCCGAGTTGGACCTGGCGCTGCTGCTGGGCAAGCGCATCCAGCTGACCGGCTCGACGCTGCGCAGCCGCGATGCCGACTTCAAGGCACAGCTGATCGCCGAGCTGGGCGAGAAGGTCTGGCCGCTGTTCGCCAGCGGGCAGCTCAAGCCGCAGCTGGAACGGCAGTTCGCCGCCAAGGAGGCCGAACTGGCCTTCGAGACCCTGGCGAGCAACCAGGTGCAAGGCAAGGTGGTGCTGCTGGTCGACGAAAGCCTGGCCTGAGGGCCTGCTATCGAGGGCGTATGACCGCTAACGGTTATGCGCCCGACGCATCAAGCCAGCCTATTTCCAGGAAAGAACTTCCCAGCCCGAGCGCTCGGCTTCGGCGCGCAGCGCTGTGTCCGGGTTCACCACGTGCGGATTGCCGACGCGACGCAGCAGCGGCAGGTCGTTGCGCGAGTCGGAATAGAAGTGCGCTTCGGCCAGTGCCTTGTCTTCCCCGTCCAGCCAGTCCAGCAGGCGGATGATCTTGCCTTCGCGGTAGGTGAGCACGCCCTGGGTGCGGCCGGTGTAGTGGCCGTTGACGACTTCCAGGTCGATGGCCAGCACCTCGCTAATGCCGATGCGCTCGGCGATCGGCTGGACCAGGTGTACGCCGGAGGCCGAGATCACCAGCGGCTGGTCGCCGGCGGCGCGGTGGCGCGCCAGGGTAGAGCAGGCGTCGCTGTAGATCAGCGGTTCGATGACGTCTTCGACGTAGGCTTCGACTTCCCGCTCGACTTCATCGACGCTGCGCCCGGCCATCGGCTCCAGGCTGAATGCCATGTAGTCCTCCATGGACAGTTCGCCGATTGCGTAGCGCGCCATCAGCTCGGCGTCGCGTTTCACGAAGGACACGCCGTCGACCCAGCCGAGGTCGGCCATGCGCCGGCTCCACAGGCTGGCGCAGTCGCCGCCGATAAGGGTTTCGTCGAGGTCGAAGATCACCAGGGCCATCAGGCCACCTCCCGGATGCTGTCTTGGTCGATTGCCAGGCCCAGTTCGGTGCCGGCGGGGTAGAGGCGTTCGGCGCTGCGATTGAGCACGTCCACCGTGAGTTCAACGCCGTCGGCATCCACGCGGTAGCGGATGACGTTGCCGAGCAGGCTGTGGGAGAGCACGCGCACGGCAATTCCATCGCCCGGCTCCTGGCTCAGGCGCAGGGATTCCGGGCGGATCGCCACCTGCCCGGCGAAGCGGCGGCCGAGCAGCTTGCCGGCCTCGTCGGCGGCGAGCAAGTTGTAGTTGCCGATGAAGCCTGCAGCGAAGGCGTCGCGCGGCGCCGTGTAGAGGGTTTCCGCGTCGCCGCTCTGGACGATGCGCCCTGCGTTCATCAGGACGATGCGGTCCGACAGCGTCAGCGCCTCTTCCTGGTCGTGGGTGACGAACACGGTCGTCAGCTGCAGCTCTTGCTGGATGCGCCGGATCTGTTCGCGCAGGTGCTTGCGGATGCGCGCGTCCAGGGCCGACAGCGGCTCGTCGAGCAGCAGCAGGCGCGGGCGAGTGACCAGCGAACGGGCGAGGGCAACGCGCTGGCACTGGCCGCCGGAAAGCTGGTGGGGGTAGCGCTCGGCGAAGCTGCCGAGCTCGACCATGTCCAGCACCTCGGCAACCCGCTGGCTGGCTTCGGCGGCAGGCACTTTCTGCATGCGCAGGCCGAAGGCCACGTTCTGCTGCACGGTCATGTTGGGGAACAGCGCGTAGCTCTGGAACACCATGGCGATGCCACGCTTCTGCGGCGACAGCGGCACCAGGTCCTGGCCGTCGACCAGGATGCGCCCGCTGTCCACCGAGGTCAGCCCGGCGATGCAGCGCAGCAGGGTGGATTTGCCGCAGCCGCTGGGGCCGAGGAGGGTGACGAACTCGCCGCGCTCGGCGGCGAAGTCGATGTCCTGGAACACCTGGGTGTTCCCGTAGCTCTTGTTCAGGTGTTCGACACTGAGGAAGCTCATGTGCGTTCCTTGTCCTTGTTCAATCGGTTGGCCGCCCAGGTGAGCAGCAGGACGAAGAAGAAATACGAGACCACCACCGCGCTGGTGTAGTGGCCGCTGCTGTTGCGCATGTTGTTGAGGAACACCTGCAGGGTTTCGTAGCGGGTGCCCACCAGTAGGTTGGCGAAGACGAATTCGCCGATGAGGAAGCTGAAGGAAAGGAAGAGTGCGGCCATCAGCCCCTTGCGCAGGTTCGGCAGCAGCACCAGCAGCGCCGCTTGCCAGGTACTGGCGCCGAGCAGGTGGGCGGCGTCCATCAGGTCGTGCAGGTTGATCGCCTGCAGGTTGTTGCCGATGGCGCGGTACATGAAGGGCAGGGCGATGGTGAAGTAGCAGCCGATCAGCATCCAGGGCGTCCCCACCAGTGGAATCGGGCCGGCGGCATACAGCTGCAGCAGGCCGACGGAGGAGACCACCGGCGGCACCGCGAAGGGCAGCAGGATGAGCACGTTCATCAGCGCGTCCAGGCGCGGGAAGTAGTAGTGCACGACGAACATCAGCGGCAGTACCAGCACCACGCTCAACACCAGCGCACCGGCGCAGACCAGCAGCGACTTGCCGAAGGCGGCGAGGAAGCGCGGGTCGCTCCACAGCGTCAGGTACCACTTGATGGTCAGGCCGTCGGGCAGGATGCTCGCCGACCACTGGGTGGCCAGGGAGTAGAGCAGGGTCGCGGCCAGCGGCAGCAGAAGGATCAGGAACAGGCCGTAGACCACCACGCGGTGGTAGAGCCCGCCCCCGGCGTTACTAGCGTTTCTGGGCATGGTAGCTCCGGCGCAGCAGCCACTGGTGGACGAAGGTGATCAGGCTCATCAGGAAGACCAGCAGCATGGCGAGCGCGCTGGCCATGTCCGGGTCCAGGAAGATGTCGCCAGCGACCAGCCCCGCGATGCGGATTGGCAGTACGTTGAAGTTGCCGGTGGTCAGCGAGTAGACGGTGGCGTAAGCGCCTAGCGCGTTGGCTAGCAGGATCACGAATGTGCCGAGTAGCGCAGGGGTCAGCACAGGGACGCCGATCAGCCGCCAGAACTGCCAGTTGCTGGCGCCGAGCAGCGCCGCGGATTCGCGCCAGTCCTCGCGTACCGCATCGAACGCGGGGAAGAGCAGCATCACGCCCAGGGGAATCTGGAAGTAGGTGTAGAGGATGATCAGGCCGGTCTTGGAGTACAGGTTGAAGTCGCTGATCAGTCCGGTCTGCTTGAGCAGCAGGGTAATGGCGCCGTTGAAGCCGAGGATGATGATGAAGGCGAAGGCCAGCGGCACCCCGGCGAAGTTGCTGGTCATGTTGGCGAAGGCCATGACGAAGTCGCGCAGGCGGCTGTTCACCTGGCGCAGCGAGTGGCAGCCGAGCACCGCTATCAGCAGGCCGATCAGGCTCGACCAGAGCGAGATGTCGAGGCTGTTGCCGATCGCCTGGCGGTAGAACGGCGAGGCGAAGATCTCGCGGAAGTTGCCCAGGCCCCAGGCGCCGGCGGCCTGCACGCTGTGCAGGGCGATCCACACCAGAGGCGCCAGTTGGAAGGCGGCGAAGAACAGGGCGAACGGCAGCAGGCAGAGCAGCGCGATGAGTTTTCCGCGGGTCGATCTCATGGTCGCAGCAATCCTTCGCAGACCGGTTTGTCATGGGCGACGCCGAGGATTTCGCAGAGGCTGCCGCAGAGCTCGACCTGGCGTGGGCGCACCTGGTCGTCGAGGCTGAACGCGTTGCCGAAGACGAACAGCGGCACCTCGCGCTCCTCAGGCAGCACGCCGCCGTGGGTGCGGTCGTCGTTCATGCCGTGGTCGGCGGTGACCATCACCTGGTAGCCCGCAGCCAGCCACTGGTGAAGGTATTCGGAAAGGATGATGTCGGCGTGCCGCGCGCAGTTGCGGTACTGCGGGCTGTTCAGGCCGTGCTTGTGGCCGACGTCGTCGATGTTCATCGGATGCACCAGCAGCACGTCGGGCTGGTGGCGACGGCGCAGGTGCTCGGCGTCGGCGAACAGGTGCGAGTCCGGATAGTGGTCGGTCCAGTAGAAGTGGCCGTGCTGGATCGGCAGGGAAATGTCCTCGGTATGTCTGTCGCGGCTGTCGTCGAACGGCGAGCGGTTATACAGCTCGCTGATCCAGTGATAGGCCGCGGCAGCGGTCTTCAGGCCGGCATCGCGGGCATAGTGGAACAGGCTGCGCTGGGTGGACAGGCGCGACACGCCGTTGTGCAGGATGCCGCTGTCGATGGGCGGCACGCCGGTGAGAATGCATTCATAGAGGGGGCGCGACAGGGACGGCAGCTCGCACTCCAGGCGGTAGAGCTGGCCGCGCCCGGCCTTGCAGAGCGCCTGCAGGTGGCCCATGCAGTCGTAGGCGACGCTGTAGTTGAGGCCATCGAGGATGACCAGGACGACGGGTTGGGACATCGGGACGGCCTGCGCTGACGAATTCGGAAGGAACCGCCCCCGCATGCGCGGGGGCCGGCGACGCATCACTGCATGTTGATGATCACGCTTTCCTGCCAGAGGCGCGGGATGCGCTTGGAGGTCTCCTCCCAGGCCTTGGCGTCCTTGATCGGCTGGACCTTGGCGTACTGCTCGTTGGGCAGCAGCTTGGCCTTGACCTCGGCCGGCAGCGTCAGGTGCTCGGCGCGGATCGGCCGGGCGTTGCCCTTGGCCAGGTTGATCTGCCCGGCGTCGCTGAAGATGTACTCGCGGGCGAGCTTCGCGGCATTCGGGTGCTTGGCGAACTTGTTGATGATGGTGGTGTAGCCGGAGATCACCGAACCGTCGGAGGGGATCAGCACTTCGAAGCGGCTGGGGTCGATCTGGTCGCGGTAGCTCAGGCCGTTGAAGTCCCAGACCACGCCGACTTCCACTTCACCCTTCTCGAGGGTGTTGATCACCGGGTTGGTCAGCGACAGGCGGCCCTGCTTGGCCAATTGGGCGAAGAAGTCCAGGCCCGGCTGGATGTTCTTCTCGTCGCCGCCGTTGGCGATGGCCGCGGCGAGCACGCCGTTGACCGCCTGGGCGGCGGTGCCGACGTCACCGATGGTGACCTTGTACTTGCCCTTGAGCAGGTCGGCCCAGCTGTGCGGGACGTCCTTGACCAGTTGCTTGTTGACGATGAAGGCGATGCTGCCGGTATAGGCCAGCGCCCAGTGCCCGTCCTTGTCCTTGGCCCAGTCCGGAACCTGGTCCCAGGTGCTCGGCTTGTACGGCAGGGCCAGGCCCTGCTGCACGGCGATCGGCCCGAAGGCGGCGCCGACGTCGCCGATGTCGGCGCTGGCGTTCTCGCCCTCGGCCTTGAACTTGGCCAGTTCCTGGGCGGAGCTCATGTCGGTGTCGACATGCTTGAGCCCGTACTTGCTCTCCAGGTCCTTCCAGGTGTCTTTCCAATTCGCCCAGCTGTCCGGCATGCCGACGCTGTTGATCTGGCCTTCCTTGCGGGCGGCCTGTTCCAGCGCCTGCAGGTCGGCATCGGCGGCCATTGCCGCGGCGCCGCCGAGGGCGATTGCTGTTCCCAGCAGTGAAGCAAGCAAGCGTTTCATTCGGTGCTCCTTCGTTCATCGGGTTTGGGTGTGCGGTCCGCGTCGCAGTGTTCTGGCAGCGGAAAAACTCTGGTCTAGATCAGCAAGACCCAGGCCAATCTACGAGCCGGGCATGACAGTTTCGTGTCCGTGGGTCAGCTCGGCTCTGCGGCGGCTCCGGCCCAGTACAGCCTAGACCATGCGTAAGATGTTGATCCGCTTGAGCTATGCTGCGCAGATTGCTGGCATGGGAGGTGCTTGCCACCTGGCTGTCACAGGATATTCATCGCTGCTTTCTAGAGTGGAGCAGCCGCTAACGGCACCGAATTGCCCTGAAATGGGGCTGGACTAGTCCAGAAGAGGGATACCGCATGCGCGACGAGGCGCTACCGACAGTGACGGCGATCTGCCGAGCCCTGATCGAACAGATCGACAGCGGCCTGCTGCCGGCCGCCGGCAAGTTGCCGGCAGAACGCCGCCTCAGCGAGCTGTTCGATACCACGCGCATCACCCTGCGCGAGGCGCTGACCCAACTCGAAGCGCAGGGGCTGATCTATCGCGAGGAGCGCCGCGGCTGGTTCGTCTCGCCACCGCGGCTGCTTTACAACCCACTGGTACGCAGCCACTTCCACGAGATGGTCGCTGGGCAGAACCGGGTGCCGGCGACCGAAGTGATCTCGGCACGGCAGGTGCCGGCGAGTCCGGCGATCTGTGCGCACCTGGAGCTCCCGGCGCTCTCCAGCGTTTACCAGATCCGCCGCGCACGGCGGGTGGATGGTCGCCTGGTGCTGTATGTCGAGCATTACCTCAATCCGGCCTATTTCCCCGGAATCCTCGATTGCGACCTGCGCCAGTCGCTGACCGATCTCTACGCCAGCCGCTACGACATTCGCTACGGCCGCGTGCGGTTCGACATGGTCCCCACCGCGCTGCACGGCGAGGCCGCTGCGGCACTGCGCGTGGCTGAGGGTAGCCCGGCGCTGCGCATCACCCGGATCAACCGCGACCAGCATGGGCGGATCATCGACTGCGACCTGGAATTCTGGCGGCACGACGCCATCCACGTGAGCGTGGAAGTGCCGGATTGAAGACGTTTGTATAGGAGCGAGCTTGCTCGCGAACCCGAGTCTCTGCGGCCTGTCAGGCCTTGCGCTCTGGATTCCACTCCGGATAGGCGGGGATGTTCTCGCCGGAGAGCCACGGGCGGTCGTGTGACGTCCAGATGTGGCGGGCCGGGCGGGTGCCCGGGTCGTCGTCGAGCGTGGCCACCCGCACGATGACATGCGGCTGGCCGTCGCGTTCGGCGATCAGATGGCTGCCGCAGCGCGGGCAGAAGCGCCGCAGTTTCCCCGGCGAGGATTCGTAGGCCGCCACCAGC
Organism: Pseudomonas knackmussii B13; assembly: GCF_000689415.1. Classification (NCBI taxonomy): domain Bacteria; kingdom Pseudomonadati; phylum Pseudomonadota; class Gammaproteobacteria; order Pseudomonadales; family Pseudomonadaceae; genus Pseudomonas; species Pseudomonas knackmussii. The sequence continues at coordinate 4,338,813 of NZ_HG322950.1, read as the reverse complement.
GCCTCGCCGCGGGTCCAGCGGAAATGCTCGCGCAGGACGCCGGCGGTCGTGGCGAAGGCAGCCGCATGAGCCTTCTGGCAGGTCTGGCAGTGACAATGGCTGATCGGCATGTCGAGCGAGTCGATCTCGTAGCCGATTGCACCGCACAGGCAGCTACCTTTCAGGCTCATGTTTTTCTCCTCAGGGCAGTTCGATGCTTTCGTAGAAGGCGCTCAGCACCTTGGCCAGGTAGCGCAGGTCCTGGCTGCCGGCCAGCTCGCGGATGCTGTGCATGGCGAAGGTCGGCAGGCCGATGTCGACGGTGCGCACGCCCAGCTGGCTGGCGGTAAGCGGGCCGATGGTCGAGCCGCAACCCATGTCGCTGCGGGTCACGAAGCTCTGCACCGGGACTTCATTCTCCAGGCACAGGTGGCGGAAGAAACCGGCGGTTTCGCTGCTGGTGGCGTAGCGCTGGTTGCTGTTGACCTTGATCACCGGGCCGCCGTTGAGCTGCGGGCCGTGATTGCCGTCGTGCTTGTCGGCGTAGTTGGGGTGCACGCCGTGGGCGTTGTCGGCGGAGACCAGCAGCGAGCGCTGGATCACGCGGACGAAGGCGTCGCCTTCGGGCAGCAGGCGGCGCAGGGTCTGTTCGAGGAACGGGCCATCGGCGCCGCAGGCCGAACAGGAGCCGACTTCCTCGTGGTCGGTGCAGACCAGCACCGCGCTCTGTTCGTCACCGCTGGTTAGTAGCGCTTCCAGGCCGGCGTAGCATGACAGCAGGTTGTCCAGGCGGGCGCCGGCGATGAACTCACCACCCAGGCCGACCACTGCCGCGCGTTGGGTGTCGTAGAAGCTCAGTTCGTAGTCGAGGATGGCGTCGGCAATGATGCCATGCTCGTTCTGCAGCTGTTCGCCGAGCAGGTCGCGGAAGTCGCGGGTTTCGCCGGCGGCCAGTTGGGCCAGGATCGGTGGCAGCTCGTTCTGCGCATTGATCGGCCAGCCCTGGTTGGCCTCGCGGTTGAGGTGGATGGCCAGGTTGGGAATCACTGCGATGGGCGCGCGGAAGTCGATCAGGCGGCTTTCCACCTTGCCCGCCAGGCGGAAGGTGACACGGCCGGCGAGCGACAGGTCGCGGTCGAACCAGGGCGCGAAGAGGGCGCCGCCGTAGACTTCGACGCCCAGCTGCCAGTAGCCCTGGCGTGCCAGTTCCGGGTTCGGCTTGACCCGCAGGCAGGGGCTGTCGGTGTGTGCGCCAACCAGGCGCAGGCCGTGCTCGAGCGGTGCGTTGCGGCCGAGCTTGAAGGCGATCAGCGAGGAGTCGTTACGGGTCACGTAGTAGCGCCCGCCTGCTTCGGTGCGCCAAGCGTCGCGTTCGTCGAGGCGCTGGTAGCCGGCCTCTTCGAGGCGCCGGGCGAGGCTTGCGGTGGCATGGAAAGGCGTCGGCGAGGCCGCGAGGAAATCGATCAGGCCCTGGTTGAGATCTGCACGCATGGGAAACTCCGGACAGCGAATGGCGGAAGTTTATCGCAAATGTGTGGCAGCGCGGCTGTGGGAAGCGGGCGGGATGGCTTGTACTGCCATGCCCGCGAATCGCGGGGTCAGAACGGTGCGGGCGACTCGAAGCGCATCCGCTCGCCGGTCTGCGGATGGGTCAGGCACAGCAGGCTGGCGTGCAGGCACAGGCGGTCGCGCAGGGTCAGGGCTTCGCCCTGGGCGTAGAGGCGGTCGCCGAGCAGCGGGTGGCCGATGGAGAGCATGTGCACGCGCAGCTGGTGCGAGCGGCCGGTGATCGGGGTCAGCTCGACGCGTGCGTAGTTTCCGCAGCGCTCGACCACTCGCCAGAAGGTCAGTGCATGACGGCCGTGCTCGTGGCAGACGATGTGCCGAGGCTTGTTTTCCGGGTCGTAGCGCAACGGCAGGTCGATGCGACCGCTGTCCAGCTCGGGTTCGCCCCAGCATAGCGCGGTGTAGGCCTTCTCGGTCTCACGGTCGTGGAACTGCCGGGACAGCTCGCGGTGGCTGTCCGCGTCGCGCGCCAGCACCATCAGGCCGGAGGTTTCCCAGTCCAGGCGGTGAACGATGCGTGCTTCCGGATAGCCGTTCTCCTGCAGTCGGGTTACCAGGCAGTCCTTGTTGTCGTCGGCGCGACCGGGGACGGAGAGCAGCAGGGTGGGCTTGTTCACCACCAGCAGGGCGGCGTCCTGGTGGACGATCTGGATGTTCGACAGCGGCATGGCAATTGACCGGAGAAAAAGAAACGACTGCGGCGGCCGAGGCCGCCGCAGGGTACCGTGCGGAACTCAGCGTTCCGGCAGGGTGATGTTGAGCTCCAGGATCGAGCAGCTACCCTGGTTGGCCAGTTCGACCTGGACTTGCTCCTGGTCGATCGGCACGTACTTGCGGATCACTTCCAGCAGGTCTTTCTGCAGCTGCGGCAGGTAGTCAGGCTGGGAGCGGTTGCCGCGCTCGTGGGCGACGATGATCTGGAGTCTTTCCTTCGCTATCGACGCACTGGATTGCGCCTTTCGGCTGCGAAAGAAGTCTAAAAGGCTCATTCACGTCCTCCGAACAGTCGTTGCAGGAATCCTTTCTTCTGCACATCGAGGAACCGATGCGGCATCTCTTTGCCCAGCAGGCGGTCGACGGCGTCGCTGTAGGCCTGGCCGGCGTCGCTCTGGTCGTCGAGGATGACCGGTACGCCCTGGTTCGAGGCCTTGAGCACGGCTTGCGACTCCGGGATCACGCCGAGCAGGCGGATCGCCAGGATTTCCTCGACGTCTTCCACGCCGAGCATCTCGCCCTTGGTGACGCGCTCGGGGTTGTAGCGTGTCAGCAGCAGGTGCTCCTTGATCGGCTCCTCGCCCTTCTCGGAGCGCTGCGACTTGCTGGCCAGCAGACCGAGCATGCGGTCGGAGTCGCGTACCGAGGAGACTTCCGGGTTGGTCACGACGATCGCCTCGTCGGCGAAGTACATGGCCAGGTGGGCACCTTTCTCGATGCCGGCCGGGGAGTCGCAGATGATGTATTCGAAGTTTTGCTTGAGCTCTTCCATGACCTTGCCGACGCCTTCCTGGGTCAGGGCGTCCTTGTCACGGGTCTGGCTGGCGGCCAGGACGAACAGGTTCTCGAGGCGCTTGTCCTTGATCAGGGCCTGGGTCAGTGTGGCTTCGCCGTTGATGACGTTGACGAAGTCGTAAACCACGCGGCGTTCGCAGCCCATGATCAGGTCGAGGTTACGCAGGCCCACGTCGAAGTCGACGATGACGGTCTTGTGGCCACGCAGGGCCAGGCCGGTGCCGATTGCTGCGCTGGTGGTAGTTTTACCGACGCCACCCTTACCGGAAGTGACTACGAGGATCTTGGCCAAGGTGATTCACCCCAAAGAAAAAACGAAGGATTCTGGTCCCTGAAAGTCGCGGCAGTATCCGTTAAAGGCGGGTGATGTTCAACACGTCACCCGACAGGCTGACGTGGACCGCCTGACCCCACTGCGGACTGCGCCTAAGGTCTTCTGCCACCTTGTAATTTCCGGCGATCGAGACCAGTTCGGCGCCCAGTTGCTGGCAGAAGATCCGGGCGCTGGTGTCGCCCTTGACGCCTGCCAGGGCACGGCCGCGCATCGGACCGTAAACGTGGATATTTCCGTCGGCGAGAAGTTCCGCGCCGGGGCTGACCGGCGCCAGCACGATGAGGTCGCCGCCGGCTGCGTATATCTGCATGCCGCCACGTACCGGGGCGGTGATCATCTTGGTCGGGCGGACCACCGGAAGAGCGGGCTCGACCGGCTCCTCGGCTTTCTCTTCGACCGGTTCGGCGGCCTTTTCCTCGACCTTCTCCTCGGCTTTGGCCGCCAGTTGCGCTTCGACGGCTTTCTCGACCACCTGTCCGGCCAGCTTCTCGCTGCGCGGGCGGCGGATCACCGGCTCGGCGGTCGGCGCGTCCTTGGGCTCCAGCGGGCGCTCGCGCGAGCCGGACTGCGGCAGCACGGGGATGTCCAGCATGGTCGCCAGGCGCAGGTCTTCCTCGCGGTTGGCGCGGATCGCCAGGGTGCGCAGGCCGTGGCGGCGGCAGATGTCCAGCACGCCTTGCAGGTCGAGCTGGCCTTCACCGTCGGGGAGTTTGTCCAGGGCGAGCACCAGCGGGGTGTCGCGGAAGAAATTCGGAGCCTGGGCGACCTTGTCGGCAAGCTGTCTGTCCAGGCGCGCCAAGTCGTTGTGTGCCAGTTCCAGCACGGTGACGGCGAGCATGCTGCCCTTGAGCTGGAATACGGGATCTTGGTCGAGGAGGTCGGCTTGGCTCATGGTCGGACTGCATCGCTAAATGGCCTCGACTTATAGCGGACCGTCCCAGCGCCCGCAAGCCTGGCGCGGCGCCACTTCCGCGGTAGCGGTGCAAAGCCCGTCGCTCGCGGTAGAATGCCGCTCTTTGCCTGTCTATCCGGAACCCTTCATGGATCGTCCCCAATTTCGCGCCGCCTTCCTCCATCCGCGCTACTGGCCGCTATGGCTGGGCCTCGGCGTGCTGTGGCTGGTGGTGCAACTGCCCTATCCGCTGCTGCTGTGCCTGGGCCGTGCCCTGGGTGCGGTGATGTATCGGGTGGTCGGCAGCCGCCGGGCGATTGCCGCGCGCAACCTGGAGCTGTGCTTCCCGGAGAAGTCCGCCGCCGAGCGCAAGCGGCTGCTTAAAGAGAACTTCGCTTCAACAGGCATCGCTTTCTTCGAGATGGCCATGAGCTGGTGGTGGCCGAAGGCGCGCCTGGCGAAGCTCGCCCATATCGAAGGCCTGGATATCCTGCGCAAGGCCCAGGCCGAGGGGCAGGGCGTGATCCTCATGGCCATGCACTTCACCACCCTGGAGATCGGCGCGGCGCTGCTTGGCCAGGTGCAGACCATCGACGGCATGTACCGCGAGCACGACAACCCGCTGTTCGACTTCGTGCAGCGCCGTGGCCGTGAGCGGCACAACGCCGACGCCAGCGCCATCGAGCGCGAGGACGTGCGCGCCATGCTCAAGGTGCTGCGCGCCGGCCGGGCCATCTGGTACGCACCGGACCAGGACTACGGCGCCAAGCAGAGCCTGTTCGTGCCGCTGTTCGGCATCCAGGCGGCCACCGTCACCGCTACCACCAAGTTCGCCCGCCTGGGCCGCGCGCTGGTCTGCCCGTTCACCCAGACGCGCCTGGCCGATGGCTCCGGCTACCGCCTGGTGATCCATCCGCCGCTGCAGGACTTCCCCGGCGAGACCGAGGAGGCCGACTGCCTGCGCGTCAACCAGTGGGTCGAGGCCGAGATCCGCCAGCAACCGGAGCAGTACCTGTGGGCGCATCGGCGCTTCAAGAGCCGCCCGGAAGGCGAGCCCAAGCTCTACGCGAAGCGCTGAGCGCCGGCTTTACCGAACCCGGCGCAGCGACATACTTGATTGCAGGACGCATCCAGGACTCCTGTCGTGACTGAATCCGCCGAGCAGCACCCGACTTCCCATTCTCCCCGCGCCGTTACCGGGCTGATCCTGTCCGGCGGCGGCGCCCGCGCGGCCTACCAGGTCGGGGTGCTCGCGGCCATCGCCGAGCTGCTGCCGGAAGGTGCGGCCAATCCGTTCCCTGTGATCGTCGGCACCTCGGCCGGCGCCATCAATGCAGTGGGGCTGGCTTGCGGTGCGCTCTCGTTCCGCGAGGCTATCCATAGCCTCACGCGGGTCTGGAAGGGTTTCCAGACCGGCCAGGTCTACCGCGGCGACTTCCTCGGCGTGTGCGGCCAGGCGTTGCGCTTCCTCAGCCACAGCCTGCTTGGCCTCGGCCGGAGGCAGCCGGTGGCGCTGCTCGACAGCACGCCGCTGCGCCATCTGCTGGCCCGCGAGCTGGACTTCTCGGGCATCTCCGCCGCCTTGCAGGCGCGGAAGCTGCGCGCGGTCGCGGTTACCGCGTTCGGCTACGAGTCCGGCCAGGCAGTGACCTTCTACCAAGGACGCGCCACCATCGAGCCCTGGCTGCGTCATCGGCGGGTCGGCACGCCAACGCGGCTGAATCTGGAGCACCTGCTGGCCAGTTCGGCGATTCCCCTGCTGTTCGCTCCGGTGTGCATCCAGCAGGAGTATTTCGGCGACGGCGCGGTACGCCAGCAGGCGCCGATCAGTCCGGCGCTGCATTTGGGGGCCAACCGCGTGCTGGTGATCGGCGTCAGCGGCAATCCGACCCGCAGCGATCCCAACGAAGGCGCCGACACCCCGCGCAGCGGCCGGCCACCAAGCCTCGCGCAGATGGGCATCCACCTGCTCAACGGCACCTTCATCGACAGCCTGGAAGGCGACATCGAGGTGCTGCAGCGCATCAACTACCTGGGCAAGCTGGTGCCCGTGGAACGCCGCCAGCAAGAGGCGGGTTTGCGTGAGGTGGAGGTACTGCTGGTGTCGCCGTCGGTGCCGCTGGACGAGATCGCCGCCAAGCACCGCAAGGAGCTGCCCTGGGCGCTGCGCCTGTTCCTGCGTGGCCCTGGCGCTACCCGGGCGAGCGGGGCGGGCGTGCTGAGCTACCTGCTGTTCGAGCGGGGCTATTGCCACGAGCTCATCCGCCTGGGCTACAAGGACGCGATGAACCAACGGGCGGAGTTGACGCGCTTCCTCGGGCTGGAAGAGCACAACCTGTAATCGCCCGCTCCGGCTTCAAATATGTTTAGGAGCGAGCTTGCTCGCGAACGGCTTCGGTACGTGACCCGTTCGCGAGCAAGCTCGCTCCTACGAAAGGCAGGACTTATCAGACCGCCAGCACGCCATCGCGGTAGTCGCGCAGGGCCTGCTCGATTTCCTCGCGGCTGTTCATCACGAAGGGCCCGTACTGCACGATCGGCTCCTGGAGCGGCTTGCCGGCCAGCAGCAGGACGCGCGCACCACCAGCACTGCTCAACTTCACGGCATCGCCATCGCCCAGGCGGGCCAGACGGTTGTGGCCGATTTCGCCGCCGCGCTCGGCCTCCACCTGCAGGCTGCCTTCGTAGACATAAAGCAGGGCCTGGTGACCACGCGGCAGGTGCGGGGTGACGCTACTACCGGCGGGCAGGCTGAGGTCGTAGTAGTGCGGCTCGGTGTCCGGACGCTGCACGGCGCCGTCGAGGGCGATTTCGCCATCGTCGAAGCGACCGGCGATGACCGTCACGCCCACACCTTGCGCGGTGGTCGTGCGCGGCACGTCTTCCGGTTCTATATCGCGGTAGCCGGCCGGGCCGAGCTTGCTCTTGGCCGGCAGGTTCAGCCAGAGCTGGAAGCCGCGCATGGCGCCTTCTTCCTGTTCCGGCATCTCGCTGTGGATGATGCCGTGGGCGGCGGTCATCCACTGCACGCCGCCGGGCTTGAGCAGGCCTTCGTTGCCCAGGTGATCGCGGTGGCGCATCCGCCCTTCGAGCATGTACGTCACTGTCTCGAAACCGCGATGGGGATGGTCAGGGAAGCCGGCGATGTAGTCGTCGGGGTTCTGCGTATCGAACTGGTCGAGCATCAGGAACGGATCGAAGCGCTCGAGGCCGGGGCCGCCGATCACGCGGGTCAGGCGAACGCCGGCGCCATCCGAGGCGGGACGGCCGATGTGCAGGTCGAACAGATTGCGCAGCTGGGTCATGGTGACCTCCTCGATCAGGTATGGAGGCCATCCTAGTCCCGATTGACGGATAGATGGTTGCGAGTTTTGCGAGGGAAATATCGATTAAGTCGATATTTCCCTCGCTCAGGCTTACTCGTTGATCTGCAACTTGCGCGACTCGGTATAGAAGTAGCGCAGCTTCTCGTACTCGAACGGTGTGTTCATCTGCCCGTAGCGGAAGCTGTTGGTGTAGCGCTTGTCGATCACCATCAGCGTGGGGATTTCCCAGTAGTCGCTGCTGGCGCTGGCAACGCCCAGGTAGTCGACCTGCTCGGCGGCGATGTAGTCGGTGACCAGCCCGCCGGTGTCGCGCAGGTTGGACGGCCCGAGGATCGGCAGCATCAGGTAGGGCCCGGCGGGCACGCCGTAGAAGCCCAGGGTCTGGCCGAAGTCCTCGCTCTGCTTGGGTAGGCCCATGCGGGTTGCCGGGTCCCACAGGCCGAGCACGCCGAAGGTGGTGTTGAACAGCAGCCGCGCGGTGGTGTTCATGGCGCGTTTGCCTTTGAACTGCAGCAGGCTGTTGAGCAGGGTCGGCACATCGCCCAGGTTGCTGAAGAAGTTGCTCACACCGCTGCGCACGAAGCGCGGGGTGACGTATTCGTAGCCATGCACGACGGGCAGGAACACCCAGTTATCGAAGCGGTAGTTGAAGTGATAGACGCGGCGGTTCCACGACTCCCAGGGGTCGTAGATGTTCAGCGCGCTCAAGGTGGCGCGCTCGAATTCGCGCTGGTCCAGGCCGGGGTTGAACTTGAGGGCGTCGAGCGGGTGCTTGAAGCCGTCGGCGTCGGGCTCCAGGGCTATCGGCTTGGCCGCGGAGGGCGGCACGATCGGCTGCGGGCCGGCCTCGCTGGCGGCATCCGCGTGGGCCAGGCCGCAGCCCAGGGCGAGGGTGAGAAGCCAGGTGGATCGAAGCGTCATTCAGTGGCTCCCTGCTGCGCCACGCTCTGCGGCGCGGCGTCCTTGCCGTGGAAGAAGTCCAGCATGTCCTGGGCGTTGACCCGGTAGTTGAGGTTGCCGCAATGGCCTCCCAGCGGGTACAGCGTCAGCCGGTCGCCAAAGGTCCGCCGCAGGAAGCCGACGTCGCCGGGGCCGAGGATGAGGTCGTCGGCGTTGTGCATCACGGCGATCTTCGGGGTGTCGTGCAGGTACTGCTCCAGGGCGTACAGGCTGGTCTGCTGGATCAGCTGCGGCAGGCTGTTGCCCTTGTGATGCTTGCGCCAGGCAGGAATCAGCTGCTCGACCATGTAGCAGTCGAAATCGCATTGCAGCGAGCGCGAGAAGAAGGGTTCGAGGCTGGTGCCCTCGCGGATCGGATAACCCGGCGGGGTGATCAGCCCGCGGCGGTTGATCAGGTCCGAGGTGAAGGCGATGTCCGCCGAGGAGAAGCGGAAGGTCGCGCCAATCAGCATCGCCATTTCTTCGTTGGTCAGGTGCTGCTTGGAGTTCTGGAAGTCGTAGAGGAAGGCATCGTTCAGGTCGATGTAGCCCTTTTGCTGGAAGTAGCGGGTGAGCTTGCCCAGCACCAGTTGGTAGAAGGTCTTGGAGTCGGTGATGCCTTTGACCCGGGTCTGCACCAGCTTTTCCAGGTTGCTCACCGAGGTGTAGAGATTCACCGGCGGGTTGAGCAGCAGCACGCGCTTGAAGTTGAAGGTGCGCATGGACTCGTCGAGCTGGCTGACGAAAGCCGCGTGCAGCGCACCGAGGCTGTAGCCGGTGAGGTAGTACTCGGTAACTGGCAGGCTCGGATTCCCGGCGAGTACGGCCTGCATCACCCGGTACAGGTCGTCGGCGTCGTCGGGGCTGTAGCCGGGTGTGGCGTGCATCGAAGCGCCGGCCATGAAGTCCCAGCTGGTCGGCGAGGAAATCTGCACCACGTGGTAGCCGGCGCCGTAGAACAGGCGCTTGAGGTATTCCGGCGTGCGGCTGTCGTAACTGGCGCCGGTGCCGGCGATGATGAACACCAGCGGCGCCGGGTGATCCTGGCGGGCCAGGCGGTAGTGCAGCTTCTTCACGGGCCAGAAGTTGTCCGGCAGGGCGTACTCGCGCTCCGGGCGCAACTTCACTGCGTAGTCGCTCTGGCGGATGTCGCCATCGTCCGGCAGCACCGGGCGCAGTTCTGGCGGCGTGGTGGCGATGGTCGCTTCGAACGGGTTGCTCAGCGGAAAACCGTAGCTGGCCGGGTTGACGTCGCGGGCCAGGGCGGGGCCGACGAATCCCAGCACGAGGCTGCCGAGCAGGACGGCGGCGCGCGAAAGCACTGTCATGAAGGTTCCCTTGGCGAAAAGCACGCTTGGAGTGAAATAGAGCTTTATGACAAGCGCAAGGCGCTGGAGTGCCTTGGCGCACGAATCCGTGCGTCGCATCAGTCGCGCTGGCCGAGCATGCTGCGCTGGCTCGTGCCCTGGCAACGTCATTGGCTGTCGATATCGAGCCGCTCGACCCAGACCAGTTCGCAGGCCCCGGCGCCGGTGTCCTCGCGGCTCAGCGAGCTGGTCCAGCGCCAGCCGTCGGCGGCACTCACCTGTACCAGCTTCCCGCTCAGGTGGATGTGTTCGCCCGCGCTTACTGCGGCCAGGCTGTGCGCCACTGTGTCGCTGGCCGGGATCATGTGCATGTTGGCGCTGTGCGTCTCGATCTCGCGAGGCGGCAGTGGAGGTTGCTCGGCCTGCCAGTGGTACCAGCGGCCGCCCTGGCTGAAGTGGATCTTCGCGGCGATCGCCGCATCGCCCAGCGGGCCCCAGCCGAGCGCCAGGTCGGTGGGCGAGATCTGTGCCTCGCAGCCGAGCCGGTAGTCCTCGCGACTCAACACCAGGGCGTCGATCTGGAAGTCCTGCAGCGGCTGGACGCGGTAGCCGTCCAGGTGCAGGCTGCCGTCGGCGGCGGTCTGCGCGAGGTGATGTTGCTTGAATGGCAGCAGCCACCAGAAGCTGATGGCCAGGCAGACAAGGAAGAAGCGGGTGGCGCGCGACATGGACAACTCCTGCGCAGGACCGGCCCAGTGTAATGAGCGGCGCCTGGCCTTGCATCGCCCCCGGCGCTGGGTATGCTGGGCGCCGTTTCGCTCATGGAGTGGCCCGATGCCCCGTCGACTCTCGCTGATCCTCCTGCTTCTGCTCGCTGCGCTTTGGGTGGCGGCGTGCTATGGGGTGCGCTTCGGCTTGCTGGAGAACGGCAGCTGGGTCGACGTGTGCGCCGATAACGAGCAGCAACTGGCCTGCCAGGCTCGCTCCGGGCTGGGGCTGCTGATCCACTTCGGCGTGCTTGGCCAGGCGGCGCTGGTCGCGTCCATCCCGGCGTTCCTGATTCCCGGCCGCATCGGCTGGTGGCTGGCGGCCGTGGCGTTGTTCATCGGTTTGCCGGCACTGGTGTTCTACAGCGTCAGCATGGCTGTGTTCGCCGTGGTGCTGGCCGCCTTGCGCCTCGTGCGCCAGGCGCGTCCCGCCTGAGGCGGGCTCAGGCCAGGCGAGTCTCGGTGCGGGCAGAACGGGTCTCGGCAGTGGCGGAGCGTTCCTGACGCAGGCCGCGCAGCAGTGCACCGGCCAATAGCGCGCAGATGCCGGCCCAGAGGACCGCCTGCAGATTGTCCAGCCCCTCCAGGGCCAATTGCGGCACGATGCCGGCTGCGATCAGCACGGCGAGCAGAGTCGCTTCGCGACGCGGCGTGGCTACCGGGCGATAGAGGTAGAAAAGCGCCGGGAACAGCAGCGCGGCGTTGGGGAAGTTGCGGTAGCGCGCATCGAATACCAGCGCCAGCATCCATACCGCGCCGGCGAAACTGCTGGCCAGCAACCACCAGCCGCCGCGCGCTTCCAGGCCTCGGAATAGCCGACCGCGCCAGCCTTCGTGGGCGCCCAATGCCAGTGCCAGGTGAGCCATGACCAGCAGGTTGAGGATGGCCAGGTAGGCCGCCCACAGCCATTCGTCGAGGAAGGTGCAGATCACCCAGGCCTGGGCGCACCAGAGGCCCAGGCAGGTCGCGCCCAGGGCCATGCCCAGCGGTTGCGCGAGGGCTGCGCGGGCGCTGGCCGGACGCCCGCCGAGCAGCAGCATTGCGGCGCCCAGCAGGGCGCTGAAGGCGAACCAGGCGGGCCAATCCGGCTGATTGGAAACCGGGCCGGCGAGCACGTCCTTCTCCTGGCGGTCGGCGTCGAACAGCCCCCAGTAACCGCCCACGGCGCCTTCCAGGCGGCGCTTCCACGGCTGGTCGAAGGCTTCGATCAGGTTGTAGCGCCAGCCGTTCTCCTCGGCCATCCGCACGAAACCGAGGATGTAGCGCGCTTCGTTGACCCGGCTGGGCAGGGCGGTGCGCCGCTGCCGGCCTTCGCTGGGCCAGCCGGTCTCGCCGATCAGGATGCTCTTGCCGGGGAAGGCGCGGTCGAACTGCTGGCGGATTTCCGCGACATGCTGCAGGGCGCCGTCGATGCCGCTGGGCTGGTTGTCCCAGTACGGCAGCAGATGCAGGGTGACGAAGTCGACGTGCTCGGCCAGTTGCGGGTGCTTGAGCCAGTACTCCCAGACCTCGGCATACGACACCGGCTGCCGGACCTGGCTCTTCACCTGGGCCAGCAAACCCTCCAGGTATTTGCTGGTGACCTCCTGGCGCAGCAGGGTCTCGTTGCCGACGATCACCGACTGCACCACGTCCGGATAGGCGTTGGCGGCGTCGATCAGCTTGCGCACTTCGCGCTCGCTATCTGCCGGGATGGCGTTGATCCAGGCACCGAGGATGAGTTTCAGGCGGTGCTTGCGGGCCAGCTCGGGAATGCCTTCCAGGCCGGTCATGGAATAGGTGCGTAAGCAGCTGAAGTGCTTGGCCAGCAGCGCCAGGTCGGCGTCCATCTGCTGCGGGCGCAGCACGAAGGGCTGGTCGAAGGGCGACTGGTCCTTGCCGAACGGGCTGTAGGACGCGCATTGCAGGCGCTGCCCCGGCGCGGCGGCATCCGCCAGGTCGAGGCTGCGCCCCTGCAGGTACCAGGCGCCGAGCAGGCCCAGAAGGGCCAGGAGCAGAGCGCAGCAGTAGGGCAGCAGCGGGAAGGGCGAGCGATTGGGCATGAAGGAGGGCCTGGGTGCGGACAGGCGATCTTAGCAATCGCCTCCATGCGCGTCAGCGTTCTCCCGAGCGTCGGCGCACTGTCGCAAACGGTTCGTGCAAGTCGCAAATGGCGAGGTCGTGTCGTGGAGGGGATCGTTCGGAGTCGCTCTCGGAGCAGCCCGCACGGCTCTCACGCCGATGATGGAGGTGCGGCCAAGACCGCCTCGGGGCATTGGCTCCGGTGTACCTAATTCGAAGGGGAGAAACACATGCGAATGATGCGACGTCTGCTGGGCCTGGGCGCGGGGCTGGCACTGACGGCGGCGGCGACCCTGGTGTCGGCTGCAGCCAAGCCGGAAATCACCATCGGCTACGTCGATGGCTGGTCGGACAGCGTGGCCACCACCCACGTGGCGGCCGAGGTGATCCGCAAGGAGCTCGGCTACCCGGTGAAACTGATGCCGGTGGCGGCCGGCATCATGTGGCAGGGCGTGGCCCGCGGCAAACTCGACGCCATGCTCTCGGCCTGGCTGCCGGTCACCCACGGCGCCTACTTCGAGAAGATGAAGGACAAGGTGGTCGACCTGGGCGTGAACTACCCGGGGGCGAAGATCGGCCTGATCGTGCCGGAGTACGTCAAGGCCAACAGCATCGAGGACCTCAAGGCGCAGAAGGCTGACTTCAACGGCCAGATCATCGGCATCGACGCCGGCGCCGGGGTGATGCTCAAGACCGACCAGGCGATCAAGGACTACGGCCTGGACTACAAGCTGGTGGCCAGTTCCGGCAGCGGCATGATCGCCGAGCTGACCCGCGCCGAGAACGACAAGAAGGCGGTGGCGGTGACCGGCTGGATTCCGCACTGGATGTTCGCCAAGTGGAAACTGAAGTTCCTCGAGGACCCGAAGAAGGTCTACGGCGACGAGGAACACGTCGACAGCGTCGCCAACCCGGCGCTGGAGAAGAAGGCGCCGGAAGTCTGGGCCCTGCTGAAGAAACTGAAGTGGAAGGACGGCCAGGAGATCGGCGAGGTCATGCTTGCCATCCAGGACGGCGCCAAGCCCGAGGAAGCCGCGAAGAAATGGGTGGACAGCCACCCGGACCGGGTCAAGGAGTGGACCCAGTAAGACCTGTTCAAGCTCCGCAAAAAGCCCGCCGCATGGCGGGCTTTTTCATGCCGCGCGCTCTGTTCCGCAGCTTGGCGGGCAGCACGCTGAGCGCTACGACTAAAGTCGTCTGGAGGCCTTGCACCAGAGTCCTAAAGTGGGGATCGACGACATCCGCGTCATCCCCCGCTGTGAGGACAAAAACAAAATGAACGACAGCATCTACCAGCGGATTGATAGCAATCCGCGCTTCAAAGAACTGGTGGCCAAGCGCGAGCGATTCGCCTGGCTGCTCTCCGTGATCATGCTGGGCCTGTACGTGGGCTTCATCCTCCTGATCGCCTTCGCACCGCAGGTCCTGGGCACCAAGGTCAGCCCCGAATCGTCCGTGACCTGGGGCATTCCCCTGGGCGTCGGCCTGATCGTTTCGGCCTTCGTCCTCACCGGCATCTACGTGCGCCGCGCGAATGGCGAGTTCGACCGCCTGAACCAGGAAGTCCTCAAGGAGATCCAGCAATGATCGCCCGCCTGCTCGCGGCCCTAGGCCTGGCCGCCTTCGCTCCTGCCCTGTGGGCCGACGCCCTGACCGGCGACGTCCAGCGCCAACCCATGAACGTCTCCGCCATCGTGATGTTCGTGGCCTTCGTCGGCCTGACCCTGTGCATCACCTACTGGGCCTCCAAGCGCAGCAAGTCGGCCGCCGACTTCTACACCGCTGGCGGCAGCATCACCGGTTTCCAGAACGGCCTGGCGATCGCCGGCGACTACATGTCCGCAGCGTCCTTCCTGGGGATTTCCGCCCTGGTGTTCGCCTCCGGCTATGACGGCCTGATCTACTCCATCGGATTCCTGGTGGGCTGGCCGATCATCCTCTTCCTGATCGCCGAACGGCTGCGCAACCTCGGCAAGTACACCTTCGCCGACGTCGCGTCCTATCGCCTGAAGCAGAAGAACATCCGCACCCTGTCCGCCTGCGGTTCGCTGGTGGTGGTGGCCTTCTACCTGATCGCGCAGATGGTCGGCGCCGGCAAGCTGATCCAGCTGCTGTTCGGCCTGAACTACCACGTCGCGGTGGTCATGGTCGGCATCCTGATGGTGCTCTACGTGCTGTTCGGCGGCATGCTCGCCACCACCTGGGTCCAGATCATCAAGGCCGTGCTGCTGCTCTCCGGCGCCACCTTCATGGCGATCATGGTGCTCAAGCACGTCAACTTCGACATCAGCACCCTGTTCTCCGAAGCCATCAAGGTCCACCCCAAAGGCGAAGCGATCATGAGCCCCGGCGGCCTGGTCAAGGACCCGATCTCGGCGTTCTCCCTGGGCTTCGCGCTGATGTTCGGCACCGCCGGCCTGCCGCACATCCTGATGCGCTTCTTCACCGTCAGCGACGCGAAGGAAGCGCGCAAAAGCGTGTTCTTCGCCACCGGCTTCATCGGCTACTTCTACATCCTGACCTTCATCATCGGCTTCGGCGCGATCCTGCTGGTCAGCACCAACCCGGCCTTCAAGGACGCCACCGGCGCGCTGATCGGCGGCAACAACATGGCCGCCGTGCACCTGGCCAACGCCGTGGGCGGCAGCCTGTTCCTCGGCTTCATCTCGGCGGTGGCCTTCGCCACCATCCTCGCGGTGGTCGCCGGGCTGACCCTGGCCGGCGCCTCGGCGGTGTCCCACGACCTGTACGCCAGCGTCTACAAGGGCGGCAAGGCCAACGAGAAAGATGAGCTGCGCGTGTCGAAGATGACCACCGTCGCCCTGGGCGTGGTTGCCATCATCCTCGGCATCCTGTTCGAGAAGCAGAACATCGCCTTCATGGTCGGCCTGGCCTTCTCCATCGCCGCCAGCTGCAACTTCCCGGTGCTGCTGCTCTCGATGTACTGGAAGAAGCTGACCACCCGCGGCGCCATGATCGGCGGCTGGCTGGGCCTGATCACTGCGGTGGTGCTGATGATCCTCGGCCCGACCATCTGGGTGCAGATCCTCGGCCACGAGAAACCGATCTATCCGTTCGAATACCCGGCACTGTTCTCCATGGCCGTGGCCTTCATCGGTATCTGGTTCTTCTCGATCACCGACAAGTCCGCCGCTGCCGACGAGGAGCGCGCACGCTTCTTCCCGCAGTTCATCCGTTCGCAGACCGGCCTTGGCGCCAGCGGTGCCGTAGCGCACTGATGGTTTTTGGCTGTTGAATGCAAAGCCGGAGGTTCGCCTCCGGCTTTGTCTTTGTTTCCCTGCCACGGGGGCCGAGATGGCCGAGCAGTTCAACTTTTCCTCGCCGCCGTTCGATCTGCTGCGCGCGGCCGAGCGCGAGCGGCTGAGCGAGGCGCTTAGCGTTGGCTACTACGCCGCCGGCGAAACCCTCATCGCCGCTGGATCCGCGGTACCTTGCCTGTTCGTCGTGCTCAAGGGCGTGATCGAGGAACGCGGCGAGGACGGCAAGCTGTTCGCGCAGTACACCAGCGACGACATCTTCGACATCCGCGGGCTTTTCTCCGGCAGCAGCAAGCACGTCTATTGCGCAGTGGAGGAGAGCATCACCTACGAATTGCCCGCCAGCGTCTTCCATCAGCTGTGCGGCGCCAATCCGGACTTCGGCCGCTTCTTCCAGGCCGACCTCGCGGCCAAGCGCCAGCTGGCGCGCCGCGACGGGCAGAACCTCGCCGAGTTCATCCTCACCCGCATCGCCCGCGAGCACCTGCTGCCGGCGATCGAAGTCTCCGCCGGCCTGGCCCTGGGCGATGCCGCGCGCCTGCAGCTGAGCCGTGGCGCCGATGCGCTGCTGGTTCGCCAGGACGGCGAGCTGGGCATAGTCACCCGCACCGACCTGATGACCGCGCACTTTCGCGACGGCCGCAGCGAGGCCGAGCCCATCGGGCCCTTGGCGCATGGTCCGCTGGCCTGCGTGGAGCTGGGCGACTTCCTCTTCGATGCCATGATCCTCATGACCCGCAAGCGCATCGAGCGGGTCGCCGTGCGCGAAGACGGCGAGGTCGTCGGCCTTCTGCACCTGACCCAGGTGCTCAGCCTCTTCTCGACCCACTCCCACGTGCTGGCGATGCGCATCGCACGGGCAGAGAGCGAGGAGGAGCTGCGCGGCGCCGCGGAAACCCTGCACACGCTGATTGCCACGTTGTGCGGCAACGGCATTCGCCTGCGCTTCATCATGCAGTTGGTCAGCGCGCTCAATGAGCAACTGCTGGAGCGACTGTTCGAACTGCTCGTGCCGCCAGCACTGCGCAGCCGCTGCTGCCTGCTGGTGATGGGCAGCGAAGGCCGCGGCGAACAGTTGCTCAAGACCGACCAGGACAACGCCTTGATCCTCGCCGAAGACCTGCCGGTCGAGCAGGGGCTGGCGCTGATGCAGCGCTTCAGCGAGGCCCTGCTGAGCTTCGGTTATCCACCTTGTCCGGGCGGCGTCATGGCCAGCCAGCCAGCGTGGTGCAAGCCGTTGGCGGCCTGGCAGCGTGAGCTGAACCAGACCCAGCTGGAGGGTCAGCCCGAGCAGCTGATGCGCATGTCGATCCTGGCCGATGCGAGCCCTGTCGCCGGAAATCGGCAGCTCTACGAAGGGCTGCGCCAGGGACTGCTGCGTTTCGCCCAGGAGGGCGAGCGCTGGTTGCCCGACATGGCAGCCGCTGCTCTGCAGTTCGACACGCCGCTCACCATCCTTGGCAACTTGAAAACCCGCGAGGAGCATCTGGACATCAAGCGCGGCGGCATCTTCCCGCTGGTCCACGGCTGCCGTGTGCTGGCCCTGCGCGAAGGTCTGGAGGAGCGCGGCACCCTGGCCCGCCTGGGAGCTCTCAAGGCGCGCGGCGTCCTCGACGAAGGCTTGGCCGACAACCTGGCGGAATCCTTCGAACTCTTCCTGCAACTGCGTCTGCAGCAACAGCTTGGCGGTGCGCGCGATGGCCGCGAGCACGGCCTGGACGTGGCGCGCCTGAGCCGCCACGAACGCGATCTGCTGCGCTTCGGCTTGCATGCGGTGAAGAAGTTCAAGCAGAGCCTGGCCTGGCAATTCCATCTGGAGAGTCGATGAACGCGCTGGTGAAGCTCCCCGATCACGCCTGGTCTGGCTGGCGCCGCCGCCTTTACTGGTGCCTGCATGCGGCCGAAGAGGCCGAGGAAATCGTCTCCATCGATCTCGAAACCACCAGCCTCGACCCACGCACGGCAGACATTCTGAGCATCGGCGCGGTGCTGATCCGCGGCGGCAAGTTGGTCCTCGGCGAGCGCCTGGACCTGCTGGTCGAGCCGCCGGCAAGCCTGACCGGCGACTCCATCCGCATCCACAAGCTGCGCCGCGCCGACCTCGAAGGGCAATTGCCGCTGGCCGAAGCGCTGCGCCGCCTGCTGGCGTTCATCGGCGAGCGACCGCTGCTCGGCTACTACCTGTCCTTCGATGCCGCTGTCCTCAGCCGCCATCTGCGCCTGCTGCTGGGCGAGCGGCTGGACAATCCGCGCATCGAGGTCTCGGCCCTGTATCAGCGCAAGATGGCGCGGCGCTACCCGGACCTGCACCTGGACCTGCGCTTCGACACGCTGGCGCGCACCCTCGATATCCCGGTGGAAGGGCGCCACACCGCCCTGGGCGACGCGCGCAGCGTGGCCCTGATGTTCCTGCGCCTGCGCAAGGGGTCGCTGCCCACGGAGCTGCGCTGACGTACGTATTTGTATCTGGCGCAAAGTGACCCAGCACACAGCCCGCAGCCGGGCAACTCTCTACCATGTCGGCTTTTTCGGGAGAGGGGAGCGCGCATGCTCGGGATGGTGCTGGTCGTGCTGGGGAGCCTCTGGCTGCTGAGCCAGTTGCTGCTGGGCGTGGTGATTCTGCCGCTGGCGAGCTGGCTGGCCCGCGAGAGCAATCCGCAGCTCTACTGGCAGTTCGTCTACCTGCTGCCGGCCTTGCTGCTGGCGATGGGCGCCTTCCTCTTGCGCTACCGCGTCCATTCCTTCGCCGGCCTGCGTCGCGAGCGCACCAACTGCGTGACCTTCCTGCTGGTCTCCGCCGGGCTTGCGCTGGTGCTCGGCAAGGCCACAGGGCTGCTCCTGCCGGCGCTCTGAAGGCCCCGCCACGCCTGGCTATGGCCGCGGTTTGCCAGGGCCATTCAGCAGCCTGATTTAAGCGCAGCCCGCCATGCGCCTTGGCTAAACTGCCGGTCAACTTCACCGGACAAGACAAGGCAACCTCCCTATGCAAAATCGCATGATGATCACCGGCGCCGGTTCCGGCCTGGGTCGTGAAATCGCCCTGCGCTGGGCCCGTGACGGCTGGAAACTGGCCCTGGCCGACGTCAACGAAGCGGGCCTGGCGGAAACCCTCAAACTCGTTCGCGAAGCCGGCGGCGACGGCTTCACCCAGCGCTGCGACGTGCGCGACTACAGCCAGCTCACTGCGCTGGCGCAGGCTTGCGATGAGAAGCTCGGCGGCATCGACGTCATCGTCAACAACGCCGGCGTGGCCTCCGGCGGTTTCTTCGGCGAGCTGTCGCTGGAGGACTGGGACTGGCAGATCTCGATCAACCTGATGGGCGTGGTCAAGGGCTGCAAGGCCTTCCTGCCGCTGCTCGAACGCAGCAAGGGGCGGATCATCAACATCGCCTCCATGGCTGCACTGATGCAGGGCCCGGCGATGAGCAACTACAACGTCGCCAAGGCCGGCGTGGTGGCGCTCTCGGAAAGCCTGCTGGCCGAGCTGACCCTGGTGGACGTGAAGGTCCACGTGGTCTGCCCGTCGTTCTTCCAGACCAACCTGCTCGATTCCTTCCGTGGCCCGAGCCCGGAGATGAAGAGCCAGGTCGGCAAGCTGCTGGAAGGCTCGCCCATCAGCGCCGCCGACATCGCCGACTACATCCACCAGGAAGTGGCCCGCGACAGCTTCATGATCCTGCCCCACGAACAGGGCCGCATGGCCTGGCAGATCAAGCAGCAGAACCCGCAGGCGATCTACGACGAGATGGCGAAAATGGCTGCGAAGATGCAGGCCAAGCGCGGCAACGCGGCCTGATTTCCGCACCGCTTTGGTGCTCGTGCAATCAGGGCTTGCCCAGGCCGGTGCAAAGCGCTAGCTTTACCCCACCGGCCTGCCTGCCGATGTATGTTGGACCCCAGTGAAAGCCCCGCCACGTTCGCGGGGCTTTTGCTTTTCTGCGTAACCCCGGCCGGTGTTTGCGCGGTTGCGCATCTTTGCCGCAGTTCGCTTTCGGTTCCTTTGCGCCTGTGCTAGAAGGCTGCGGTGTTTTTCCGTGGTAGGGAGTGTCCCGTCTTGCAGTCCGAATCCATCGTCTATGGTTGCATCCGCGACTGGCCCGGCGACTCCATGGAGCGGCGCATGCGCCGGGCGGCCAATCGCAAGGTGCTGGACAGCCTGCCGATGGGCGAGAACTGGCCGTTCATCGGCCGCGACATGTTCAGCCGCTGCGAGCAGGAAGGCGCCGGGCTGTACCAGTCGCAAGTGATCCACTTCGGTGCCAGCTACCAGACCATCGAATACGAGTGGAGCCTCTGGGTCGAGCAGTTCGAGGCCCTGCTGCGCCGTCTGTACTGGGCCAGCGCGGTGGTCCACCTGGAGACCGAACTCAACGGCAGCCACACCTTCCGCTGGGAGTCCGAGCGCGGTTTCCACAGCCCCCACGAGGACGACCTGCGCGTGCGCTGCGCCTGGGAAAGGGAAGGCGGCCTGCGCGGCTGAAGCTCAAGGAAAGCCCATGCTCAATTACCTGTGGTTCCTGCTCGCCGCGTTCTGCGAGATCGCCGGTTGCTACACCTTTTTCCTCTGGCTGCGCCTGGATCGCACGCCCCTGTGGATAATTCCCGGGCTGTTCAGCCTGGTCTGCTTCGCCCTGCTGCTGACCCGCGTCGAAGCCGCCTACGCCGGGCGTGCCTACGCGGCCTACGGCGGGATCTACGTGGCGGCCTCGCTGTTCTGGCTGGCCTTCATCGAGAAGAGCCGCCCGCTATGGAGCGACTGGCTTGGCGCGGCGCTGTGCATAGCCGGCGCGAGCGTAGTGCTGCTGGGGCCGAAGCTGGCGCCTTGAATCCCCCATCATCCCCGCGAACAGCACTTGCGCTGGCTTGAGGGGGAACAACCTGGCCCTACAGGGTCGGCATTCGTGCCGTGCCGTGCCGTGCGGTTCGCGAGCAAGCTCGCTCCTACGAAAAGCGCAAGCGGGCTTCGCTCTTGGGACTTCCAGAGAAACGTCCGCGCACTCCGGACCGCCCCTTACAGAAGGCCGAGCTAAGCCCATGCAGAGGAGGCCATGCGACATGGATGTCGCGAGAGCCGTCGTGAGTACAGGGATGTGCTCTCGACGGCGGGCCTCCGGGTGCGTGGGAATGTGCGAGGAAAGTCCACTTCGCTCTTGGGACTTCCAGAGAAACGTCCGCGCACTCCGGACCGCCCCTTACAGAAGGCCGAGCTAAGCCCATGCAGAGGAGGCCATGCGACATGGATGTCGCGAGAGCCGTCGTGAGTACAGGGATGTGCTCTCGACGGCGGGCCTCCGGGTGCGTGGGAATGTGCGAGGAAAGTCCAGCTCCGCCGGACCCGTATGTCGGGGCAAGACCTTTGCCTACTTTGGGTCGTTTGCCAAAGTAGGTCGCCCAAGGGGGCGAAACAAGAAGCGTCCGAACACGCCGAAGCGGCGCGCTACACCCAACCCGAAATCAGCTGGCTCCCCGCGTCCGCGGGGATGACGAGGGTAGCGGGGATATATAGGCGCAGCGTACGTCGAGGTTCGCGAGCAAGCGCCTGAAGCAAGGGCGGCTCAGCCCTGCAGCCATTCCTTCGGCACTTCGCTTTTGAGCATCAGCTGGCACTGCTGGCTTTCCGGATCGAAGACGATCACCGCCTCGCCGCGTTTGAGCGCATGACGGGCGCGCTCGACGCGGACGTCGAGCGGGGTGTCGTCGCCGTTGTCGGTGCCTTCGCGGGTGACGAAGTCTTCCAGCAGGTTGTCCAGGGTCTCGGCTTCGAGCAGGTCGTGGGGGATCAGCATCATGGGTACTCGGCGGAACAGGCGGCGATTCTAGTCCCGCGCCGGTCCGCCGGCGAGTCCGGGGTGCTTCAGCGGCGCTCCTTGTCGTCGTCCGGGTGCTGGTCCAGCAGTTCGCCGACCGGCTGCACGTGGGTGGTGCTTTCCATATGCACCGGGTGTTCCAGCTGCTTGCTGAAGCGCGCGATGGCGCCTTCGCGCGGCTCCGCGTCGCTGGCGAACACCGGCGGGCTCAGCAGGTAGGCGCAGAGCAGGCGGGCGAGGTTGGCCAGGCTGTCGATGTGGGTGCGTTCGTAGCCGTGGGTCGCGTCGCAGCCGAAGGCCAGCAGCGCGGTGCGGATGTCGTGGCCGGCCTCGATCGCCGATTGCGCATCGCTGTGGTAGTAGCGGAACAGGTCGCGGCGCACGTTCACCTCGTGCCGCTCGGCCAGGCGCAGCAGGTGCCGCGACAGGTGGTAGTCGTAGGGCCCGCCGGAATCCTGCAGGGCCACGCTCACCGCGTGTTCGCTGGAGTTCTGCCCGGCGGCCACCGGGGCGATGTCGATGCCGACGAACTCGCTGACATCCCAGGGCAGCGCGCCGGCCGCGCCCGAGCCGATTTCCTCGGTGATGGTGAACAGCGGGTGGCAGTCGATCGGCGGCACCTGGCCGCTTTCCACCACGGCCTTGAGCGCCGCCAGCAGCGCCGCGACACCGGCCTTGTCGTCCAGGTGACGGGCGCTGATGTGGCCGCTCTCGGTGAATTCCGGCAGCGGGTCGAAGGCGACGAAGTCGCCGATGGATACCCCCAGCGCGGCGCTGTCGGCGTGGCTCACGGTGTAGGCGTCCAGGCGCAACTCGATGTTGTCCCAGCTGATCGGCAGGTTATCCACCGCCGTGTTGAAGGCGTGCCCGGAGGCCAGCAACGGCAGCACGCTGCCGCGCAGTACGCCGTTGTCGCAGAACACGGTGACGCGGCTGCCCTCGGCGAAGCGGCTCGACCAGCAGCCTACCGGCGCCAGGGCCAGGCGGCCGTCGGCCTTGATCTCGCGGACGATGGCGCCAATGGTGTCCAGGTGCGCCGATACCGCGCGGTCCGGACTGTCGCGCTTGCCGGCGAGGGTTGCGCGGATGGTCCCGCGGCGGGTCATCTCGAAGGGCACGCCGAGCTCTTCGAGGCGCTCGGCGACGTAGCGCACGATGGTGTCGGTGAAGCCGGTGGGGCTGGGGATGGCGAGCATCTCCAGGAGCACGCGTTGCAGATAGGCCAGGTCTGGCTGCGGCAGGGCGGTCATGCGGACTCCTGGCGACCCAGCGGGTCGCGGCTGAGCGGGAAGAGCAGGTCGATGAAGCGTTCGGCGGTGGGCTGCGGCTCGTGGTTGGCCAGCCCGGGCCGTTCGTTGGCCTCGATGATCACGTAGTCCTCGCCGTCCACTGCCGGCACCAGCAGGTCCAGGCCGGTGACCGGCACTTCCAGCGCCCGCGCGGCGCGCACGGCGGCCTCGCGCAGGGTCGGATGCAGCTGGGCGGTGACGTCTTCCAGGGTGCCGCCGGTATGCAAGTTGGCGGTGCCGCGCACGGCAAGGCGGGTGCCCTCCGGCAGTACGTCGGCGTAGTCGTAGCCCGCGGCGCGCAGGGTGCGTTCGGTTTCGTCGTCCAGAGGAATGCGGCTCTCGCCGTCGGTGGCGGCCTGGCGCCGGCGGCTCTGGGCTTCGATCAGCTCGCGGATGCTGTGCCGGCCGTCGCCGATCACGCTGGCTGGGTGGCGCACGGCGGCGGCCACCACTTCGTAGCCGATCACCAGTACGCGCAGGTCGAGGCCGGGGTGGTAGCTCTCCAGCAGCACGCGGGTGTCGAAGCGTCGGGCGTGCTCGATGGCTGCCTCCAGTTCCTCGGCATCGTTCAGGTTGACCGCTACGCCCTGGCCTTGCTCACCGTCCACCGGCTTGACTACCAGCGCGCCATGCTCGGCGAGGAAGGCGGCGTTCTCTGCGGCGCTGCCGGCCAGGCGCTGGCTGGGCTGCTTGAGGCCGGCGCGGGACAGCGCGCGGTGGGTCAGCTGCTTGTCCTGGCAGAGGGTCATGGCCACTGCGCTGGTCAGGTCGCAGAGCGACTCGCGGCAGCGGATGCGCCGGCCGCCCTGGGTGAGGCTGAACAGCCCGGCGTCGGCGTCCAGCACGCGGACCTCGATACCGCGCCTGTGTGCCTCGTCGATGATGATCCGCGCATAGGGGTTGAGCGCGTGCTCCGGACCGGGACCGATGTACAGCGGCTGGTTGATGCTGTTCTTGCGCTTGATGGCGAAGGTCGGCAGTTCGCGGAAACCGAGCTTGCGGTACAGCGCCTTGGCCTGCTGGTTGCCGTGCAGCACCGACAGGTCGAGGTAGGCCAGTTCGCGGCTCATGAAGTGCTCGATGAGGTGCCGCACCAGCGCTTCGCCCACGCCCGGGCGAGCGCACTGCGGATCGACTGCCAGGCACCAGAGGCTGGAGCCGCGCTCCGGGTCGGCGAAGGCTTTGGCGTGGTTCAGACCCATCACGCTGCCGACTGCCGCACCGGTTTCGCTGTCCTCAGCCAACCAGTAGGTGGGGCCGCCGTCGAAGTGTGGGGTGAGTCGCTGCGCATCGACCGGCTGCATGCCGCGCGCCAGGTACAGGCGATTGATCGCGGCCCAGTCCGCTTCGCTGTGCACGCGGCGGATACGGAAGCCGCGGAACGAGCGGCGCGCCGGGCGGTAGTCGGTGAACCACAGGCGCAGGGTGTCGGACGGATCGAGGAACAGCTGCTGTGGCGCATGGGCCAGCACCTGCTGCGGCGCCGCTACGTAGAGGGCGATGTCGCGTTCGCCGGCGCGCTCCTTGAGCAGTTCGCTGGCGAGGGCTTCGGCTTCGGCGAAGGTGTGCCCGACCAGCAGGCGGCCCCAGCCGCAGTGCAGGATGTGCGGCTCGAAAGGCTCATTGTGATCTTCGGCAAAACGCGCCTGCAGGCGCTGGTAAGTCGGCGCCAGGCCGCGCAGCAGGCGCTGGTTGTGCGGGCGCGGCGGATGGATGGGGTGCTTCATGCTGAACTCCCTGGGCAGGTCGCCGGCTCATGGGCCGGGCCCTGCCGGCTGCGTGGCGTCAGAGTCCCTGCTCGTTGAGCCAGAGGTTGAGGGCGGCGAGCTGCCAGAGCTTCGAGCCGCGCAAGGGGGTGAGGTCGTCCTCCGGACTGCCCAGCAGGCGGTCGATCTGCGCCGGCTCGAAGAGGCCGCGGTCCTGGCTCGGGTCGAGCAGCAGCTCGCTGATCCAGGCGCGGGTCCTGCCCTGCAGGTGCTTGAGACCGGGCACCGGGAAATAGCCCTTGGGCCGGTCGATCACCTCGGCTGGCAGCACCCGCCGCGCGGCGGCCTTGAGCACCTGCTTGCCGCCGTCGCCGAGCTTGAAGCGCGCAGGGATGCGCGCCGAGAGTTCGGTCAGGCGGTAGTCGAGGAACGGCACGCGGGCCTCCAGGCCCCAGGCCATGGTCATGTTGTCGACCCGCTTCACCGGGTCGTCGACCAGCATGACCGTGCTGTCCAGGCGCAGCGCCTTGTCCACCGGATCGGTCGCGCCGGGTCCGGCGAAGTGCTCGGCGACGAAGGCCTGGGCCACATCGTCGACGCGCAACGCCGGGCGCACTGTCGCCAGGTACTCGGCATGATTGCGGTCGAAGAAGGCCGCGCGATAGCCGGCCAGCGGGTCGGCGGCTTCGGCGACGCGCGGGTACCAGTGGTAGCCGGCGAAGAGTTCGTCGGCGCCCTGGCCGCTCTGCACCACCTTGCAGTGCTTCGAGACTTCGCGCGCGAGCAGGTAGAAGGCGATGCAGTCGTGGCTGACCATCGGCTCGCTCATGGCGCGGAAGGCCGCAGGCAGCTGGTCGATCACTTCGTGTTCGGCGATGCGCAGGCGATTGTGGCGCGTGCCATAGCGGCGGGCGATGAGGTCGGAGTAGTGGAATTCGTCGCCGCGTTCGCCGCCGGCATCTTCGAAACCGATGGAGAAGGTCGGCAGTTCCTCCACACCGGCCTCGTGCAGCAGCGCGACGAGCAGGCTGGAGTCGACGCCACCCGAGAGCAGTACGCCGACCTCCCGGGCCGCGCGCTGGCGCAGGCGTACCGCGTCACGCAAGCCGTCGAGCACGCGTTCTTCCCAGTCATCCTGGGTCAGTTCGCGCTCGTCTTCATGTGGGCCGTAATCGAGGCGCCACCAGCAGTGCTGCTCGACGCGTCCGTCGCTGTCGATGCTCATCCAGGTCGCCGGCGGAAGCTTGCGCACGCCGGCCAGTAGCGTGCGCGGGGCCGGCACCACCGAATGGAAGTTCAGGTAGAGGTTCAGCGCCTCGGGGTCGAGCTGGGTGTCGATACCGCCGCCCTGCAACAGCGCCGGCAGGCTGGAGGCGAAGCGCAGGCGCTTGGCGTCGCGGGTCAGGTAGAGAGGCTTGATGCCCAGGCGGTCGCGGGCGATGAACAGGCGCTGAGCGTCACGCTCCCAGATGGCGAACGCGAACATGCCATTGAGGCGCGGCAATAGATCCTTGCCCCAAGCGTGATAGCCTTTTAACAGTACTTCCGTGTCGCCGCTGGAAAAGAACCGATAGCCGAGGGCTTCCAGCTCGCGGCGCAACTCCGGGTAGTTGTAGAGCGCGCCATTGAACACCAGGGACAGGCCCAGATCGGCGTCTACCATGGGCTGAGCGGAGCGCTCGGCGAGGTCCATGATCTTCAGCCGGCGGTGCCCGAAGGCAATCGGGCCCTGGCTGTGGAAACCCCAGGCGTCGGGTCCGCGAGGGGAGAGGTGGTGGGTGATGCGCTCGACCGCTGCGAGGTCGGCGGGTTGGTTATCGAAACGAAGTTCTCCTGCTATTCCGCACATTGTCCTTACCGGTTCTCCGTTGGGGATGAATGGGGTCAGGCCGGGGCCTAATTGTTAGGTGGTAATTGACTGACACTTTCAGGTGGAAGTGGTTCTGAAGTTTTTTAATGATCCTTTCTGGGCTCTGTGCGGGTGATTGCTTATGGCTGAAAGAGATTCGGCGAAGGATGACGCCTACAGGCTGTCCATGTTCCAGGCCTTGCGGCGGCTCCAGCAGGGCTGCGAAGTGCACGCCAAGCGCTTGAGCCGGCTGGGTGGGCTGACGCCATTGCAACTGCTGATCCTGCAGGTGTTGCAGATGGAGCAGGAGATCACCGCGAGCGGCCTGGCCAAGCAGGTGAGCCTCTCGCAGGCGGCCCTCTCCGGGGTACTCGACCGCCTGGAAAGCCGCGGATTACTGGCGCGGAGGCGCGATGAAAGGGATCGCCGCAAGCAATGGCTGCTGCTCGAAGATGCCGGCCGCGACGCGCTGCGCACGGCACCGCCGCTGTTGCCCGAGTACGTGATGGCGCGTTTCGCCGAGCTGCCGGAATGGGAGCGCCATGCGGTGCTGGCCGGCTTGCTGCGTGCGGCCGAGTTGTTCGAGCTGCCGGAAGAGGAAGAGGAGTGATGTAGGAGCGGACCTTGTCCGCGATTCGCGCGCATGGCGCGCTCCTACAGGTCGAAATCGGCGCGCAGGTCCTTCGCGGATGAGATCCGCTTGTATGGCGTTAGGGTAGGAACCTGTCGGGGTGTGGAGGGACAAGATCCGCTTCTGCAAGCCAGACGGTAGGAGACTTCCCCCACCCACCCGCTCACGACAAGCGCCGATAAGGAATCCATCGGATTGAGTAGCCGCTCAAACCGACAATACCGGCAAGCCTGCGCCAATGTGAGCTCCCGACAGGTTGGACCATCTTCACTGTCGGAGAACCCCATGACAAGCCAAGTTCCGGTTATCGGTATCGATGTCGCCAAGGAGTCGCTGAGCCTCTGCGATACACGCTCGGGCGAAGTATTCGAACTGGCCAATGACGTCCGCACAATCAAGGCCTGGCTGAAAACCCTTCCGCCCTGCTGCGCCATCGCGATCGAAGCGACCAGCACCTATCACATGGATGTTGCGACCCTGGCGCATGCGCGGGGACATCGGATCTACGTCATCAATGGCTTTCGCCTGAGCAACTACCGCAAGGGGATTGGTGGGCGAAACAAGGATGATCGCAGCGATGCCCTGCTGCTGGCCCGTTACCTGACCCACGAACAAGCGCAACTGGAGCCTTGGCAGCCGCCGAGCAAGGCCTACTGCCGCCTGCAGACACTGCTGCATCGGCGTGCTGCACTGGTCCGTAGCGCCATCTCGTTGCGCCAGAGCTTTTCCCAGGATCGCTCCCTGGCCAAGGCGCTGAAGCCTGTTCTCAAGCAAATGGCCACACTGGAGTCACGCCTGGAGAAAGAGATTCAACAGGCGCTGCGAGAGGCCGGCCTAATGGAGCAAAGCAAGCGCTGTCAGGCCATCGAAGGGATCGGACCGCTGACGGCAGCGGCCCTGAACCTGGCATTTCTGCGGGGACGCTTTCGCAATAGCGATGCCTTCATCGCCTTTATCGGATTGGATGTGCGGCTCAAGGAGTCCGGCCGCTATAGCGGCCGTCGAAAGCTGACCAAGCAAGGGGATCCTGAAATCCGTCGGCTGCTCCACAACGCGGCCATGGCGGCAGCGCGCACGCAGCGCTGGCAGGCCCTTTACCAAAGCTACCTGGCGCGCGGCCTGAAGAAGATCGAGGCCCTGACTATCCTCGCCCGCAAATTGGCCCGAATTGCCTTTGCCCTGATGCAATCCCAGACCAGCTACCAGCCTCCAAAGCAGGAGCCGTCATTGACATAGAATCTCCTACGTCAGGCCAGCAGCTTCTGCGCCGCCAGGGAGAGGCTCACGACTACCAGCATTACAGCGAAGATGCGCTGCAGGGTGGCGCCACCCAGGCGCAATGCCAGGCGGTTGCCGAACAGCACGCCCAGCGCACCGCCGGCTGCGAGTGCGGCAAGCAGCGGCATCGGCGGTTGCGCATGGCTGAGGTAGAGCAGGAAGCCGCCGCCCGAGACCAGGGCGATGCCGGCCATGGAGGTCGCGGTGGCCGCCAACATCGACAGCGGGGTGAACCACAGCAGCCCCGGCACTATCAGGAAGCCGCCGCCAACGCCCATCAGCCCCGAGAGCAGGCCCACCGCGAGACCAAGCGCTAGCAACGGCCCGTTGCGCGTCGCCGTGCCGGCCACCTTGGGCGTACTCGAACCACGCCACATCCGCCACGCCGACCACAGCACCAGGGCGCAGAAGCCGAGGATCAGCAGCGCTTCGGGGATGAACCGGCCCAGCCACTGGCCCAGGGCGTTGCCCGGCCAGCCGGTGAGGGTCAGCCACAGCAGGGGGCGCCAGGCCACCAGGCCCTGACGCGCACGGGGAATGGCGCCGATCAGCGCCGACAGCGCCACCGCGCCCAGGCTCACGCCGATGGCGTCGTGCAGCGGCATGTGCAGGCTGAGCAGCAGCGGCAGTGCCACCAGCGAGCCGCCGGCGCCTGTGAGGCCGAGCAGCAATCCGAGGATCATGCCGATGGCAGCGGATTCGACGAGCAGGGCATCCATTCGCGTGGGGGGCTCCGATGGTCCGGTTGCGGGTTGGGAGTCAGGCCTTCTGGCCGCGCACTACCTCACGCAGCAGGAAACGGTTCGGCAGGCAGGCCTCGGCGACCTTGCGCGGCAGCGGCAATGGCTCGCCTTCGATCCAGGCCGCGAGCAGTTCGCCGGAAAGCGGGGCGGTGATCAGTCCGCGCGAGCCGTGGGCGCTGTTCAGGTATAGCCCTTCGAGCCAGGGGCAGGCGGCATCCGGCACCTGGCGGGCATCCTTGCCCAGCACCGCGTAGGCGGCGGCGAAGGCTTCGCGTTCGGCCAGCGGGCCGATCAGCGGCAGGTAGTCCGGCGTGGTGCAACGGAAGGCCGCGCGGCCCTCCAGCGTGGCCGGGTCGAGCTTACCAGCGCCCAGGCGCGCGAGAAGGTCAGGGGAGATTTCTCGCAAAAGTTCGAGGTTGCCCTGGTGCTCTTCGACGGTCGGCTGCAGGTCGTCGTTGTGGAAATCGAAGCTGGCGCCGAGGGTGTGTTCACCCAGGCGCGGCGGGGCGACGTAGCCTTCCGCGCAAACCACGGTGCGCAGGGCTGCGCTTTCGGCGTTGGCCGGCAGGCGGCTGATCTGTCCGCGGATGCGCTTGAGCGGCAGGCTCGCCGCAGCGGGGAAGGCGCGCACTTCGGCGGCGGTGGCGAGCACCGCGACCGGCGCGATGGCCAGGCGTTGCTCGCCGCTCCAGGCGCTCCACTGCCCGTCCTCGCGCTGCACGCGCACTTCATGGCAGGTCTGCACGCTGATGTTCGGATGGCTCGCCAGCGCCCGGCACAAGGCCGGTGGATGTACCCAGCCGGCTTCGGGGAAGAACAGCCCTCCGGCGGGCAAGGTGACGCCGGCGATGGTTTCGGCCTGCTCCTGCGACAGGGTTTGCAGCAGGTTTTCCGGAAAGGCGTCGGCCAGTTGCGCCTGGCGCTTGCCCTCGGCTTCGTCGAAGGCCAGTTGCAGTACGCCGCAGGCGTCCCAGTCGCTGCCGCGTTGCAGGCGTTCGAGCAGCCGACGGGTGTGGCCGAAGCCGCTGACGATCAGGCGCGAGAGCGCGGTGCCGTGGGCCGAGAGCTTGAGGTAGAGCACGCCCTGGGGGTTGCCGGATGCTTCCATGGCCAGCTCGGCGTGACGTTCGATCAGGGTGACTCGCCAGCCGCGTCCGGCCAGGCTGGCGGCGCTGGCGCAACCGGCCAGGCCGCCGCCGATCACCAGGGCGTGGCGCTCGCCTGCTGCGCGCGGTGGGCGCGCATACCAGGGTACGGTCGCGCCTT
Source organism: Pseudomonas knackmussii B13 (assembly GCF_000689415.1). NCBI lineage: Bacteria > Pseudomonadati > Pseudomonadota > Gammaproteobacteria > Pseudomonadales > Pseudomonadaceae > Pseudomonas > Pseudomonas knackmussii. Next base: position 4,308,286 of record NZ_HG322950.1, on the reverse strand, counting down.
CGGCGGGACCTTCGAAGGTGCCGACCAGCATCTCGCGTTTCTGCCCGAAGCCCTTGACCCGCTGCATGGCGAAGCCGGCCTCGATCAGGCCGCGGCGGACGAAACCGGCGCTGGTGAAGGTGGCCAGGGTCGCGCCGGGGGCGGACAGCCGCGCGAGTTGCTGGAACAGCGGCTGGGTCCACATCTCCGGGTTCTTCGCCGGCGAGAAACCGTCGAGGAACCAGGCATCGATGCTTGCGTCCAGCTCGGGCAGGCAATCCAGCACGTCGCCCACCAGCAGGGTGACGACCACGCGGCCGCCGGCGAACACCAGGCGCTGGAAGCCCGGATGGATGGCGTGGTACTGCGCCAGCAGCTGTTCGCTCCAGGGCTGCAGGTCGCCCCAGAGGGCGAGGGCGCGGACCAGGTCGTCGCGGCGCAGGGGGAATTTCTCCACGCTGACGAAATGCAGGCGGGCATCCGCCGGTGCCAGGGCTTCGAACAGGCGCCAGGCGCAGAGGAAGTTGAGCCCGGTGCCAAAACCGGTTTCGCCAATGCACAGGCAACCGCCGGCGGGGAGCGCGGCGAAGCGTCGCGGCAGCTGGTTGCCGTCGAGGAACACGTGGTGTGTCTCGTCCAGGCCCGACGCGCGGGAGAAGTACACGTCGCCGTAGACGCGCGAGAGCGGCTGGCCGTTGTCGTCCCAGTCGAGCTGGGCGCTGTGGAGGTCGGGCATGGGGGTTCCGGCAGTGAAGCGAAGGGCGCATTTTAGCCGATCCCCCGCACAGACAGCCTGCGTCACATCCGCTACTTTCAATGCATCCCGCAGTCAGGAGCGTATGCATGTTCGAGTCCGCCGAGATCGGCCATTCCATCGACAAGGAAACCTACGACAAGGAAGTTGCGGAGCTGCGCGAGGCGTTGCTCGAGGCGCAATACGAGTTGAAGCAGCAGGCGCGCTTCCCGGTGATCGTGCTGATCAACGGCATCGAAGGCGCCGGCAAGGGCGAGACGGTGAAGCTGCTCAACGAGTGGATGGACCCACGGCTGATCCAGGTCGAGAGCTTCCTGCGGCCCTCGGACGAAGAGCTCTCGCGGCCGCCGCAGTGGCGCTTCTGGCGGCGCCTGCCGCCCAAGGGGCGGATCGCCATCTTCTTCGGCAACTGGTACAGCCAGATGCTCCATGCGCGGGTCAACGGCGATATCAAGAGCGCTCGCCTGGACGCCGCCATCAGCGCAGCGGAGCGCTTCGAGCGCATGCTCTGCGACGAGGGCGCGCTGATCTTCAAGTTCTGGTTCCACCTGTCCAAGAAGCAGCTCAAGGAACGCCTGAAGGCGCTGGAGAACGACCCGCAGCGCTCCTGGCAACTGAGCCCGCTCGACTGGAAGCAGAGCGAGGTCTACGACAGGTTCGTGCGCTATGGCGAGCGCGTGCTGCGCCGCACCAGCCGCGACTACGCGCCCTGGTACATCGTCGAGGGCGCCGACGAGCGCTATCGCAGCCTCACTGTGGGGCGCACCATCCTCGAGGGCCTGCAGGCGGCGCTGAAGCACAAGGTGCGTCCGCAGCTGCAACCGCACACTGCGCCGCTGGTCGCCAGCCTGGACAATCGCGGGTTGATCGACAGCCTCGACCTTGGCCAGACCCTGGACAAGGACGAGTACAGGGACCAACTGGCCAAGGAGCAGGCGCGCCTGGCCACGCTTATGCGCGACAAGCTGTTCCGCCAGCACTCGCTGGTCGCTGTGTTCGAGGGTAATGACGCCGCCGGCAAGGGTGGCGCCATCCGCCGCATCACCGATGCGCTGGACCCGCGGCAGTACCACATCGTGCCGATCGCCGCGCCCACCGAGGAGGAGCGCGCGCAACCTTATCTGTGGCGCTTCTGGCGGCACATGCCGGGGCGTCGGCAGTTCACCATCTTCGACCGCTCCTGGTACGGCCGCGTGCTCGTCGAGCGGGTCGAGGGCTTCTGCCCGCCTGCCGACTGGCTGCGCGCCTATGGCGAGATCAACGATTTCGAGGAGCAGCTCACCGAATTCGGCATCGTGGTGGTCAAGTTCTGGCTGGCGATCGACAAGGAAACCCAGTTCCACCGCTTCAAGACGCGCGAGGAAGTGCCGTTCAAGCGCTACAAGATCACCGATGAGGACTGGCGCAACCGCGACAAGTGGGATCAGTACGTCGATGCCGTGGGCGACATGGTCGACCGCACCAGCACCGAGATCGCGCCCTGGACCCTGATCGAGGCCAACGACAAGCGCTTCGCGCGGGTGAAGGTGCTGCGCACCATCAACGATGCGCTGGAGGCGGCGTACAAGAAGGACAAGTGAGGAGGGACGAAGGATGGTCTATGTGCAGCGCAATGCGAACGGGCGCCTGGTGCGCGTGCAGCGCGAACCCTTCGAAGGTGCGCAGGGCCTGGCGGCCGACGATCCGGAAGTGCTTGCCTGGTTCAACGATGCGGCCCTGGATGCGCGCCTGCAGTCGCTGCAGCGTTCGGACCTGGAGCTGGTGCGGGTGCTGGAGGACCTGGTCACGGTGCTGGTCGATCGCGGTGTGATCCGCTACACAGACCTGCCGGAGGTGGCCCGGCGCAAGCTGGAGGCCCGCGCCAGCACACGGGCCAGCCTGGGCGGCCTGAGTTCGCTGGTCGATGAGGATGACGAGCGGCTGTTCTGACCCCGTTGTTGGCTTCAACGTAGATGACACGGTATCTACGGTTTCGGCGTGCTCTCTCCCCACGGCGCCGGTGGGCCGATCAGCCGGCCCATGGCGCCGTGGATGCCCATCTCGCGCAGCACGCGCAGTTCCCCTTCGCTTTCCACCATCTCGGCAATCAACGGCAGGTCGATGCTGTTGGTTGCGCGGAACACCGCCTCGATGAACACGCGCTTGGAATCGTCCTGGTCGATGGAGCGGATGTAGCTGCCGTCCAGCTTCAGGTAGGCCAGGCCGAGGCGGGTGAGGTTGCCGATCAGGCTGAAGCGTCCGCCGAAGTGCTGCAGGCCGAGGTTCGCGCCGGTGTCGCGCACGGCTTGGCCGAGGCGTTCCAGTTCGGCCGGTGGTGGCAGGTGGCGCTCGTCCAGCTCCAGGGTCAGCAGGCCGGCCTGTTGCGGATTGGCCTTGATCACATCGAGCAGGCGCTGCAGGGCCTGGGGTTCGCGAATGCTCGCCGCCGACAGGCTCAGCGCCAGTGGCCGGGCATGCTGGGCCAGGTGGGCGAGGGCATGTTCGAGCATCGCCAGGTCGAAGCGCGCGGCCCAGCCGAAGCGCTCCACCCAGGGCAGGAACTGGCCGGCGGCCACGGCCTGGCCTTGCTCGTCGAGCAGGCGCGCCAGCACCTTGCTGTGCAATTCGCCACCGCCCTCGGCGCACGCGCGTACCGGCTGGAACCACAGCTGCAGCTGGCTCTTCTGCAGGGCCTGGTCGATCCAGCGGTGCCAGGCGTGGCTGTCCTGGGTGGTTTGCCCGCTGGATTGCTCCAGTCGGTGCCAGGGATGCTCCGCGCTGCTTTGCGCCTGGGCCAGGGCCTGGTCGGCGTGACCGAGGATAGAGGCAGGTGCTTCGCCCGGCTGGAAGGCCGCGAGGCCCAGGTGCGCCACCGGATTGCAGTCGCTGGCGCCGGTGCGCTGCAGGCTTTCCAGTTGCGCGCTGAGGGTTTCCGCGAGGCGCTCGGCGCCCTGGCTGTCGAGGCCGGGGGCGAGCAGGGTGAATTCGCCGCCGCGGCTGCGTGCTGCCAGCCAGTCCGGCGTGCCGTGCTGTTCGAGGCCGCGCTGCAGCAGCCCGGCCACTTCGCGAATCAGGGCGTCGGTGCGCTGGCCGCCCAGGCGCTGGTTGAGTCCGGCGAGGTCGTTGAGCCGCAGCAGCAGAAGGTAGCCGCCAGGGTGCTGCTCGCTGGGGGTCAGCTCAGCTTCCAGGCGAGCGTCGAACAGACGGCGGTTGGCCAGGCCGGAGAGGCTGTCCTGGTAGGCCTCCTCGCGCAGTTTCTCGCTGCGCGTGGCTTCCTCGGCGAACAGCGCCTTGAGCTTCTCGACCATCTGGTTCATCGCCTGCACCACCCGGCGCAGTTCCGGGGTGCGCGGCTCGCGCGGCAGGGTGAGGAACTCGCGGCGGGTGATCGCCTGTGCCTGCTGCACCATCTGGTCCAGCGGCCGCAGCTGGGCCCGCAGCAGCCAGCCGCCGAGCAGGGCGCTGACCACGCCGCAGGCCAGCAGCCAGCCGAGGCTGCCGAGGGCGCTGTCCCACAGCCGCGACAGGGCGAACTGCGGATGGCTGACCACCTCGACCCGCGCGGCCTGGTCCCAGCCGCGCATGATCAGGGCGTCGCCGCCTTCGGCCTTGAGGTTGACCAGGTGGGCGAACCAGCCCGGCACGCTGCCGGTGCCCGGATCGGCCTTGCGCTCGACGATCACCTGGTTGTCGGGGATGCGCACCACGCGGATGCTGGCGAAGTAGCCGCTGTCGAAGATCGAGCTGACCATCAGCTCGATCATCGCCGGGTCGTCGACATGCGGGGTCAGCGACAGCCCCAGCGCGGTTGCAGCGTCCTGGGCATGGGAGCGCAACTGGCTGATGAGTTGCTCTCGGGAACTCTCCAGGCTGGTGGCGAAGCTACCGGCGAAGGCCACCACGAGGAACAGGCAGATGGCCAGGAAGAGTTGCTTGAGTAACGACATGCATGCCTCCTAGCGCGTCTCGTCGAGGATCAGGCCCTCGGCGCGCATCTTGGTCAACAGGTCCTGCCAGCGCGACAGCTGCTTGCTGCTGCCGGTGCGCTTGCCGCCGCCGGGGCCCGGCAGCCAGAGGCCTTCGGCATTGAAGGCGTAGACCGGGAGCAGGTCCGAGCGCTGGGAAGCGGGGCGGATCTGCGGGATCAGGTTGTCCAGCACCAGCGGCTCGCCGCCGGGCGTGGCGTAGTAGGTGAGCACCATGTGCGCCTGGTTCAGGCGCAGGGCCTTGACGTAGGTGATGCGCAGCTTGTCGCTGGGGATGCCGAGCTGGCGCAGGGTCACGTACTTGGCGATGGCATAGTCCTCGCAATCGCCGGCGCCCTTGTACAGCGCTTCTATCGGCGTGGCCCAGTAGTCGGTCTGGTGCCAGACGCTCATGTCGTCGCGGAAGGCGAGGCTGGCGTTGAAGAAGTCGTTGGCGGCCTTGAGCTTGGCAGACTCGTCGAGGTTCTGGCTGCGTTCGAGCAGCTCGCCCCAGTCGCGGATGCGCTGGCGTGCGGGGCCCAGGTCGCCCCATTGCTGTTCGGCGTTGCGGAGGATGGCGTCGAAGTCCCAGCCGGCCTGGCCGATGCTCAGCAGCAGGGCGCCCACCCACAGAACGACGAGGCTCCGGGCGGTGCTCTGCCATCTACTGATGCCTGCGTACCGCGCCATCTGCCACGCCTCCACGGTGGATGCGCAGAGTCTAGTGGCTCTCGGCCATTTCTGCCGATGCTCAGCCGAGGCGGCGGGTCTTCACGAGCAGGAGGATGTAGAGGCTGACCAGGACCGCGCTGGTCAGCATGAACACGCGGGCCCAGAGGTGCGGCAGCAGGTAGAAGGAAAGCCCGATGCTCGCCCACATCAGCGCCAGGGTATAGAGCTTGCCCTTGAGCGGGATGCCGTTGCCTTCGAGGTAGTCGGCGATCCACGGACCGAGCCGCGGGTGCAGCACCAGCCAGTCGTAGAAACGCTGCGAGCTGCGCATGAAGCAGGCGGCGGCGAGCAGGAGGAAAGGGGTGGTCGGGAGCAGAGGGAGGAAGATCCCGGCCACGCCCAGGGCGACGCTCAGCCAGCCAACGGCCAGCAACAGGTAGCGCACCCAGGCGTGGCGATGACGGCGGATGGGCCGCGTCATCGACGGTGGATCAGTGCTGGCGGGGTTTGAGCAGCGCCGGCTTTTCTTCCGGAGCCTGGCAGAGCAGGAACAGGTTGGTCAGCAGTTCGGGGATCTGCGCGACCATGTCGTCCACCAGGTGGCGGTCGCGGGCGATCTCGTCGAATTCCGGCTGTTCGTCGAACAGGCCCGAACCGACCATGATCGGCAGCAGCAGTTCGCTGACTTCTTCCTCGGCCTGCTCGAACCACACCGCTTCACGCAGGAACACGCCTTCCATGAAGCCGATGCACCAGCCGCGGATATCGGAGTCGTCCGGCTCGTCGCCCAGGTAGGGTTCGCAGGGCAGCTCCAGCTCTTCGTCGCTGGCCAGCACACGGGTGATGTGCGCTTCGAGCTGTTGCAGGGTGCCCTCGATCTCTTCGCGCTCGGCGTCGCTGCGGTAGTGCGGCGGCTCGGCGAACAGGGCGTCGATCCACTCGCGCTCCGGGACCTGTTCCGGGCAGATCGCCAAGGCGGTCAGGTAACCGTGGGCCGCGATGTAGTCCAAGGCTTCCTCGTGCAGGTCATCGGCATCGAGAAAGGCTTGCAGGCGGGCCAGTTGGTCGGCGAAGGACATCGGTTACTACCTCGGCGGGAATTAGGAGCGGGATTGTAGTCCTTCCGCGCCCTGCGGGCCAGCAGCAGCGCGGGGTGGCGGCATTCGGCGAACGCTCCGCGACGGCTGACCGGGCAGCGCCTGGCCGCTTGCGTATAATGCGCGCCTCGATTCGGAGACCCCCATGCTCGACCAGGCACAGCGCATTCTCAAAGACGTATTCGGCTACGACGCCTTCCGCGGCAACCAGGCGCGCATCATCGAGCGCGTGGCCGGCGGTGGCGATGCGCTGGTGCTGATGCCCACCGGCGGCGGCAAGTCGCTGTGCTTCCAGGTCCCGGCGCTGCTGCGCGAGGGCCTGACGGTGGTGGTTTCGCCGCTGATCGCGCTGATGGAAGACCAGGTCGCCACCCTCGACGAGCTGGGCGTGCCGGTGGCGGCGCTGAACTCCTCGCTCAGCCCCGAGGCGCAGCGCGACATCGCCGCGCGCCTGGAACGTGGCGAGATCAAGCTGCTGTACCTTGCGCCCGAACGCCTGGTGCAGCCGCGCATGCTGGCCTTCCTGCAGCGCCTTAACATCGGCCTGTTCGCCATCGACGAAGCGCATTGCGTGTCGCAGTGGGGCCACGACTTCCGTCCCGAATACCTGCAACTGGGCCAGCTCGCCGAGCTGTTCCCGGACGTGCCGCGCATCGCCCTGACCGCCACGGCGGACATGCGCACCCGCGAGGAGATGATCCAGCGCCTGCACCTGCAGAACGCCGAACAGTTCCTCTCCAGCTTCGACCGGCCGAACATCTTCTACCGCATCGTGCCCAAGGAGCAGCCGCGCAAGCAGTTGCTGGGCTTCCTCAGCGAACGCCGTGGCGACGCCGGCATCGTCTACTGCCTGTCGCGCAAGAAGGTCGAGGAGGTCGCCGAGTTCCTCTCCGGCCAGGGCTTCCCGGCGCTGCCGTACCACGCCGGGCTGTCCAACGAGCTGCGCGCGTTCCACCAGAAACGCTTCCTCAACGAAGAGGGGCTGATCATGGTGGCGACCATCGCCTTCGGCATGGGCATCGACAAGCCGAACGTTCGCTTCGTCGCCCATCTCGACCTGCCCAAGAGCCTGGAGGCGTACTACCAGGAAACCGGCCGCGCCGGCCGTGACGGCCTGCCGGCGGATGCCTGGATGGCCTACGGCCTGCAGGACGTGCTGTTGCTGCGGCAGATGATGCAGAACTCCGAGGGCGACGAACGCCACAAGCGTATCGAGCGGCACAAGCTCGAAGCCATGCTGGCGCTCTGCGAGGAAACGCGCTGCCGGCGCCAGGCGCTTCTGGCCTATTTCGACGAGCAGATGGCCAACCCCTGCGGGCACTGCGACAACTGCGTCGACGGCGTCGAGACCTGGGATGCCACCGAGCCTGCCCGCCAGGCGCTGTCGGCCATCTACCGCAGCGGCCAGCGCTACGGCGTCGGCCACCTGGTGGACATCCTGCTCGGCAAGGATACCGAGAAGGTGCGCAGCCTCGGCCACCAGCACCTGGCGGTGTTCGGCATCGGCAAGGCGCGCGCCGAAGACGAATGGCGGACCCTGTTCCGCCAGTTGGTCGCCCGTGGATTCGCCGACGTGGACCTGGAAGGCTTCGGCAGCCTGCGCCTGACCGAGGCTTGCCGCCCGCTGCTGCGCGGCGAGGAGACGCTGGCCCTGCGCCGCGATCCGAAGCCGCAACGGAGCAAGTCTTCGTCCTCCGGCGGCGCCAGCCCGGCCAGCCAGCTCGTGCGGGCCGAGGAACGCCAGATGTGGGAGGCCCTGCGCACCCTGCGACGCAAGCTCGCCGAGGAGCATGCGGTGCCGCCGTACGTCATCTTCCCCGATGCCACCCTGCTGGAAATGCTGCGCAGCCAGCCGCGCTCGTTGTCGGACATGGCCCAGGTCAGCGGCGTCGGCGCGCGCAAGCTGGAGCGCTACGGCCAGGCCTTCCTCGACGTGCTCACCGATTCCCCGGCGGCGCCCGCCACGCCGCCGGCGGACCTGCGCCACGAGCTGGTCAGCCTGGCCCGCGCCGGCATGACTCCGGCGCAGATCGCCCGCCAGCTGGATTGCACCGAGAAAAATGTCTACAGCCTGCTGGCCGAGGCCATCACCGCCCAGCAGCTGAGCCTGGAGGAAGCCCTCGACCTGCCTGAGGCGCTGCTGGCCGACGTGCAGGACGCTTTCCTCGAGGAAGACGGCGAGCTGCCGCCGGTGGCTGCGATCGCCGAGCGTTTCGCCGGTCGTGTGCCCCAGGGCGTGCTGTACTGCGTCCGCGCTGCGCTGCAGGCCGAGCTGGAAGCCTGACGGAAGCTGGCGAAGGTGCCGGCTAGAAAGGTCTTAAGAAATTACTGGCCATTTGATGGCTGCCAAGGAAGTGACGCCCTTTCGCGACAAACTTGTGACGTGTGTCGCCAACCGCTAAGGTGGCGCGAGAACCTCCGGAAGAAGAGGTATTCATGCAACTGCATGCCTGGCTCGACGACGTTCGCTCCAATCCTTATGCCGAACAGCTCTCCCGGGGCTTTCGCCGCCTGCGCTTCGCCTCCGCCCTGGAGAGCGAGTACCGCAGCTATTTGCTGGAAGACAATTTCGAACTCAAGTGCAGCGCACTGGGGTTCGCCATGTTCGCCTGGCTGGCGCTGGCCGCCGTCGACTTCCTGCTGATTCCCGGTGCCGAACACTGGACCATGCTGGCCGTGCGCGGCGTGGTGCTTGTGCTGCTGATCGTCTGCGGCGGGCTCATCCTGCACCGGCGTTTCGTCCGCCTGATGGTGCCGCTGAGCATCGCCTGCATCCTCGCGGTGGGGATAGGGGCGGCCGCGGTGGTCGGCATCGCCCATCGGGTCGACCCCGGCTATCCCTATGAGGGACTGCTGGTGGTCAGCATGGCCGCCTACTTCCTGGTCGGGCTGCGCTTCTCCGAGGCGCTGGGCTCGGCCACGCTGATCCTGCTCGCTTACCTGGGCTGCGAGCTGTACGCCGGCCTGCCACCGACCAAGCTGCTCAACAACCTGGTGTTCCTGCTGCTCGGCAACCTGGTCGGCGCAGTGGGTTGCTACCTGCTGGAGTACAAGTCCCGCGAGCATTTCCTGGTCAGCCGCCTGATGCGGGTGATGGCCGAGCACGACCCGCTCACCGGCCTGCGCAACCGGCGCAGCTTCGATCGCCAGCTTGAACGCCTGTGGCGCCAGTCGCAGCGCGACGAGACGCCGATGGCGCTGCTGCTGTGCGACGTCGACCACTTCAAGGCATACAACGACCGCTATGGCCACCAGGCCGGTGACCAGGCGCTGCAGCGCATCGCCGGGGCCCTGCAGGACAGCGCCCGGCGGCCGCTGGACATGGCCGTTCGCCTGGGGGGAGAGGAGTTCGCCGTGCTGCTCTATGGTGCCGACGGCGACGAGGCGCGGCAGCGCGCCGAGGTGCTGCGCCAGGCGGTGCAGGGCCTGGGCATTCCCCACGAGGGTTCGAGCACGGCGGCGGAGGTGACCCTGTCCATCGGCATCTCCTGCCTGGTGCCCGGTACTTCGGTGGGCCTGCAGGCGATCTACGCGCATGCCGACCGCGCGCTCTACGAGGCCAAGGCGTTCGGCCGCAACCAGGTGGTGGCCTGACGCCTTCGGTCCCTCCAGCTGGCGCCGGCGGTGACTGCGTGGGCCGCGGGGCCGGTGCTAGCATGCGCCGCACCCCGGCAGCGAGCGCGCGAGCATGCAGCAACTGATCCAGGCCAACGGCCAGCCGCACTACGGCATCCTTGAGCAGACCCCGCAGCACATCAATTACCGCGATTTCGACTACCGCTCGCCGATGGGCCGCAAGCTCGGTGCGCTGAGCAAGTGGCGCAACTTCCACCAGTTCCAGTACTTCGGCCTGATCAGCCCGACGCTGATCGGCGGCTGCGCGCTCGCCGAGCTGAGCCTGGTGGCCATCGGTTTCGTCTACCTCTACCACCCGCTGAGCGGGCGCATGATCGAGCGCCAGTTCAAGTGTCCGCTGGGGCTGGGGACGAACTTCTCGCAGACGCCGGACGAAGGCGTATGCGAACTGCGCCAGGGGCGCAATCTGTTGCGGTTGGAGAATGTCGGCAACCCGCTGGAGAAACGCCTGCTGGTGGAGCTGGACGACGGCACGCGGATAGACGCGCGCTTCAACGAGCAGGACCCGGTATTCAACCCCATGAGCTTGTGCACGCCGACCGCGGTGAACGGCTGGGTCTATGCGCGCAAGGTTGCCGGGGTGCGCTGCAGCGGCGAGGTGCGCAGCGCGCTGGGCGACTTCGATCTGCGAGCCATCGACGCATTCGCCCACCACGACTGGTCGGCCGGCTACATGCGCCGCGAGACCTTCTGGAACTGGGCCTGCCTGTCCGGCGAGGCGCAGGGGAGGCGGGTGGGGCTGAACCTCTCGTGCGGGGTGAACGAGACGAGCTTCACCGAGAACTGCTTCTGGCTCGACGGCGAACTGCTGAAGGTCGATAGCGTGCGCTTCGAATTCGACCGTGACCGCGACATGTCGCCCTGGGCCATCCGCTCCTTCGACGGCCAGGTCGACTTGCGTTTCGAGGCCCACGGCCTGCACCGTGAGCGCCTGAATCTTGGCATTCTTGCCAGCAATTTCCGGCAGATATTCGGACGCTTCAGCGGCGAGCTGCGACCGTTCGGACAGCCTGTGCTGCCGATCGACAATCTATGGGGGTTTGTCGAGGACCAGTACGCCAAATGGTGAGGCAAAGCGTCCCTGCGACAATATGTCATTGTACGGCCTTGATTAGCCGGCTAATAATTAGCCAAATCAATTAGCCCGAAAATGCGTTGCACAATGTCCGATAAAGATAAGCACTACTTCGGTACCCAGTTGGCTCAAGCGTCCCGTGCCTGGCGCGCCGAGCTCGACCGTCGCCTCAGTCACCTGGGCCTTTCCCAGGCGCGCTGGCTGGTGCTGCTGCACCTGGCCCGCAACTCCGGTATTCCCACCCAGCGCGAACTGGCGCAGTCGGTCGGCGTCGAAGGCCCGACCCTGGCGCGCCTGCTCGATGGCCTCGAAGCCCAGGGCCTGGTGCGCCGCCAGGCGGTGGCGGAGGATCGCCGGGCAAAGCGCATCTGCCTGACGCCCAAGGCCGATGTGCTTATCGCCGATATCGAAAGCATCGCCGCCAGCGTGCGCAACGACGTGCTGGCTGGGATCGACGAAGAGGACATTGCGGTCTGTCAGAAGATCCTCTCGAAGATCCTCTGCAACCTGGAAAAGAATTGAGCACTCATTCACAGTATTTCGAGTAAGCTAGCCAAATATCTGACGGCCCTTTATGGGCCGTCTTTCATTTAGGCGCAGGCCCGGCCTACCTAATTGTCGGTTTTCCGACGAGTCGTCTTGACCGCACCCGGACCAGCACCTAAATCGTGATAGCAACGGGCCGGTATCGGCGCCGCGCGCGAATAGGTAATTCGTCGCGGCAAATGGATGCAAGGAACGCCAACCGACCGCGTGCAAGTGGCATGGAAGCCAAGGAACCTGGACTGAACTGGGGTGGCGACTATGGCTCGAATCAACCGCTTGCCGCTGGCAATGGCCGTGCTCTCGGCCGTCATGGCTTCACAGGCGCAGGCGCTGGGACTGGGTGACATCACCCTGCGTTCCGCGCTGAACCAGCCCCTGGATGCCGAGATCGCATTGCTTCAGGTCGGCGACCTGACCTCCGAGGAGCTCGTCGCCCACCTGGCGAACGCCGCCACCTTCGAGCGACTCGGCGTCGACCGCCCGACCTTCCTGCAGAGCCTGCGTTTCACCCCGGTGATCCGTGGCGGCCGCAGCTACATCCATGTGGTTTCCACCCAGGCGGTGCGCGAGCCCTATCTGAATTTCCTCGTCGAGGTTGAGCGCCCTAACGGCAGCCTGATGCGCGAGTACACGCTGCTGCTCGATCCGCCGGGCTACAGCGAAACGCGCAGCTACAGCAGCTATGCGGACACCCGCCCCGAGCGCGCCGACAGCTACGCGTCCAGCACCCGCCCGGTTTCGCATGACGCCGCGCCGCGCAAGGCCAGCAAGCCTGCGGTCGCGGCCACTCCCGGCGATGGCCGTTACACCACGGTCAGCGGCGATTCGCTGTGGAGCATCTCCGGCCGCCTGGCGGGGCAAGGCGTGTCCCGTCACACCTACATGGCGCAGTTGCAGCAGTTGAATCCGCAGGCCTTCGTCGGTGGCAATCCCCATCGCCTGCGGATCGGCCAGACACTGGTGCTGCCCGCCGGCTTGACACCCGCCAGCACGACCGCGGGCGCTGCCGGAACGCCGCCAGCCGCCAGCGCAGCCCCGGTCGCACCGAGTGCCCCTGCAGCGCCGGCCATTGCTGCAGCGACTCAGCAACAGGTCGACCAGGCCCAGAGCCAGTTGGCCGACATGAGTGCCGAGCGCGACAAGCTCAACCAGCGCATGGATGACTTGCAGAAGCAGCTAAATACCCTGCAGCAGACCCTGGAAAGCCGCGACCAGCAGGTGCAATCCCTGGAAGCGCAGCTGGCTCAACGTCAGGCGGCGGCAGCGGCGGCGCAGCCGGCACCAGCACCAGCGCCGGTCGTTGCCAAACCGGCTCCTGCCGCAGCTGCTCCGGCACCCAGCGCTGCGCCGGATGAAGGCCTGGTTCGCTACTGGCCCTGGGCAGCCGCTCTCGGCGCCGCATTGCTGCTGGGCGTCCTCTACGGTCGCCGGCGCAAGCCGGAAGCCACCGAGCCGCCGCGGGTACAGGCCGCCGCCGCCAGCCTGCCGCCGCAACAACCGGTGCGGCCGGCGCCGGTGGTCAAGCCGGTCAGCGTTCCGGTCGCCGCCCCCGTCGCACCTGTCACCAGCGACGCTTCGCTGGCCAAGCTGCCGACGGCCAGCAGCGACAGCCTGGAAGGCGCGAACATCTACATCGCCTACGGCCGCTTCGGCCAGGCCCGCGACATGCTGCTCAAGGCCATCGTCGCCGAACCCGAGCGCCGCGAGCTGCGCATGAAGCTGCTGCTGGTCCTGGCCGAACTCGGCGAGGTCGGCGCCTTCCATGAGCAGGAGAAGGCCCTGGTGGCCATGGGCGGCGATCAGAAGCAGATCGATCAGCTGAAGACGCGCTACCCGGCCATGCTGGAGCGCGAGGAGAGCGTGGCGATCAGCGACAGCCTCGGCGACTGGGAAGGGCTGGAGCTGGACGAAATCGTCGCCGAGCCGGTCCAGGAAGAGCAGCCGATGCTCGGCGACAACGAGCTGAACCTCGGCGATCTGCCGATGGACCTCGACTGGAGTGCCCTGGACCCCTTCGAGACGCCGAAAACCGCATCGACCAAAGCCAAGGCGGCAGCCGAGCCGGTGCTGGAAGACTTCCGCAGCAACCTGCGCGAGCTGCCGGAGGTCACCGAGTTCGATCTCGACGGCGAGCACGCCGGCGCCTTCGGCCTGCCGTCACGCCCGGTCGTCAGCGGCGAGCAGGACAAGCTGCTGGCCAGCCTCGACGAGGCGCGGGCCTGCATCGATCGCGGCGACCTGGAGCAGGCCTACCGCATCCTCAAGCGCGTGCTCGAGGACGGCGACTCTCACCAACGCGAAGAAGCGCGCGAGCTGTTGGCGCGCATCGCCTGAACGCATTCCCTTTGATGTTCCCCAGCCCGGCCTAGCGCCGGGCTTTTTTTGCCAGCGTATCGGCTTTGGCAAGACCGATCAGGATCGGTACCGCGGCATCAACCGGACCGCGTGCCTGGCTGTCTTGCTTGGGGCGGCAGCCGAACAGCATGCGGCGCATGTCGGGGGCCGGTCGATCATCCCGGGCCGCTATCATAGGTCCCCCCTCCCAGTGGAAGTCCTTGTCATGAGCCAGCCCAAAGCCGAAGTCGTCATCACCTATTGCACCCAGTGCCAGTGGCTGCTGCGTGCCGCCTGGCTGGCCCAGGAGCTGCTCAGCACCTTCGCCGACGACCTCGGCCGGGTATCCCTGGAGCCGGGCACCGGCGGGGTGTTCCGCATCACCTGCGACGGCGAGCAGATCTGGGAGCGCAAGGCCGACGGCGGTTTCCCCGAGGCCAAGGTGCTCAAGCAGCGGGTGCGCGACCGCATCGATCCGCAGCGCGATCTCGGCCATAACGACCGCTCATGAGGAAATAACGTTAGCTAGCTAACTTTTATTGCCTTGCGTCAAAGCCTGATGGCGATGCTCGGAATAGCCTGTGTGCACTCCATTCTCTACAAGGGAGTGTTCCCACATGAGCATCATCGTCACCGGCGCCGCCGGCTTCATTGGCAGCAACCTGGTCAAGGCGCTCAACCTGCGTGGTGAGACCGACATCATCGCGGTGGATGACCTGACCGAGGGCGACAAATTCCGCAACCTCGCGGACTGCGAGATCACCGATTACCTGGACAAGCGCGACTTCGTCACGCGCTACGCCAGGGGCGGTTTCGGCGTGGTCCGCGCGCTGTTCCACCAGGGCGCCTGCTCCAGCACCATGGAGAGCGACGGGCGCTACATGATGGACAACAACTACCGCTACAGCTGCGACCTGCTGCAGGCCAGCCTGACGCTGGGCATCCCGTTCCTGTATGCCTCATCGGCTGCGGTCTATGGTGGTGGGCGCGACTTCCGCGAAATGCGCGATCACGAGAAGCCGCTGAACGTCTACGGCTACTCCAAGTTCCTCTTCGACCAGCGCGTACGCCGCGTGCTGCCGCAGGTGCGCACCCAGGTGGTCGGCCTGCGCTACTTCAACGTCTACGGCCCGCGCGAGCAGCACAAGGGGCGCATGGCCTCGGTGGCCTATCACTGCTTCCGGCAGTTCCGCGAGCGGGGCAAGGTGCAGCTTTTCGGCGAGTACGGCGACTATCCGGCCGGCGGCCATCTGCGCGACTTCGTGTCGGTGGAGGATGTCGCCCGGGTCAACCTGCACTTCCTCGACAACCCGCACCACAGTGGCATCTTCAACCTCGGCAGTGGCCGGGCGCAGCCGTTCAACGACGTGGCGCTGGCGGTCATCAACAGCCTGCGTGCACAGCAGGACCAACAGCCGCTGAGCCTCGAACAGGCCATCGGCCAGGGCCTGCTCGAATACGTCGAGTTTCCCGACAGCCTGCGCGGCAAGTACCAGTGCTACACCTGCGCGGACATCTCCTTCCTGCGCGAAACGGGCTTCCGCGGACCGATGCTGAACGTGGAAGAGGGCGTCGATCGCTATTGCCGCTGGCTGCTTCAAGAGGAGGCCTGAACGCCTTGTATTGCGGTTTTTACCAAGTCTTTACCAAGCGCTGACAACCAAGGCAGGGCGATCGCGCGATCATTGTCCTCACGAATGGCGGGCGCGCTGGCGCCCGTGTCTTGAGGAGTCAACGAAGATGCCGTCGCGCGCTGCGCTGAAGTCGATCTGCTGTGTGCTGGCCCTGAGTGTCTCGGCTGCTGCCATGGCGGGTCCGCCGCCAGGGTACGGTCCGCCGCCGCATTACCACGGCTGGGGACCGGGCCACGGACACGGTCTGCCGGACTATGCGCGGTCCCTGTGGATCGGCAGCGCCCTGTATTTCGTTGCCGCCGGCACCTACTACCTGTGGAACGCCGACCGTCGTCAGTACGTTGTGGTACAGCCGCCGCCTGCCGTGCAGCAGGCACCGGTAGGGGTGAGCTACGACGTGATCGCCTATCCGGCGCGCGGGCAGAACCCCGATCAGCAGAGCCGCGATCGCTACGAGTGCCACACCTGGGCCGTGGGCCAGAGCGGCTTCGATCCGGCGGCATCCACCCAGGCGCCACCGCCTGCGGTCGCTGATACATACCGCCGCGCGCTGGGCGCGTGCCTGAACGGGCGCGGTTATAGCGTCAACTGATTTCCCGGCTTCACGCCGGAACCGAACAGGCCGCTTCGCAGGCTGTCGTGCGGTGAGTCCTTGGCAATCCCTCCCCAGGGCAAGGATTCGGGTTACGCACGCTGCGAGGCGGCCTTCTTTTTTGCGCGCAGTTCGTTAGCGAGCAAGCGCGCTCCTGTGTGCTTGCTGGGTCCCCGCGTTCGCGGGGATGACGCAGGAGAAAACGAATCTTAATCCCGTCACTCCCGCGAACGCGGGACGCGGCTCCATCGCGAACAGCGCTTGCGCTGGCCCGAAGGGGAATAACCCAGAAGACAGTTGCTCCTGCGAGGAGCTAGGTCGCGCTGCGCGCGCTGAGGAAGGTGGCGAAGATGATCAGCGCGCCGCCCGCGAGCATGCGCAGGCTCGGCTGCTCGCCGAACAGCATGGCGGCGAAGGCGATGCCATAGACCGGCTCCAGGGCGAAGATCACTGCCGCCGTGCGCGCCTTGATCAGCCGCAGGCTGGCGACGAACAGGCTGTGCGCCACCCCCGTGCAGAGCACGCCGAGCAGGACCAGCCACAGCCAGTCGAGGGCGCGCACCTGCGGCAGTTGGCCGACGGCGAACGGTAGCAGGCAGAAGAGGATCGTCAGGTTCTGCGCGAAGGCCGCGAAGACCGGGTCGAGCCCACGCACGCTGACGCGGTTGGCCAGCGACAGCAGGGCGAACAGCAGACCCGAGACGATCCCCCAGAGCAACCCGGCGGTGGCGCCCTGGCTGAAGTCCAGGTTCGGCGTCACCAGCACCAGGCCCAGGCACACCAGCGCGACCACCTGATACTCGCTGCGGCGGATGCGCTCGCGGAACAGCAGCCCTTCGAGCAGCACGGTGAAGGCGGGGAAGCTGGCGAAGCCGAGGGTCGCCACGGCGACGTTGCCGACCTTCACCGCGAGGAAGAAGGTCAGCCAGTGCGCGCACAGCAACACGCCGCTGCCGACGAGCATGGCCGCCTGGTGCGCGCTTGGCCGCGGCTGCGCGGCCATGTGCCCGGCGAAGGCTGCGCCCAGGGCCAGTACGCCGAAGAGTGCGCGGCCGAAGACGATCACCAGCGGGCCGGCGAGGATGAGTTTGCCGAAGACGCCGGTCAGGCCGAACATCAGGGCGCCAATGTGCAGGCCGAACAGGGCCGAGCGGGGCGTCAGCTGGGGAACACGCATTGCTCGTCGTGCAACCTCAGGCCAGGCGGGCGCCGTTGGGCAGCGGCTTGTCGAAGCCGGCCAGCACCACCTTGTCGTCGCTGTCGTAGACCCCGGTGACCAGCACCTCGGAGCGCACCCCGGCAATCGACTTGGGTGCGAAATTGCAGACGCACAGCACCTGCCGGCCGATCAGTGCCTCGATGGCGTAGTGCGCGGTGATCTGCGCGCTGGAGGTCTTCAGCCCCAGCGGGCCGAGGTCGACCTGCAGGACGTACGCCGGCTTGCGCGCCTTCGCATTGGCTTCGGCGTGGACGATGGTGCCCACGCGCAATTCGACGCGCTCGAAATCCTGCCACTCGATGGTGTCTGCCGACATCGTTGTTCTCCTTTTCGATGGAGCGGCAGTCTAGGGCCTGGCGCGGTGCTTGTCTGTCGAGGGACTAGCGGGAATTGTCGCGCGCCTCGCGGCGGATCTGTCGCGGCGTAAGGCCGAACTCGCGGGCCAGCGCGGCGGTGAAGGCGCTCTGCGAGGCATAGCCGACCTGCGCAGCGATCTCGCCCACGGCCAGCGGCGTGTTGCAAAGCAGTTCGCGGCCCAATTGCAGGCGGCGTTGGCGCACGTAGTCCATGGGCGTTTGCCCGGTCTCGGCGAGGAAGCGGGCGTGGAAGCGCGCGGCGGACAGCCCGGCGAGCCGCGCAAGGTCCGCCACCTGCAGCGGATGCCCGGCATGCCGGTCGATGTAGCTGTCCAGGCTGGCCAACGGCAGGCGTGTCGCTGATTCGCCGACGGCTTCGGCGCGGGCCAGGCTGGCGAGCAGCAGCAGGGCGCCCTGGCGCTCGATCACCGGGTCTTGCAGGGGGCTGTTGGCGAGCCAGTGGACCAACTGGCCCTGGGCCGGATCGAGTTGCAGCGCGGCCGGGCGTTCGAGTAGCCGGCGGATGCTGTCGGCGTGCTCGCCGAGGCCGCGCAGCAGCAGGTCTTCGTCTTCCAGGTCGAACACCAGGCAATGGCTGCCGGTGGGCGCGGCGCAGGCGTGGTGCGTGCCGCGCGGCACCACCGCGAAGCGCTGGCGGGTGACGCGACTGCCGTGGCCGCCGACCTCGAATTCCAGGTCGCCGGACAGCCCGAGCACCAGCTGCGCATGGTCATGGCTGTGGGCGAGGTATTCGTGGCTGTAGTGGCGCAGGGAGAGGATCTGGCTCATCGCGGACTCCGGGGGCAGGTGGCCAGTTTAGCGCCAAGCGCGCTGTCACGGGACTGTCGCAGCGTCGTCATGATCGGGTCACCGCAGCGGCCGACAATCGGTGAAACCCCGCCGGAGCCCGCCGATGACCAGCGCCCAACGCCTGACCCCGACCAAGAAACAACGGGTGCGCACCCTGTGGATTTCCGATGTCCACCTGGGCACGCGCGATTGCCAGGCCGAGCACCTGGCGGCATTCCTCAAGCGTTACCACGCCGAGCGCGTCTACCTGGTCGGCGACATCATCGACGGCTGGAAACTGCGCGGCGGCATCTACTGGCCGCAGGCGCACACCAACGTGATCCGCCGCCTGCTGACCATGAGCAAGCGCGGCACCGAGGTGATCTACGTCACCGGCAACCACGACGAATTCCTGCGCCGCTACTCGACGCTGCTGCTGGGCAACATCCGCCTGGTCGACGAGATCGAGCACACCACCGCCGACGGCCGCCGCCTGCTGGTGATCCACGGCGACCAGTTCGACGTCATCACCCGCTACCACAAGTGGCTGGCCTTCCTCGGCGACTCCGCCTACGAGTTCACCCTGACCCTCAACCGCTGGCTGAACCACTGGCGCAGCCGCTGGGGCTACGGCTACTGGTCGCTGTCGGCGTACCTCAAGCACAAGGTCAAGAGCGCGGTGAACTTCATCAGCGACTTCGAGGAAGCCATCGCCCACGAGGTGCACAAGCGTGGCCTTAACGGTGTGGTCTGCGGCCACATCCACCATGCCGAGATCCGCCGCATCGGCGAGGTCGAGTACCTCAACTGTGGCGACTGGGTAGAGTCCTGCTCGGCGCTGATCGAACACTGGGATGGCAGCATCCAGCTATACCGGTTGGCCGAGGAACAGGCCCAGCTTGCCGAAGCGCCGGTCGTGGCCGAGTCGGCAGCATGAGGCTGCTGATCGTCAGCGACGCCTGGGCACCGCAGGTCAATGGCGTGGTCACCAGCCTGCGTGCGCTGGTCGCCGAACTCGAGGCCATGGGGCACACCGTGGCCGTGTTGTCGCCACAGGAATTCCGCAGCCGGCCTTGTCCGACTTACCCGGAAATCCCCCTGGTCTGGGACCTCTGGCGGGTCGGCGCGAAGATCGAAGCCTTCGCCCCGGACAGCGTGCACCTGGCCACCGAAGGTCCGCTGGGCTGGTCCGCGCGGCGCTGGTTACGGCGTCGCGGGTTGGCCTTCACCTCGGCGATCCATACACGTTTCCCCGAATACCTGCACGGCCGCTGGCCCTGGCTGCCACTGGCGCTGGGCTATGCGGTGATCCGCCGCTTCCACGCGCCGAGCTCGGCGGTGATGGTCAGCAGCGAACGCATGCGCGGTGTCTTTGCCCAGTGGGGCGTGAGCGACCTGGCGCTGTGGCGCAAGGGTGTGGACAACGGCCTGTTCAGCCCAGCTGCCGCGCCCGAAGGCGAGGCGGTATTCCTCTACGTCGGTCGCGTGGCGCCGGAGAAGAACCTGGAAGCCTTCCTCGACCTGGACCTGCCGGGTCGCAAGCGGGTGGTCGGCGACGGTCCGCAGCGCGCTGAACTCCAGGCGCGCTATCCACAGGTCGAGTTTCTCGGCTATCGCCATGGCGAAGAACTCGCCGAAGCCTATCGCGCGGCCAGCGTGCTGGTGTTCCCTTCGCGGACCGACACACTCGGCCTGGTGATGTACGAAGCCCTGGCCTGCGGCACGCCGGTGGCTGCCTTCCCGGTGCCTGGGCCGCTGGACGTGCTGGTGGAAGGCCTGACCGGCGCCATGGACCCGGACCTGGGCGAAGCCTGCCGTCGCGCGCTGACGCTGGACCGCCACGCCTGCGCGGCCTGGGCGCAGGAGCAGTCCTGGCGCTACTCGGCGCAGCAGTTCCTGGCCCTGCAGCGGCCGCTGGTCGAGGCTCCGCTGGGGGGCGAAGCCTCGGTCCTTGCGGACTAGCCGAACAGCTCGCGTTCTCCGGACAAGCTCTGGTCGACCAGCCACTTGCCGTGGGCGATGGACGCGTGCTGCGCGGCATCCAGATCGGCCATATAGGCCATCTGCGTAGGTAGGGTCTGGCGGCGGCTGATGCGGCCGTCCGGGGCGATGATCTGGCAACCGCCGGCCCAGGGCGTGGGCAGCCCCGGATGCTCGAAGACGCGGGCGATGACGGTGTAGTCGCGATGGGTGCATTGCAGGCTTTGCATGGGGTGGACCTCGCATCGAAGCCGAAGCCGCACCACCTGGCGCCGCTCCGGCAGGAGTGTCCCGCGGTTTGGCGGGGCCTGTGCTTTCGCGCCCCACCACCTTAGAACAGCGAGTCGCATACACAAGGGAAGGGCGACGAAGGGTTCGCCGCTTTCCTTCCGCCAGCGCTCGCGCCAGACTGTCGCGCATGCCTATCCATCGCCTTTCCCGCCTCAGCGATCTCGACGCCGGCCAGTGGGACGCCCTGCTGCCCGACGCCCAGCCGTTCCTGCGCCACGCCTTCCTTTCCAGCCTGGAGGACAGCCGCAGCGTCGGCGCGCGCACCGGCTGGCGCCCGGCGCATCACCTGCTGCACGGCGATGACGGTCGCCTGCTCGCAGCGGTGCCGGCCTACGTGAAGGCGCATTCCTATGGCGAGTACGTATTCGATTGGGGCTGGGCCGAGGCCTGCGAGCGCGCCGGCATCCGCTACTACCCGAAACTGCTGGTGGGCATTCCGTTCTCGCCGGTAGGCGGTGCGCGCCTGCTCGGCGAGGAAGGTGCGCTGGCAGAGCTGCTCGGCGTGCTTGGCGAAGGCGTCGAAGAGGGCATCTGGTCGGGTATCCACGTGAACTTCACCGATTCCCGCGCCGATGCCCTGATCGCCGCGCAGGACGGCTGGCTGGAGCGCCTGGGCTGCCAGTACCACTGGTTCAATCGCGGCTACCGGGATTTCCAGGACTTCCTCGACGCCCTGGCTTCGCGCAAGCGCAAGCAACTGCGCAAGGAGCGCGAGCAGGTCGCGGGGCAGGGCATGGACTTCCGCTGGATGGAAGGCGCCGAGCTGAGCGAGGCGGACTGGGACTTCGTCTACGCCTGCTACGCCAGCACCTACGAAGTGCGCGGGCAGGCGCCTTACCTGACGCGGACGTTCTTCAGCCTGCTGGCCGAGCGCATGCCCGAAGCGATCCGCGTGGTGTTCGCGCGGCGCAACGGGCGGCCGGTGGCCATGGCATTCAGCCTGGTCGACGGCGAGACACTGTATGGACGCTACTGGGGCTGCCTGGCGGACTTCGACCGCCTGCATTTCGAGACGTGTTTCTACCAGGGCCTGGAATACGCCATGGCTGCCGGATTGCGGCGCTTCGATGCGGGCGCGCAGGGCGAGCACAAGCTGATCCGCGGCTTCGAGCCGGTGATCACGCGATCCTGGCACCGCCTCGGCCACCCGGGCTTGCGCGTGGCGGTCAGTGACTTCCTCGCCCAAGAGCGGGTGGGGATTCGCGCCTACGCCGAAGAGGCGAGGGCGGCGCTGCCGTATCGGCAGGTTCCGTAGACGGGATTAAAGACCGGTCCCCGGCCGCTACAACTGGCTCGCGGGGGGCCAAACGGCCAGGGACCGATGCGCGTTCGGGGCTCAGGCGTGGCTCGCCTTGCCGCCCCATTCGAGGAAGCGCACGCGGTGCGGCGCGCCATCGTGATCCAGGTATACGAGGTAGGCGGGCACCATGCCGACCTTCTCGGAGTTGTCGGTGCGGTGCAGGACCTTGTCGATGTCCAGCTGCATGCCGTAGTGGTACTCCTCGGTCGGAATCTCCCGGCCCGGCTCCTTCACCACGTCCTGTGCGAAGGCCATGGGAGCGAGGCTGGTAATCAACGCCGATACGACAGATGCAATCTTCATTCTGGATGTCCTCATAGCGAAGTGGGGTAGCCCCGCCTGGAGCGCTGGCATCAATGTCTGTCGTCGGGTCCGGGGTCGGACAGGGGGCGATGCGTCAGGCTTCCACGGCTCAGCGGGGCGTGGGACAGATATGACCATCCTTTGCCCGGCCACAGAAATTGATGTGCTTGCTAATGAAGATCGACGGGGGTGATGTGGCGGTTTGTCGCAGGTCGGCCACCTTTCCACCTGTAGGAGCGGGCCATGCCCGCGATTCGCGCGCATGGCGCGCTCCTACAACCACACCGCATTCCAGAAGGGGTACTCGCCAATACGTCTGGCGAGCCCTGCACGAAGGGGATTTGCCACGAGGTAACGCGCAGCAGAGCGCAGGTCATCATCCCGGCGCAGTGCCCGATCATGGTAGGCGGATGCCCATAACGTGCCCCCGCTGTTCAGTTGTTGGTTCACCTTACGAGCACTGGAAGACTTCAAACGATTGATGATGCTAGCGAGCTGTTGGCCCTCTCCCAGATGAATCAGCCAATGCACATGATCGGGCATGAGAACCCAGGCCAGCATGCGGCTATCGCCCAATAGGATCTGGTCTTCGAAGCAGCGGGCAGCAGTGCAGGCCGAAGGAAAATGCTGGAAGCGGGGCTGTCGGTGCAGTGTGGTGGTCGTAACCAGGTAGACCATGTGGTCAACGGATACTCGACCCTTACGTAGGGCCGAGTGGCCGAGAGGATGCTTGTTCATGGCGGCGGTCCTCGAAGATGACGGACCGACTATCGCGAGTGGCGCCCGAAATGAGAGCGTTATCCTCCGTGGGATGGCTCCGAATCTCTGTAGGAGCGGGCCATGCCCGCGATCGCGCGCATGGCGCGCTCCTACAAGGGACGCCTACTGTTCAATCCACCCCGACGAACCCGCCCGTCTGGTGCCGCCACAGGCGGGCGTAGAGGCCGCCGTGTTCGAGCAGCTCGGCGTGGCTGCCACTCTCGACGATGCGGCCGTGCTCCAGCACTACCAGGCGGTCCATGCGGGCGATGGTAGAGAGGCGGTGGGCGATGGCGATTACCGTCTTGCCACGCATCAGGGTTTCCAGGCTTTCCTGGATTGCCGCTTCCACTTCCGAGTCGAGCGCCGAGGTGGCTTCGTCGAGGATCAGGAGGGGTGCGTCCTTGAGCAGCACGCGGGCGATGGCGATGCGCTGGCGCTGGCCGCCGGAGAGTTTCACGCCGCGTTCGCCGACGTGCGCGTCGAGGCCGGTGCGGCCCTGGGCGTCGTACAGCTGCGGGATGAATTCGTCGGCGCGGGCCTTGCGGATCGCTTCCTGCAGTTCCTCCGCGCTGGCGCCGGGGCGGCCGTAGAGCAGGTTGTCGCGGATCGAGCGGTGCAGCAGCGAGGTGTCCTGGGTGACCATGCCGATCTGCGCGCGCAGGCTTTCCTGGGTCACGCTGGCGATGTCCTGGCCGTCGATGCGGATGCAGCCGCCTTCGAGGTCGTAGAGGCGCAGCAGCAGGTTGACCAGGGTCGACTTGCCGGCGCCGGACGGGCCGACCAGGCCGATCTTCTCGCCCGGGCGCACTACCAGGTCGAGGCCCTGGATCAGGCCGTTGCCCTTGCCGTAGCTGAAGTCGACGTGCTCGAAATTCACTTCGCCGTGGGGCACCTGCAGCGGCTGCGCACCAGGCTTGTCCACCACCTGGCGAGGGATGGAGATGGTCTGCATGCCGTCCTGCACCTGGCCGACGTTCTCGAAGATGCCGCCGACCACCCACATGATCCAGCCGGACATGTTGTTGATGCGGATCACCAGGCTGGTGGCGAGGGCGATGGCGCCGACGCTGATCAGTCCCTGGCTCCACAGCCACAGCGCGAGGCCCGTGGTGCCCGCGATGAGCAGGCCGTTCATGAAGGTGATGCTGACGTCCATCGACGTCACCACGCGGCCGGCGCCCTGGGCCTTGCGGGTCTGGTCGTCGATCGCCTCGCGGGCGTAGTCCTCTTCCTGGCGTGTGTGGGCGAACAGCTTGAGGGTGGTGATGTTGGTGTAGCCGTCGACGATGCGCCCCATGAGCTTCGAGCGCGAGTCGGAGGCGGCCACCGAGCGGCGCTTCACCTGCGGCACGAAGTAGGCGAGGGCGCCGATGTAGCCGATCACCCAGATCGTCAGCGGAATCATCAGCCGCCAGTCGGCCTCGGCGAACAGCACCAGCGCGCTGATCGTGTAGATCGCCACGTGCCAGAGCGCGTCCACCACCTGCACCGCCGAGTCGCGCAGGGAGTTGCCGGTCTGCATGATGCGCTGGGCGATGCGCCCGGCGAAGTCGTTCTGGAAGAAGCCCAGGCTTTGCTTGAGCACGTAGCGGTGGTTCTGCCAGCGGATCAGGTTGGTCATGCTGGGGTTGATGCTCTGGTGCACCAGCATGTCGTGCAGGGCGTTGAACAGCGGGCGCAGGATCAGCGCCACCACGGCCATCCACAGCAGTTCCTTGCCGTGCAGGCTGAAGAACTCGGCGGGCTTGGTGTTCTGCGCCAGATCGACGATGCGCCCCAGGTAGCTGAACAGCGCCACTTCGATCAGCGCGACTATCAGGCCGACCACCAGCAGCACCGAGAAGATCGGCCAGACCTGGCGCAGGTAGAAGATGTAGAAGCGCACCACCTCGGCCGGCGGCATGTGTTCGGGGGCGCTGCGGAAGGGGTCGATGAGCTTTTCGAAACGGCGGTAAAGCATGATGTCTCTCGTGTGTCGCGGGTCCGTCCTGGACCCGCAGGTTCAGCCTCCGTCAGGCGGGCGTAGCGGTGAGGCTTACAGGCGCTTGGCGGAGAGGATGACCACCGGCTCGCTGGGTACGTTCTGGTACATGCCCTTGTTGGTGGTAGGGACCTTGGCGATCTGGTCGACCACGCCCATGCCGCGTACCACCTTGCCGAATACGGCGTAACCGAAGTCGCGCTGGCCGTGGTCGAGGAAGTCGTTGCCGGTCAGGTTGATGAAGAACTGGCTGGTGGCCGAGTCGACCTCGCTGGTGCGGGCCATGGCCAGGGTGCCGCGCTCGTTGACCAGGCCGTTGTCGGCCTCGTTCTTGATCGGCGCTGCAGTGTCCTTCTCCTGCATGTTCTCGGTGAAGCCGCCGCCCTGGACCATGAAGCCCGGGATTACGCGGTGGAAGATGGTGCCGTTGTAGAAGCCCTTGTCCACATAGGCGAGGAAGTTGTTCACGCTGATCGGCGCCTTGGCTGCGTCGAGCTCGACTTCGATTTCGCCCAGGGTGGTGGACAGCAGCACGTGCGGCTTCGTCGCGTCCGCGGCGAGCGCCGAGGTGGCCAGGACGAGGGAGCAGGCGGCAAGCAGCAAGCGTTTGAACAGGGTCATTTTGCGGAAGTTTCCTGAGGGTGTTGGAAGTGATCGACCTGCTCGAGGAAGTCGAGCAGGGTACGGTTGAACACTTGGGGCTGGTCCAGCGGCGTGGCGTGGCGAGAGTCCTCGATCACCACCAGGCGCGCGTCGGGCAGGCGTTGCACGTATTCCTGCTTGAGTGCCACCGGGGTGTAGTCGCGGTCGGCGCTGATCACCAGCGTTGGACAGGTTATGCGCCCGAGGCGTTCCTGCACACCCCAGCCGATGATGGCGTGCAGGCTGGAGAGGTACGCGCGCTTGTCGTTCTGCGGCCAGCGCTGTTCGATCTTGCGGCGCAGGTCGGCCTGTTCCGGCTTGGGGAAGAGCAGTTTGCCGAGGGCCTTGCCTACGGTGTTCAGCCCCAGCACATGGGCGAGGAACAGCCGGCGCGCGACTTCGAGGTATTCGCGCGGGGTGCGTGGCTTCACCTCCGGGGCGCTGTTGACGATGGTCAGGCTCTTCAGCAGCTCCGGATGACGGGTGGCCAGTTCGAAACCGATCATACCGCCCATGCTGATTCCCACCAGGTGCACCGGCGCCAGGCGCAGGTGCTCGATCATCGCCGCCACGTCGGCGGCGAAGCCGGCGATGCTGTAGCGCTCGCGCGGCTTGTCGGACTGGCCGTGGCCGCGTACGTCGACGGCGATCACCCGGTGCCGGGCCTCAAGCTCGGGGACCTGGAACTCCCAGTCGCGGCTGCTCGAGCCCAACCCGTGGACCAGCAGGACCGGGCTGCCCTGGCCGCTGACTTCGTAGTACAGGCGTTGGCCGTCATGGTGCAGGTAAGGCATGCGGGTTTCCTCCTCAACGGATCGACGAGTCGGCTGGCGCTTCCGGTGCGGCGAAGGGGGCGTCGAGGGGCACGCTGGCGAAGGTCTTCAGCAGCTCGACGAGGATCTGCGTGGCCGGCCCCAGCGGCTTCTCCTTGTTCGGGTAGAGGTAGAAGCGGCTCTCCCGGGTGCCGCCCTGGGCCAGCGGCAAGGCCTTGAGCTGGCCGTCGCGCAGTTCGCGCTCGATCATGTGCCGTGGCAGCCAGCCAAAGCCCAGGCCGTTGCTGACGAAGGTGGCGGCGGTGGCGAGGCTGCCCAGCGTCCAGCGCTGCTCGGCGCCGAGCCAGCCGACGTCGCGCGGCTGCAAGCGGCCGGAGTCGCGGATCACCACCTGCATGTGGGTTTCCAGGTCCTGGTGGGTCAGCTCGCGCTGCAGGCGGTGCAGGGGATGGTCCGGGTTGGCGACCGCGACGAAGTCCACCATGGACAGTTCGGCGCCCAGGTGGCCGGCAATGTGCAGGCCGCTGATGGCGAGGTCGGCGTGGCCCTGGATCAGCGCTTCTTCCACGCCGGAGAGCACCTCTTCGCGCAGCAGCACGCGGCAGCCGCGGCTCTGCGGCATGAAGGCGGAGAGGGCGCGGACCACCCGCAGGGTCGGGTAGGCGGCGTCCACCACCAGGCGCACCTCGGGCTCCCAGCCTTGCTCCATGTGATGGGCGAGGTCTTCCAGCTGACTGGCGGACTTCACCAGTTGCCGCGAGCGGCGCAGCAGCACCTCGCCGGCCTCGGTGAGCACCGCCTTGCGGCCGTCGATGCGCAGCAGCGGCACGCCGAGCTGCTCCTGCATGCGCGCGACCGTGTAGCTGATCGACGATTGCGAGCGGTGCAGGGCGTCTGCGGCCTGGGCGAAGCCGCCGTGATCGACCACCGCCTGCAGGGTCCGCCATTGATCCAGGGTAACGCGGGGCGCTTTCATCCTCGCCTCCTCTTGTCTAATCTGGCGGCCTGCCTGAATCCAGCGAGACCCCCTCATGAAACGTATTTGCTGTGCGCTGTTGCTGTGCTTGCCGCTGACCGCCCTGGCCTACCCGACCGAGGTGGAAAAGTCCCTGAACGGCATGGAAATCGACGTCCAGACCCAGGACATCGGCGACACCATGGGCGCGGTACTGTTGCAGAACTACGGCAAGCAGGACGTGGCCTGCTCCGCGACGTTCCAGAACGGCCCGGAGAATCCCAAGGTGCGCAAGGCTGTGATCCCCGCCGGCAAGACCAAGAACCTCACCGCCAGCTTCGGCCGCTCCATCATCAAGCTGCGCGTGAAGGTGACCTGCAACCCGGCCTGATGTGGCCGACACTGGCTTCAGCCTAGGACCGGACAGGAATTAAATCAACTTGTTCGATAGATTGAAGCAGAATTTTACGCTTTTTAATCGATAAATCTCTCCATAAGCTGACCTCCATCGACGCAACGACCGATGGAGGTCCAGCAAATGTCCCGTGTCCTGGTTATCGAAAGCAGCGCCCGCCAACAAGGTTCCGTATCCCGCCAACTGACCGCCGAGTTCATCGCCAACTGGCGCGCCGCCCATCCGGCGGACGAGATCAAGGTACGTGACCTGGCTGTCGAGCAAGTGCCGCACCTGGACGCCGACCTGCTGGGTGGCTGGATGAAGCCGGCCGCGGAGCAGAGCGAGACCGAACGCGCCGCGCTGCAACGCTCCAACCTGCTGACCGATGAGCTGCTGGCCGCCGACGTACTGGTCCTGGCCGCCCCCATGTACAACTTCGCCATCCCTAGCACCCTGAAGTCCTGGCTCGACCACGTGCTGCGCGCCGGCGTCACCTTCAAGTACACCGAGACCGGCCCGCAGGGCCTGCTCACCGGCAAGCGCGCCTACGTGCTGACCACCCGTGGCGGCGTCTACGCCGGCGGCCCGCTGGACCACCAGGAACCCTACCTGCGCCAGGCCATGGCGTTCATCGGCATCCATGACGTCACCTTCGTGCATGCCGAGGGCCTGAACATGGGCGGCGAGTTCGCCGACAAGGGTTTGGCCAAGGCTCGCGAGCAACTGGCCGCGGTGGCCTGACCGCCTTCTCCCCCGACTCTCTCCTTGCGCGCCCCCACGCTCCTGGGCGCAATGCCCGGTCGACGGCTTCCCCGCCAATGCCGACCGGGCTTTTTCTTTTCTGGTCGCGGCATGGTTACCACCAGCTTTCTGCTGGGGCCCCGCGTGCGCGGGGAAGGCGCCGAGGCTCGATGGGTAATAGGGGGAGGGAACCTGAAGCCCGCGCGGGGAGAAGACGCTGTCCAGCGTCCCCCGTCGTCCCCGCGAACGCGGGGATCCAGTAAACGGATACGCGCAGTCATTGATCGCCAGGCCAGGGAAGGTTTCCAGCTCCGCTCGCCGCGGACCCGCTACGCTTCCTTCGCCGGGCCAAAACCGCTATTTTCCCCGCCCCTTTCTGGTGCTGCGGTCATGCCTTACCTGCTTTTCGTCACCGTCCTCTGGGCGTTTTCCTTCAGCCTGATCGGCGAATACCTCGCCGGCCAGGTGGACAGCTACTTCGCCGTGCTCACCCGCGTGCTGCTGGCCGGCGCGGTGTTCCTGCCGCTGACCCGTTGGCGCGGGGTGGCGCCGCGCTTCATCGGCGGGGTGATGCTGGTCGGCGCGCTGCAGTTCGGCATCACCTATGTCTGCCTTTACCAGAGCTTCCGGGTGCTGACGGTGCCGGAAGTGCTGCTGTTCACCGTGCTCACGCCTTTGCACGTGGCGCTGATCGACGATGCGCTGAACCGCCGCTTCAACCCCTGGGCGCTGCTGGCCGCTGCCGTTGCCGTGCTGGGCGCTGCGATCATTCGCTATGACGGCGTCAGCGGCGCCTTCTTCGAAGGCTTCCTGCTGCTGCAACTGGCCAATGCCACCTTCGCCGCGGGGCAGGTCCTTTATAAGCACCTGGTCGCCCGCTATCCCTCGGATGTCCCGCAGTTCCGCCGCTTCGGCTACTTCTTCGTCGGCGCGCTGCTGGTGGCGCTGCCGGGCTGGCTGCTGTGGGGCAACCCGCAGAAGTTGCCGAGCACCGAGGTGCAATGGTGGGTGCTGCTGTTCATGGGCTTCGGCGCGACTGCGCTCGGCCAGTTCTGGTGGAACAAGGGCGGCACCCTGGTCGATGGCGGCACGCTGGCCGTGATGAACAACCTGCACGTGCCGGTCGGCTTGCTGATCAACCTGCTGATCTGGAACCAGCACGCCGACCTCGGGCGCCTGGCGCTGGGCGGCGCGGTGATAGTGGCGTCGCTCTGGGTCAATCGCCTCGGGCTGCGCCGGAGCGTACCGGCATGAACATTTCCGGACGGGGCGTGGCGCTGTCCCTGGCCGCCTCGGTGCTATTCGTCACCCTGCCTGGCTACCTGCGCTGGCTGGCGCCTCTGGACAGCGTGCAGGTGGTGGCGCACCGGGTGGTCTGGTCGATCCCCATGGTTCTGCTGCTGGTCTACTTCACAGGCCAGACCGCAGTGCTGCGCGACGCCGCCCGACGCTTGCTGCGCGAGCGCTGGCTGCTGCTGTGCTTCCCGCTGAGCGCGGCGATGATGCTGGTGCAGTGGGGCGTGTTCATCTACGCGCCCATGATCGGCCGGACGCTGGAGCTGTCCCTCGGGTACTTCCTGTTGCCGCTGACCATGGTGCTCTGCGGTCGGCTGTTCTATGGCGAACGCCTGACGCCGCTGCAGAGCATCGCCGTCGCATTCGCCCTGATTGGCGTGCTCCACGAGCTCTGGCTGACTCGTGCCTTTTCCGCGTTCAGCCTGATCACCGCGCTGGGTTATCCACCGTATTTCATGCTGCGCCGGCGCATGGGCGTGGACGCGCTTTCCGGCTTCGTCTTCGAGATGCTGGTGTTGCTGCCCTTCGCCGTGTGGACCATCTGGCACTTCGGCGATCGCCACGTGTTCGTCGATACGCCGCGCCTGTGGGCATTGCTGCCGGTGCTCGGGCTGATCAGCGCGCTGGCCTTCGGCGCCATGATGGCCTCCAGCCGGCTGCTGCCGATGGGGCTATTCGGCATCCTCAGCTACGTCGAGCCGATGCTGCTGTTCGCCTTGGCCGTGCTGTTCCTCGGTGAGAGTTTCAGGGCCGAGCAGCTGTGGACCTACGGGCCGATCTGGCTGGCGATTCTGCTTACCGGCTGGGACAGTGTGCGCCTGTTGCGCAAGCAGGCACGGCGCGGAATGAATGGCTGAAAACGAAAAACCCCGGCAGCATGCCCGGGGTTTTTGCTGTGCGGCTCGGCTTACTCGTAACGGTGTCCGGGCAGGTCGGCCTTGGCCAGGGTTTCCGGCAGGACACGCTTGGCGGCCAGGTAATGGCGCTGCCAGTACTTGTCGTTGAGGTTGGCCACCTTGACCTTCTGCCCACGACGCGGTGCGTGGACGAAGCGGTCGTTGCCGACATAGATGCCGACATGGTCGACACTGCGGCTGCGGATGCGGAAGAACACCAGGTCGCCGGGCTGCAGGTCGCCGCGCGAGACCTTGGGGTTGCTGCTCTGGTAGATGGCCCGGGCTGTGCGCGGCAGTTCGACGTCGTCGACATCGCGGTACACGTACTTGACCAGGCCGCTGCAGTCGAAGCCCTTGGGCGAGGTGCCGCCCCAGCGGTAGGGCGTGCCGATCATGCTGAAGGCACGCTGGGTCACCTGGTGGGCGTCACTGGGGGCCTGCTTGGTCGGCGCGGGCACGCCCAGCAGGTCCTTGCCCTGCAGCGGGACGCGGAGTTCGAGTGGAGCGGGCGAGTAGGTTCGTACAGCCCGCGGAGAGGCTTCCACCCCGGTTACAAAGGCGGCCAAACTAGTCGCCAAGCCTATGGAAAGGCATGTCAAAAGGGTACTGCGCATTCGGCATGTCTTCTTACTGGTTGTTGATGTAACCCAGACTCCGCTGGATCGCCGTTGCTCTTCGGCGGGCGATGGTGTCCTTTGGTCCGTGAGGAAAAGTGGCGGCATTCTGACCGACTTCAGGTGACAGTGTTTTTACCGTTCGTCGATTGAAAAATGAGCAATGTGACTCCGCGAGCGGCTGATGACATGTGCCAGCACCCGTGGGTCGGGGGCCGGCCTTATCGCCGGAAGCCCTATGCAATGGGGTTCTTCGCGGGGTGGCCAATGGCCGGGTCGCGCCCCGGGAAAGGGCGCGCGGAGGGGGATAACGCGATGTGGTGACCCGGGTAAAAACCCGACGAAGTGCAGGTTATTGACTGCTTTTCGTCATCACTCGTGGTGATTTTTCAGCGCAGGCAGGACTTTTTCGCGTAGCAGGGGCGCCAGATTGGCCATCGGTTCGGCATCGCGCTCCAGCCAGGCCAGCTCTTCCAGCTCCGCTGCGGCGGCCACCGGATGGGGCAGGGCGGCCAGGTAGATGTGGGCGTCGACCTGGGTGTCGGGCTCGTTGGCTGCTGCGGCCTGGAAACGGCCGAGCGGCGCCAGGGCCGCTTCCGGCAACGCCAGGCCGAGCTCTTCTTGCAGTTCGCGCTGCAGCGCCTGGAGCGGGTTCTCGCCGGGTTCGCGCTTGCCGCCGGGCAGCATGAAGGCGCGAGTGCCGCGCTTGCGCACGAGCAATAGGCGGCCGGCTTCGTCGAGCAGGCAGGCGGCGGCGATGGCGAGTACGGTCTGGGTCATGGTTCGGGGCGTTCCTTCAGCACCTGGTAGCGCATCTGCACGATGCCGCTGGGAAAACTGCGCTGCTCGAGCAACTGCAGGCGTCGCTCGAGGCCGATGCCGAACAGCGGGATGCCGGCGCCGAGCAGGTGCGGAATGATGCTGACGATCACCTCGTCGAGCAAGTCGGCCGCCAGGCAGTTGCCGGCCAGGCTGCCGCCGCCGACCAGCCAGATGCGCTCGCAACCCAGGCCGTGCAGATGCTCCAGGGCTTCGGCCGGCGAACAGTGGCGCAGTTCCAGCTGCGCAGACGCCCGGGGCAGGTGATTGGCGCGGGTCAGCACCAGGACCGGTTTGTCCGGATAGGGCCAGGTGCCGAAATCCAGGCACTGCAGGTAGGTGGCACGGCCCATGAGCAGGCCATCGATGCCGGCATAGAAAGCGGCGTAGCCGTGATCGTCGTCGCTGCCGGCCAGTGCGGGCAGCCAGTCGACGCTGCCGTCGGGGCGGGCGATGAAGCCGTCCAGGCTGGCGGCCACGTAATAGATGAGGGTCGGTGGCACGGTCGTTCTCCGGAATGGGCGCGCGTTGCGCACCTGTCCTGAGCATGGCACTGCCCTGGCATCGCGGCCAGGCGACCGGATGAAGTCCGTCCGTTTGCGCCGGCAGGCGAATAAAACCTGCGTTCGCCGGCGGCAACCGGTAGGCTATGCAGCTATTTGATCTTTCGTCACGCCGAGGTTTGCCTTGTTCGCCCAATTCGCCCTCCATGAACGCCTGCTCAAGGCGCTCGACAGCCTGTCCTTCACCGAGCCGACCGCCGTGCAGGCCGCCGCCATCCCGAAGGCGCTGGAGGGCCGCGACCTGCGCGTGACGGCGCAGACCGGCAGCGGCAAGACTGCCGCCTTCCTGCTGCCGTTGCTGCATCGCCTGCTCGCCGAGGAAAAGCCCAAGAGCGGCGCCCGCGCGCTGATCCTGCTGCCGACCCGCGAGCTGGCCCAGCAGACCCTCAAGGAAGTCGAGCGCTTCGCCCAGTTCACCTTCATCAAGGCCTGCCTGATCACCGGGGGCGAGGACTTCAAGGTGCAGGGCGCGCGCCTGCGCAAGAACCCGGAAATCATCATTGGCACCCCTGGCCGGCTGAACGAGCAGTTCAACGCCGGCAACCTGCCGCTGAACGATGTCGAGGTGCTGGTGCTCGATGAAGCCGACCGCATGCTCGACATGGGCTTCTCCGAGGACGTGCTCAAGCTCGCCGCGCAATGCCCGGCGCAGCGCCAGACCCTGCTGTTCTCCGCCACCACCGGCAGCGGCCTGCGCGAGATGATCGAAACCGTGCTGCGCGAGCCGGAGCACCTGCTGCTGAACCAGGTCAGCGAGCTCAACGAAGAGGTGAGCCAGCAGGTCGTGCTGGTCGACGAGGGCGAGCACAAGGAAGCCGTGCTGTTCTGGCTGCTGCAGAACGAGACCTACGAGAAGGCCATCGTCTTCACCAACACCCGCGTCCAGGCCGACCGCCTGACCGGCCGGCTGATCGCCGCCGGGCACAAGGTCTTCGTCCTGCACGGCGAGAAGGACCAGAAGGACCGCAAGCTGGCGATCGAGCGCCTGAAGCAGGGCGCGGTGAAGATCCTGGTCGCCACCGACGTCGCCGCCCGCGGCCTGGACGTCGACGGCCTGGACCTGGTGATCAACTACGACATGCCGCGCAAGGGCGACGAGTACGTGCACCGTATCGGCCGCACCGGTCGCGCGGGCGCTGCCGGTGTCGCCATTTCGCTGGTCGCGCACACCGACTGGAACCTGATGTCGAGCATCGAGCGCTACCTCAAGCTGCGCTTCGAGCAACGCGTCATCCCGGGCCTGAAGGCCAGCTACAAGGGGCCGAAGAAGGTCAAGGCCTCGGGCAAGGCTGCCGGGACCAAGAAGAAAAAGACCGACGCTGGCAAGAAGGCCGGCGCCAAGCCCGCCGCCAAGCGCAAGCCGGCAGCCAAACCGAAGGCACCGCTGGCCAGCAGCGACGGCATGGCGCCGCTCAAGCGCAAGAAGCCGGCGGCGGAATAAGCCTCGGCCTGGGCGGGTGACCGGAACCGGACATCCGCCGCACACTTTTGATCTGTAGGATCTCATCCGCGAAAAAACTGTAGGAGCGCGCCATGCGCGCGATTCGCGGACAAGGTCCGCTCCTACCAGGTTCTCGCATTACTCGAAGGCGAAATGCTCCGCCTTCAGCCCCATCACCGACTTCACCGGCTTGCCCATCGCCGCCGCGTGGCCCTTGGCGCGCGGCAGCAGGCGGGCGAAGTAGAAGTCGCTGGTGGCGATCTTCGCCTTGTAGAAGTCGCTCGACTCGCCGCCGC
Source organism: Pseudomonas knackmussii B13 (assembly GCF_000689415.1). Lineage (NCBI taxonomy): Bacteria > Pseudomonadati > Pseudomonadota > Gammaproteobacteria > Pseudomonadales > Pseudomonadaceae > Pseudomonas > Pseudomonas knackmussii. The sequence continues at coordinate 4,273,609 of NZ_HG322950.1, read as the reverse complement.
CCTGGCGCAGGCGCTTGCGTGCCGCGGCTTCCTGCAGCGCCCAGGAGTAGGCCAGGGCGACGTAGCCGGAGAACATCAGGTAGTCGTGGCTGGCGGTGCCCACCAGGTCGCGTTCCTTGCGGGCGGTGAGGGCGATGCGCAGGGTCAGCAGGTTCCATTGCGCGCAGAGCTTGAGCAGGGTGAGGGCGCGGCCGCGCATGGCCGGTTCTTGCTTGAGCAGATCGACAGCAAACCTGCCGACCACCTTGGTGAAGTCGCGTACGGCCTTGCCGTGTGTCATCAGCAGGACCTTGCGGCCGAGCAGGTCCAGCGCCTGGATGCCGGTGGTGCCTTCATAAAGCGTGGCGATGCGCGCATCGCGGACGATCTGCTCCATGCCGTGCTCGCGGATGTAGCCGTGGCCGCCGAACACCTGCATGCCCAGGTTGGCGCTTTCCAGGCCCAGTTCGGTGAGGCAGCCCTTGAGGATCGGGGTAAGGAAGCCGAGCTTGTCGTCCCAGCGCTCGTACTCGGCGTTGTCGCCGGTCAGCAGGCCCTGGATCATCTTGTCGGCGTACTGCGTGGCCAGGTAGACCAGCGCGCGGCCGCCCTCGGCCACGGCCTTCTGGGTCAGCAGCATACGGCGCACGTCGCCGTGGTGCATGAGGCTGTCGGCGACCTGTTCCGGCTCCTTGGTCCCGGATAGCGCGCGCATCGAGCGGCGCTCGCGGGCATAGGCTAGCGCGCCCTGGTAGGCCAGCTCGGCGGTAGCGACGCCCTGGATGGCGGTGCCGATGCGGGCGCTGTTCATGAAGGTGAACATGCATTCCAGGCCCTTGTTCGGTGGGCCGATGAGGTAGCCGGTGGCGCCGTCGAAGTTCATCACGCAGGTCGCCGAGGCCTTGATGCCCATCTTCTTCTCCAGCGCGCCGCAGCTCACGCCGTTGCGTTCGCCCACGCCGCCCTCGGTGTTCGGCAGGAACTTGGGCACGATGAACAGCGAGATGCCGCGAGTGCCCTTGGGCGCGTCAGGCAGGCGGGCGAGGACGATGTGCACGATGTTCTCGGTGAGGTCGTGGTCGCCCGAGGAAATGAAGATCTTGGTGCCGCTGATGGCGTAGCTGCCGTCGGCGTTGGCTTCGGCGCGAGTCTTCACCTGGCCAAGGTCGGTGCCGCACTGCGGTTCGGTAAGGCACATGGTGCCGCCCCAGCGGCCCTCGGTGAGGGGTGTCAGGTAGGTGCGCTTCTGTTCCTCGGAGCCGTGCTGCATAACCGTGTTCATCGCGCCAAGCGACAGGCCCGGATACATGGAGAACGGCCAGTTGGCGGTGCCGAGCATCTCCTGCTTGAGCGCGCCCAGGCTCATCGGCAGGCCCTGGCCGCCGTATTCCACCGGGTGCGAGAGGCCCTGCCAGCCGCCGGCCACGTAGGCGTCGTAGGCTTCCTTGAAGCCCTTGGGCGTGCGTACCTCGCCGTTTACCAGGTGGCAGCCTTCCTCGTCGCCGGAGTGGTAGAGCGGGGCGACGACTTCCTCGCAGAGCTTCGCGCACTCGCCTAGGATGGCGTCGACCATGTCCGGCGTGGCGTCGGCTCCGTTGATCAGGTTGCGATAGTGCTCGGGGAAGTCGAAGACCTCGTTGAGCAGGAAGCGGGTGTCGCGCAGCGGGGCTTTGTAGAGGGGCATCGCAGTGATCTCGGTGGGACTGTCGGCGCAGTTATACGGCCGGCCGCCGCGCCTGCCCTTGGCAGCGGCAACAACCGCCATCTGGCAGAAAGGACAATCGGTCACCGCGCGATTGACGCTCCCAGGTATCGCGGGTATATACACGCAATGCTCAAGACCCAATGCCTTTGCACCCAATTGCGCCGTGCTGCGCGAGGCGTCACCCGTGTCTACGACGATGCCTTGCAAGGCATCGGGCTGACGGTCGCGCAATTTTCCCTGCTGCGCCATCTGGCACGCCTCGACGAGCCGAGCATTTCTGCGCTCGCGGATGCCATGGGCCTGGACCGCAGCACCCTCGGGCGCAACCTCAAGCCGCTGCAGGCCGAAGGTCTGGTGCAGTTGCAGGGCGACGCTGGCGACCAGCGCAACCGCCTGGTGCTGCTCACCGAGGCCGGTCGCGAGCGCCTGGAGCAGGGCGCCGCGCCTTGGGAGGCGGCGCAGCAGCGCATGCATGAGCAACTCGGCGAGGCCAATCGCGCGCAGTTGATGGCATTGCTTGGTGAATTGGAAAGCCTCGGCTGAACCGACGGGTTCGGGCGAATGAACGGATTGAAGCGGGTATATACCCCTACTGGAGATAAGAACAATGTCCAAGCTGTCGCGCACGGGATTCTGGATCCTCTTGTCCGGCGCCCTGATCCTGGCCTTGTCGCTGGGCACTCGCCACGGCTTCGGCCTGTTCCTCGCGCCAATGAGCGCCGAGTTCGGCTGGGGGCGTGAGGTGTTCGCCTTTGCCATTGCCCTGCAGAACCTGATCTGGGGCATCGCCCAGCCGTTCACTGGCGCCCTGGCTGACCGCTACGGCGCAGGGCGCGCCGTGTTGGTCGGCGGGCTGCTGTACGCCGTGGGCCTGGTGCTGATGGGGCATGCCGACTCGGCTGCCAGCCTGTCGCTGAGCGCCGGTCTGCTGATCGGCATCGGCCTTTCGGGCACTTCCTTCTCGGTGATTCTCGGCGCGGTCGGCCGCGCCGTTCCGCTGGAGAAGCGCAGCATGGCGATGGGCATTTCCGCCGCCGCCGGCTCCTTCGGCCAGTTCGCCATGCTGCCCGGCACCCTCGGGCTGATCGGCTGGCTCGGTTGGTCGACGGCGTTGCTTGCCCTCGGCCTGCTGGTGGCGCTGATCGTGCCGCTGGCCGGCCTGATGCGCGACAAGCCGCTGCCGGTGCTGGCCCATGAACAGTCCCTGGGCGAGGCGCTGCGCGAGGCCTGTGGGCATTCGGGCTTCTGGCTGCTTTCGCTGGGCTTCTTCGTCTGTGGCTTCCAGGTGGTGTTCATCGGCGTGCACCTGCCGGCCTATCTGGTGGACCGTCACCTGCCGGCCACGGTCGGCACCACGGTGCTGGCGCTGGTCGGGCTGTTCAACGTGTTCGGTACCTACCTCGCCGGCTGGCTCGGCGGTCGCTGGAGCAAGCCGAAGTTGCTGACTGCGCTCTACCTGATCCGTGGTCTGGTGATACTCGCCTTCCTTTGGGCGCCGCTGACGGTATGGACGGCCTACGCCTTCGGCATCGCCATGGGCCTGCTGTGGCTGTCCACGGTGCCGCTCACCAACGGCACGGTGGCGACCCTGTTCGGCGTACGTAACCTGTCGATGCTTGGTGGCATCACCTTCCTGTTCCACCAGATCGGCGCTTTCCTCGGCGGCTGGCTGGGCGGTTACGTTTATGACCACACCGGCAACTACGACCTGGTCTGGCAGATTTCCATCCTGCTCTCGCTGCTCGCCGGCCTGCTCAACTGGCCGGTGCGCGAGCGCCCGGTGGCGCGCCTGGCTGCCGCGGAGGTCGCGTGAGTCCGCGAGTCCTGCAACTCGGGCTAGGCCTGCTGGCAGCGCTGCTGCTGGGCCTGGCCTGGTGGGGCTGGGCGCATGGCGGCCTGGCGCTGCTGCAGGCCGGCCTGGGGCATTGCTTCTGAGGATTGCCGCGGGCGGGGCAGGAGAGTAGCGTCACTCGATTACTCGAGGAATCCGCACATGTCCCGCTACCTGCTCATCAGCCTGTTCTTCTTCGCACCCCTGGCCGCGCAGGCCGCCGACTGTCCGCCGCTGCTCGCACAGCAGGGGCACTTGCAGAAGCTGCGCTCCAAGGTCGATCTCGATCTCTGCGAGCTCTACGCCGGCAAGCCGCTGCTGGTGGTCAATACCGCCAGTCACTGCGGCTTCACTCCTCAGTTCAAGGGCCTGGAGGCGATCTACCAGCGCTACAAGGGACAGGGCCTGGAAGTGCTTGGCGTGCCGTCCGATGACTTCAAGCAGGAAGATGCCGACACCGAAGTGACCGCCAAGGTCTGCTACGGCAACTACGGCGTGACCTTCAACATGACCCAGGTGCAGCCGGTACGCGGCGACGACGCCATCCCGCTGTTCAAGGAACTGGCGCGCCAGGCCGACCAGGCGCCGCGCTGGAACTTCTACAAGTACGTGGTGGACCGCCAGGGCAAGGTGGTCGGCGAGTTCCCCAGCCTCACCAAGCCGGATGATCCAGCGTTGCAGGCGGCCATCGAGAAGGCCATCGCCAGCCAGCCTTGAGCAACTGGCAGGAGGGCGCATTTGTAAGGAATAATGTCGAGGGTCGCGCGCCGCCGCGACCTGTCATCAAGGATCGATCATTCCTCACAGGAGCCTTCTCATGGATGGTAAGAGCCTCTGCCTGGCCCTCTTCCTCACCCAGGCGCTTCCCCTCGGTGTGGCCGTCGCCGCACAGCCGATCACTACCCAGGCACAAGCCGACGTGCCCGGTGTCGCCGAAAGCAAGCCACAGACCACCGAGGAATTCGTCGCCCGCCTGAAATTCCAGAAGGGCAAGATCGTGGTTGGCGACAACCTGGCCACCTTCGACCTGCCAGACAGCTTCGTCTTCCTCGACGGCAAGGACGCAGAGGCGGTGCTCGAGGCCTGGGGCAACCCGCCGCGCACCACGCCGCCGCTGGGCCTGCTGATGCCGGCCAGAGTCTCGCCGTTCGATCCGCAGGCCTGGGCTGTCATCGTGCAGTACGAGGCCGATGGCTATGTGTCCGACGAGGACGCCGGGCGTATCGACTACACGAGCATGCTCAAGGACATGCAGCAGGACATGCGCGAAGCCAATCCGGAACGGATCAAGCAGGGTTTCGAGCCGATCGAACTTGTCGGCTGGGCAACGCCGCCGCACTACGACGCCGAGGGCAAGAAACTGTACTGGGCCAAGGAATTGAAGTTCGGCGACGCCAAGGAGCACACGCTGAACTACAACATCCGCGTGCTTGGGCGCAAAGGCGTGCTGGTGCTGAATTTCATCGCCGGCATGGAGCAGTTGCCGCTGATCGAGAAGAACCTTGCAAGCGTGCTGGCCATGACCGAGTTCAACCCGGGCAACCGCTACATGGACTTCAACCCGGAGTTGGACAAGGTGGCCGCCTATGGCCTGGGCGCGCTGGTGGCCGGCAAGCTGGCTGCCAAGGTGGGGCTGCTCGCCTCGATGCTGGTCTTGCTGAAGAAGCTGTGGTTGCTGCCGGTGCTTGCGTTCGGCTGGCTCAGCCGGCTGTTCAAGCGCAACAAGCAGCCGCCGGTGCCGCCGCAGGGCTGAATAGGTGTCTAGTCCTGAAATAGGTTTACACCTCTCAGGCCATGCTCCAGACCTCAGAACGCCCGATGCACCGCATCGGGCGTTTTGTATTTCAGGGCCAGGTGAGGGCGCTCGCGGTTATAGATGTCGACGGCTTCACGCACCATGCGGCGCGCCTGCGCGAGGTCGGCGGGAGGATGCTCCAGCAACTCGTTCTTCAGGATGCCGTTGACGCGCTCAGCCAGCGCATTCTGGTAACAGTCGTAGCCGTCGGTCATCGAGCAGATTGCTCCGTGCTGCGCGTGCAGGCGTTGGTAAAGCCCCGAGCAGTACTGAATTCCTCGGTCGGAGTGATGCACCAGGGGTTCCTGCGTCGTGCGGCGCCGCAGGGCCTGGCTGTAGGCATGGGCCACCGACTCGGCGTGCAGGCTGTCGTGGACGTGATGGCCGACGATCTTGCGCGAATAGGCGTCGGTGACCAGGCTCAGGTACAGCGGGCCGCTCTGGCTGGGCAGATAGGTGATGTCGGCAACCCAGACGCGCTCCGGCGCATCGGGCAAGACCTGTTGCGGCCCTGGCTTGAGCAGATTGGGATGGCGATGGAACCGGTGAAAACTGTGGGTGGTCTTGTGGTACGCCCGCTTGGGTCGAACCAGCAGGCGGTGCTCGGCCAGCACCCGGAACAGGCGATCGCGCCCAACTCGCAACGCGGCTTCCGCTTGCTGCTGCAACAGATAATGCAGCTTGCGTGCTCCCAGGCGCGGCTGACGCATCCGTACCTGCCGCACGAACTGGGCGATCTGTCGATCCTGCTGGCTGCGCTGATCCGCCGCCCGGTTGCGCTGGTAGTACGCCTGGCGGC